>JAOASR010000027.1 GCA_030158585.1 Microcella sp.
GCGCCCATCGCGAGCCCGACGCTCGTGTCGAGGGCGCTCGACACGACGGCCGGCAGTCCCGCCTCGGCGACGATCGCGAGCGCACGCGAGAGCCCGCCGAGCGGCGCGGCCTTGATGACGAGGATGTCCGCGGCACCGGCGCGCGCGACCGCGAGCGGGTCGGATGCCCGGCGCACGCTCTCGTCGGCCGCGACGAGCACATCGATGCGGTGAATGCGCCTGCGCAGCTCGGCGAGATCGTCGACGCTCGCGCACGGCTGCTCGACGTACTCGAGGTCGAACTGCTCGAGCGCGCGCACGGCGTGCTCGGCCTCGTCGAGGTTCCAGGCGCCGTTCGCGTCGAGTCTGATGCGCCCCTCGGCTCCGATCAGCCGCCGCGTCTCGCGCACCCGCGCCACGTCATCGGCGAGCGTCTCCCCGGCATCGGCGACCTTGATCTTCACCGTGCGGCAGCCGTCGTAGCGGGCGAGCACGCCCTCGATCTGATCGAGCGGCACCGCCGGCAGCGTCGCGTTGACCGGGATGCTCGACCGCAGCTCGGCCCCACCCGCGTCGCGCCAGCCATAGTCGAGTGCCGCGGCGAGCCACGTCGCGGCCTCGGCGTCTCCGTACTCGGCGAAGGGGCTGAACTCGCTCCACCCGGCCGGGCCGCGCAGCAGCACGGCCTCGCGCTCGTCGACGCCGCGGAATCGCGTCGTCAGCGGCACCGACACCACGGCAGAGCCGCGCAGCACCTCGTCGAGCGGGGGCAGGGCATCCGTCGCCGGCGTCGTCATGCCGCACAGTCTGGCACCCGTCGCGGGCACGCGCGCCGCGGCCCGCTCACGCCGCCCGGCCAGCCCCCGCGTCTAGGCTGGCGGCATGGCCGAGCCCGCAGCCCCGCACGTCTCCGAGCTGTTCGACGCCGAGCGCTGGCGCCCCGTCGAGGGCTTCGAGAGCCTCACCGACATCACGTACCACCTCGACACGTCGGGGCGCATCGCGCGCATCGCGTTCGACCGGCCGGAGGTGCGCAACGCCTTCCGCCCGCACACGGTCGACGAGCTCTACCGCGCGCTCGACGACGCCCGGCAGAACCCGCGCGTCGGGGCGGTGCTGCTGACCGGCAACGGCCCGAGCCCGAAGGATGCGGGGTGGGCGTTCTGCTCCGGCGGCGACCAGCGCATCCGTGGCCGCGGCGGGTATCAGTACGCCGAGGGAGACACCGCCGACACCGTCGACCCGGCCAAGGCCAGCCGGCTGCACATCCTCGAGGTGCAGCGCCTCATCCGCTTCATGCCGAAGGTCGTCATCGCCGTCGTGCCCGGGTGGGCTGCGGGCGGAGGGCATTCGCTGCACGTCGTGTGCGACCTCACGATCGCGAGCCGCGAGCACGCGCGCTTCAAGCAGACCGACGCTGATGTCGGCTCGTTCGACGCCGGCTACGGCAGCGCCTACCTCGCCAAGCAGGTCGGGCAGAAGATCGCGCGCGAGATCTTCTTCCTCGCCCGCGAGTACGACGCCCAGCGCGCCTACGAGATGGGCACGGTCAACGCGGTCGTGCCGCACGCCGAGCTCGAGGCGACGGCCCTCGACTGGGCCGAGACGATCCTCACCAAGAGCCCCACGGCGATCCGCATGCTCAAGTACGCGATGAACCTCACCGACGACGGGATGGTCGGCCAGCAGCTCTTCGCCGGCGAGGCCACGCGGCTCGCCTACGGCACCGACGAGGCCGTCGAGGGCCGCGACTCGTTCCTCGAGAAGCGCGCGCCCGACTGGTCGCCGTTCCCCTGGCAGTACTGACAGTCCAGCGCTAGCGGTCGCGGTCGTACTCGAGCAGCACGACGTCTCCGGGGAGCCGACGCACGCCGGTCAGCCGCCAGCGCCCCGAGATGGGTGGGCCCGCGAAAAGCGGCCGGCCCTCGCCGAGCACGATCGGGTTGACCTTAATGACGAGCCGGTCGATCTCGTCGGCGAGGGCGCCGGCGAGCTCGCCGCCGCCGCAGAGCCAGATGTCGCCGTCGCCCTCTGTCTTGAGCCGTCGAACGGTCGCGAGCGGATCGTCGACGACGATCGGGTCGCCGGCCTCGCCCGACGATCGGAGGCTGTGCGAGACGACGATCTGCGCGAGCGGCGCGTACGGGCTGAGGATCCCGACCGAGAGAGCCGGCTCGTAGGTCCGACGCCCCATCAGGACCGTGGACCACCGCGAGCGCTCCGGATCGAGTCGCGCGCCGAGCGCCTCGCGCGCGTGCGCAGGCAGCGATTCCGGGTACTCGTGCGCGAGCACCTGCAGGAACTCCGGGTCGGTGATGAACGCGTCGACTCCGCCGTCCGCGTCGGCGATGCGGCCGTCGATGCTGGTGGCGATGAAGTAGATGAGTTCGCGTATGGTGACTCCTTTCACAACAACTGTCGTGGTTAACGTACGACACCTGTCGTGCATCCGCTAGCCTGACCGGCATGGCGAAGAACCCGGAGCGACGCACGATGCTGTGCGACGCGGCGCTCGCCGTTCTGGTCGAATCCGGCATGCGAGGGCTCACGCACCGGGCCGTGGATGCTCGCGCCGACGTCCCCATCGGCACGACGTCGAATTACTACCGTCGCCGGGCCGACCTGCTCGCGGCGACCGCTGAGCGCATCTACGAACGGCTCCAGCCCGACCCCGCCGTGCTGCGCACGCTCGAGTCGCGCCCGCCGACCCGTGCACTGTTCGTCGAGTACATGGCCGACATCGTCCGCCGAGTGCGGGCCGCACCTCAGCTCCTGATCGCCCTGCTCGAGCTGCGGCTCGAGGCGACGAGATCGACCGAGCTCGCGACGATGCTCGAGACGACGCTCCATGAGGCGTATCGATTCGACGTCGCGTACCACGCTCGGTCCGGGCTGCCCGGCGGCGAGCGCGAGGTCGCCCTCCTGCACTGGGCGATCGACGGACTTCTCCTCGATGTGGTGACGCCGTCGATGGGCGCATCCATCGACGCCGACGCGGCCGTCGCGCTGCTCGTCGAGCGGCTGGTGCCTGACGAGCAGTGAGCAACGGGGGTCCGAACTCGGGGGGCGCTGTGACCGTCGCATGTCCGCGCACACGCCTGTCGGTCACTCGTTGCGGCCGGGATTCCCGCGCGCAGCAATAACTGACCGATAGACGTGCCCGCGTGACGGGTGCCCACCCCCGCCCCAGCCGCGCGCAGTACCGTGAACGGGTGACTCGCCCGCTCACCGTCATCGACACGAGAGACCCCCTCGCCTGCCTCGAGGCGCTGCGGCACGCGCTGAGCGGCGACGGCCCGGCGGTGCTCTTCCGCGGCGGCGGCGTGAACCCCGTGCAGACGGCCCCGCTCGAGGTCGAGAAACGCGTCGCCCTCGTCGTCGAGACGAGCGGCTCGACCGGCACCCCCAAGCGCGTCGCCCTGAGCGCCGACGCCGTGCTCGCGAGCGCGGCCGCCTCCAACGGCGCCCTCGGCGAGCCCGGCCAGTGGCTGCTCGCCCTGCCCGTGCACTAC
>JAOASR010000028.1:0-13548 GCA_030158585.1 Microcella sp.
AGGAAACCCCCGAACCAATAGGTTCGAGGGTTTCCTATGTCCTGAGACAGGACAAGAGCGGAGACGGAGGGATTTGAACCCTCGGTCCCCTAAACGGGGACTCCACCTTAGCAGGGTGGTGCACTCGGCCGGACTATGCGACGTCTCCTGGCGTGAGCCTCCACCACTATAGCCCGAGAGCGAGCGGATGCTCTGCCTCAGCCGCGCGAGGAGGAGCAGCGCCGGTCGGCCGCCGTCTGCCCGGGCACGTTCTCGAGCACCTCGGGGCTCGGCGCCGCGCTCGGCGAGCCCGAGGGAGCAGCCGAGGGATCGCCTGAGGCCTCGCCCGAGGCGGAGGCGGAGGGCGCGGGCTCGGCCGTCGCGCTCGCCGACGGCGCCGGAGCGGGAGCGGGTGCGTTCGGGTCGGCCACCGTGCCGCGATCGGGCTCGGAGGGCAGGAACGGCTCGTCGTTCTCGATGAGACGCATGAGCTCAGCCGCCTCCTC
The DNA here is from genome assembly GCA_030158585.1 of Microcella sp. Classification (GTDB taxonomy): domain Bacteria; phylum Actinomycetota; class Actinomycetes; order Actinomycetales; family Microbacteriaceae; genus Microcella. The sequence goes on from JAOASR010000028.1 coordinate 486, forward strand.
CTCGAGCGGCAGCACGCGTCCGGCGAGGTTGCCGTCGACCGCGACCTCTCCGGGGAACTGCACGAACACGATGCGCTCGGTCGGGATGTCGGCGAGCACGCGCGCCATGGCGACCATCGTGTCGAGAGGCGCGAGGCTCGTCGACAGCTCCATCGACTCTGTCGTGACCTTGGCGAGCCCGTACAGCGCGGCCGGGTCGGTCAGCACGCCCTCGGTCTGCACCGTGCGGATGAGCGACGAGAGGTAGGTCTGCTGGTTCGAGATGCGGCCGAGGTCTGAGCCGTCGCCGATCCCCTGGCGGGTGCGGAGAAAGGCGAGCGCCTCATACCCCTCGACGACGTGCGCACCGGCGGTCGACAGATCAAGGCCCGTGTAGGGGTCGTAGATCGGCGCATCGATGCAGATCTCGACACCGCCGATCGCCGACGACATGCGGGCCACCCCGTCGAACGAGATCGTGCCGGCGTACGGGATCTCGAGCCCCGTCAGCGTCTCGACGGTGTCGACGACGCACGGCAGCCCGCCCTCGCCGTACGCATCGTTGATCTGCACGAACTCGAGCGGCTCGCTGCGGCCCCCATCCTCCTGCTCGCACGCGGGGATGTCGACGAGCAGGTCGCGCGGAATGCTGACGGCGACCGCCGACTGCTGATCCTCGGCGATGTGCACGAGCATGTTGACGTCGTTGAGCGTCTCTTCGCGCTCGCCCGAGTCGCTCTGCCCCTCGGCATTGTCGATGCCGACGATGAGCACGTTGAAGCCGCCCTCCCAGTCGCCGACCGTGGGAACATCGCCCCCGATGTCGACCGAATCGATGCCGCTCGCGAGCTGGTAGGCCGCGATCGCGGCGACGGATGCTCCGCTCACGAGAGCCACCACGAGCACCGCGGCCGTCGCTTTGAGGGCCGTGCGCCACCCGCTCGATCGTCGGCCGCGGGCGTGCCGCACGGCGGCGCGCGGAGCCGACGGCCCCGCTGCCTCGCGACGCGTCCGTTCGGTCATCGTCGCAGTCTGCCTCAGTTGGCGACCGAGCAGGTTTGTTGTGCAGCGGTCTGGCCGAGCACGCCCTCGAGCACCTCGGGGGCGGCGGGCGTCTCGCCGGGCACGGGAGGCACGGTCGGTGACGCCGACGGGGCGGGAGCCGCGGTCGCGGTCTCGGAGGGCGACGGGGCGGGAGTCGGCTCAGCCGGCTCGGCGAGCGTCGAGCCGTTGCCCGTCGCATCGGCCTCGAGCAGGAACGACTCGTCGTTGCGGATCTTCTCGAACAGCGCCTCGGCGAGACGCTCGATCGGGGCAGCCTTGTTCGCGTAGACGCCGCCGACGCCGGTCGTGGCCGGGTACTGCACGAAGGTGATGTTCTCGGTCGGGATGTCTTTCAGCACGAGCGCCATCGACACCATGGTGTCGATGCTCGCGAGGCTCGACGAGAGCGACATCGCCTTCGTGGCGACCTGCGCGAGGCCGTAGAGCTTCGCCGGGTCGGTGAGGGTGCCCCCGCTCTGCAACGTGCGCATGAGCGACGACATGTAGACCTGCTGGTTCGAGATGCGGCTGAGGTCGGAGCCGTCGCCCACGCCGTAGCGCGTGCGGAGGAACGCGAGGGCGGTGTAGCCCTCGACCGTGTGGGTTCCGGCGGTCGGCAGATCGAGGCCGGTGTAGGGGTCGTTGATGGGAGCATCCACGCAGACATCGACGCCCCCCACGGCCGTCGACATCATGGCCACGCCATCGAACGAGATGGTTCCGGCGTAGGGGATCGACAGGCCCGTGAGAGCCTCAGCGGTCAGCACCACGCAGTTGAGGCCGCCGACGCTGTACGCCGAGTTGAAGGGCTGGGCGCTCATCGCCCACGACGTGCCCCCGTCCTCCTGGGGGCACTCGGGGATGGGCACGACGAGGTCGCGCGGAATCGAGACGGCCACCGCAGACTGCTGGTCTTCGGCGACGTGCACGAGGATGTTGACGTCGTTGAGCGTGGCGCCGTCGCGCTCGCGCTGGTCTTGCTGGCCCTCGGCGTTGTCGACGCCGACGATGAGCACGTTGAAGCCGCCCTCCCACTCGCCGACGGTCGGAAGCTCGCGCACCTCGCCGTTCGCACCCGTGAGCACGACCTCGTCGATGTTGGCGTCGAGCTGGGCGAGCGTGATCGCGGCGACGGATGCTCCGCTCACGAGCACGACCGCGAGACCCGCCGCGATGCCCGAGACGACGGTGCGCCAGCCGCTCGACCGGCGCAGCCGCCCGTGACGGACGTGCGCGGTCGGCAGCGAGCGCGTCGATCGATCGCGCCTCAGCTCAGCCATTCACACTCCTGTTCGCACGGCAGCCCCCGCCGTTCGCAGCGGAGGGCGTGGGATTCGAACCCACGAGACATCTCTGCCCACTGGTTTTCAAGACCAGCTCCATCGGCCGCTCGGACAGCCCTCCATGGACCCCAAAGTGCGATTCTAGCCCGAGTGACGCTAAGAATGGCCTGGCGAGCCTGCTCCCGTTCGGGTGACGAACACTCAGCCCTCTGTCGTGAGCCCCGCGAGCGCGAGTGCAAGGCCATCCGCGGTGTCGCGCTCGGTCACCTCGGAGGCCGCCGCGAGCACCTCGTCGGGCGCCTGGCCCATCGCGACGCCGCGGCCGCCGAGGCTCGTCGCCCACGCGAGCATCTCGATGTCGTTGCGGCCGTCGCCGACGGTCATGACGCGCTCGCCGGGAATACCGAGGGCATCCCGCACGCGCTCGAGCGCGGTCGACTTGTTGACGCCGTCGGGCGCGATGTCGAGCCAGGCGGTCCAGCCGACGTTGTAGCTCACCTGGTGCAGACCCATGAGCTCGACCGCCGCGAGGAACTCCTCCATCGCGTGACCGGGCGAGATGACGACGACGCGCGTCGCGGGCTCGCGACAGAGCTCCTCGAAGGGCACTTCGAGGCTGATCGCCCCGAGCGCCCCGTCGGGGAACCAGCCGGTGTAGCGGTAGACGCCCGTCTCGTCCTCGACGGCGTAGTTGGCCTGGGTCAGATGCGGGCGGATGCGCGTGAGCACATCGGTCGCATCGAACGTCTCGACGTGGTGGCGCCGGTATCCCGTCGGGGCCTGCGGGTCGCGCCGCAGCGTGATCGCCCCGTTCGAGCACACGACGTACTGCGGCGCGATGTCGAGCCGCTCGAGCACGGGCAGCGTCATCGCGACCGAGCGGCCGGTCGCGAGCATGATCTCGTGGCCGGCGTCGCGCACGCGCTGCACCTGATGCAGAACGGCGTCACTGAGCGTGCCGTCCTCATGCAGCACGGTGCCGTCGATGTCGAGCGCGACGAGCCAGCGCTCGTCGGCCGTCACGTGCCCGGCCGTGATGTGCTCAGCCGTCACGCGATCGGCTCCAGCACGGCGAGGCCGCCGAGGTAGGGCTGCAGCGCCTCGGGCACGAGCACCGACCCGTCGGCCTGCTGGTGCGTCTCGAGCAGGGCGACGATCCAGCGCGTCGTGGCGAGCGTGCCGTTGAGGGTCGCGACGGGAGACGTCTTGCCGTCCTCCCCGCGGAACCGCGTGTCGAGGCGGCGGGCCTGGTACGTGGTGCAGTTGCTCGTGCTCGTGAGCTCGCGGTAGGCGCCCTGCGTCGGCACCCACGCCTCGACGTCGAACTTGCGCGCGGCAGAGGTGCCGAGATCGCCGGCCGCCGTGTCGATGACGCGATAGGCGAGACCCAGCGACTGCAGCATCCCCTCTTGCAGCGCGAGCAGGCGCTCGTGCTCGGCCTCGGCGTCGGCCGGGTCGATGTAGCTGAACATCTCGAGCTTCTGGAACTGGTGCACGCGGATGATGCCCCGGGTGTCGCGGCCGTAGCTGCCGGCCTCGCGGCGGTAGCAGGTTGACCAGCCGGCGTAGCGCAGCGGGCCTGCCGAGACGTCGAGGATCTCGCCCGCGTGGTACCCGGCGAGCGCGACCTCGCTCGTGCCCGTGAGGTAGAGGTCGTCGGCGGGCAGGTGGTAGATCTCGTCGGAGTGCTCGCCGAGGAACCCGGTCCCGCTCATGATTTCGGGCTTCACGAGCGTCGGCGTGATGAGGGGCGTGAACCCCGCCGCGAGCGCGCGATCGAGGGCCATGGTCATGAGCGCGATCTCGAGGCGGGCGCCGACTCCCTTCAGGAAGTAGAAGCGCGAGCCCGACACCTTCACGCCGCGCGGCATATCGATCGCGTCGAGCAGCTCGCCGAGCGCGAGGTGGTCGCGAGGCTCGAAGTCGAAGGCGCGCTTCTCGCCGACCTCGCGCAGGGTGACGAAGTCGTCCTCCCCGCCCTCGGGCACGCCGTCGAGCACGACGTTGGGGATCGAGCCGGCGATGCGGGTGAACGCCTCATCGGCCTCGGTCGCGGCGAGCTGCCCAGCCTTCACCTGCGCAGAGAGCTCCTGAGCGGCGGCGACGAGCGCGGCCTTCTCCTCTTTCGGCGCCTGCGCGACGCGCTTGCCGTGCGCGTTCTGCTCGGCCCGCAGCGCCTCGAAGGCCGTAATGGCCTCGCGGCGGGCGCGGTCGGCGGCGACGGCCTGATCGACGAGCTCGACCGACGATCGACGAGCCCGCTGGGAGGCCGTGACGAGGTCGGGGTTCTCACGCAGCAGCTGGGGGTCGATCACGCCTCCTAGTCTGGCACGCACCGCAGCGCGACCCCCTCCGCCCATCAAGGCCCATGCCCTAGCCTGACCGCATGAGCGCCCCTCACGCCGACTCGCCGCGCCCCCGCGCTGCCGTCGTCTACAACCCGATCAAGATCGATGTGGATGCCCTGCGCTCGGCCATCCTCATCGCCGAGCGCGAGCACGACTGGGCCGAGACCCTGTGGCTCGAGACGAGTGTCGACGACCCCGGTCAGGGCCCTGCCCGCCACGCGGTCGAGGAGGGCGTCGACGTCGTGCTCGCCGCCGGAGGCGACGGCACGGTGCGCGCTGTCGCCGAGGGGCTGCGCGGCTCGGGCACCCCGATCTCGCTGCTGCCCGCCGGCACGGGAAACCTGCTCGCGCGCAACCTCGACCTGACGCTCAACGACGTTCCCCGCTCGGTGCAGACCGCCTTCGCGGGCTCCGACCGCGCGATCGACGTCGGCGTCGCCGACATCGTCGACGCCGACGGCGCCGCGACGAGCCACGTCTTCGTCGTCATGCTCGGCGTCGGCCTCGACGCCAAGATGATCGCCGCGACGAACCCCGAGCTCAAGAAGAGGGTCGGCTGGCTCGCGTACGTCGAGGCCGTGGCCCGCATCTTCAAAGACGTCAACGCGCTGCGCGTCACCTACTCGCTCGACGGGGCGGCGAGCCGCTCGACGATGGTGAGCACGCTGCTCATCGGCAACTGCGGAATCCTGCCCGGCAACGTGCCCGTGCTGCCTGACGCGAAGGTCGACGACGGGCTCATCGACATCGTCGCGATGCGCCCCAAGAACGTCTTCGGCTGGATCCGCATCGGCACGACCGTCATCTGGGAGAACGGCGTGCTGCGCAAGACCAGGTTCGGCCGACGCCTCATCGCGGCCGACAAGAGCGTGAGGCCGCTGCGGTACTTCCAGGGCCGTCGCGCCGACCTGCGCTTCCGCGAGCCGGAGGAGTTCGAGATCGACGGCGAGGAGATGGGGCTGATCCGTCGCCTCAGCGTGCACGTCGACCCGGCGGCGCTCATCGTGCGCGTGCCGCGCGACGCCGACGTTCACTCGGTCAAGCCCGACGCGCAGGCAGAGGCCGAGGCGAAGCGCCTCGAGGCGGAGGAGGCGGGCCGCGTCGCCGCGGCCGACGCCTAGTTCTGCGGCTCGCCGCTGAGGATGCCGCGCAACCAGTCGCGAGCATCCGTGAAGACGTCGTCGCCGTACTGCGAGACGACCTCGATCTGCTGCTGATCCGCGCGCGGATACGAGCCGAGGAACATGACGTTCGGGCTGAACCGCTTGAGGCCGAGCAGGGCGTCGGCGACGCGCTCGTCGCGCACGTGACCGTCGAGGTCGATGACGAAGCGGTAGCGGCCGAGCTCGTCGCCGATGGGGCGCGACTCGATGAGGCTCATGTTGACGCCGCGCGTGGCGAACTGCTCGAGCATCTCGAGCAGGCGGCCCGGCGCGTTGTCGGGCAGCTCGACGATGACGCTCGTCTTGTCGGCCCCGGTGCGCTCGGGCAGGCCGAGCGTGCGGCTCACGAGCACGAAGCGCGTCACGGCGTTCGGGTTGTCGCCGATCTGCTCGGCGAGCACCTCGAGGGCGTGGTGGTCGGTGATGCCGGGGGGCGCGACGGCGGCCTGGGCGAGCTCGGAGTCGAGCAGACCCGCGGCCGCGGCGACGTTCGAGGCGGCGGGGATATGCCCGTGGCTCGGGATCGCCGATTCGAGATAGCGGCGGCACTGCCCGTAGGCGACCGGGTGCGCGGAGACGACCCTGACATCCTCGAGCCGAGTGCCAGGGCGAGCCACGAGCACGAAGTTCACGGGCACGAGGTACTCGCCGATGATGCGCAGGCCGGGGATGGTCGCGAGCGCGTCCTGCGTCGCGCTCACGCCGCCCTCGACCGAGTTCTCGATCGCGATCATGGCGGCGACGCTGCGACCCGTCATGACGTCGGCGAGCGCCTCACCGACGTTCGCGACGCTGCGCCACACGGCGCCCTCGGCCTCGGGAACCTGGCGCAGGGCCTCCCAGGTGAACGTGCCGACGGGGCCCAGGTAGCTGTAGGCGGGCGGGCTGTCGGGGGCGGCGCTCATGCTCCGCAGTCTAGAGGCGGGGCAGGGCGGCGCTGGTGCGAGGGCGGGCGCCGCGCGGGCGGGCGGGCGGGCGCGCGGGCGGGCGCGCGGGCGGGCGGGCGCGTCAGTCGACGAGGCGGATGCCGAGCGCCCCGGCGACGCTGCCCCGCAGCGCGAACAGCTGATCGCTCGCGAGCGTCGCCCCGCGCAGGCTCGCGATGTCGTCGACGTCGTCGAGCTCGGCTCCCGAGAGGTCGACGTGCGCGAGGGTCGCGTCGCGCACCGACAGGGTGCGGATGCTCGACCCGGGCATCGCGAGACGCGTGATCGTCGCCCCTGAGACATCGAGCTCGTCGACCGTGCAGTCGACGAGCGCCACGTCGGTGAGGGTCGCTCCGCGCAGGTTCGCGAAGCCGATGCGGCAGCGCTCGAAGCGCACGACGTCGAGGTCGATGTCGAAGGCCGCGAGCGACCCCACGCGCGAGTCGGAGACGACGACCGTGCGCCAGCGGCTGCGTGCCGCATCGAGCACGGGCGCATCCAGCCGCTCGATCGTCACCTCGGAGAGCACCGCCGCCCGCAGCACGGTGCCGTCGGCCCGCACATCCTCGAGTGCGACCTCGGAGAGCTGGATGCCCGTGAGGTCGCGGTCGCCGAGGTCGACGCCGCTCACGCGCACGCCGGTGAGGTCGGCGCGGGCGACGAGCCCGTCGCCGCGCGCGGCCTCGAGATCATCGAGCCGCAGGTCGGGGTCGAGCGGAGGGCGCAGGTCGTCGCGAGCCATCCGGCGAGGGTAGCCCCGCCCCGCGCCCGCCCGCCGAATCGACGAAATGAAGGGAGCGGCGGACCCCAACCCGGCGTGTCGACGGTGACACGCCGGGTGGGGGGGCCGCGCTCCCTTCATTCGGTCGATGGGCGCGCGCCGGGAAAGGCCCTGCACCGGGGCAGGGGCCGGTGGTTGGATGGGCGCATGACTCGCGCAGGAACGCCCGCCCAGTCCTCCGACCTCATCGACGTGGACGCGGTCATCGCCGCGTACCACGACCGCGTGCCCAACCTCGAGGATCCCGCCCAGCGCGTGGTCTTCGGCACGAGCGGACACCGCGGCTCGAGCCTCGACGGCGCCTTCACCGACACGCACATCGCCGCCATCACGCAGGCGATCGTCGAGTACCGCGCCGGCCAGGGCACCACGGGCCCGATCTTCGTCGGCGCCGACACCCACGCGCTCTCCTCCCCCGCGCAGCGCACCGCGCTCGAGGTGCTCACCGCGAACGGCGTCGCGGTCTTCGTCGACGCGCACGACGGCTACGTGCCGACCCCCGCGCTCAGCCACGCGATCATCACGCACAACCGCAGCGGCCTCGCCGACGCCGACGGCATCGTCATCACGCCGAGCCACAACCCGCCGCGCGACGGCGGCTTCAAGTACAACCCTCCGCACGGCGGCCCGGCCGACTCCGATGCGACGAACTGGATCGCGAACCGCGCGAACGAGATCATCGCGAACGGGTCGACCGACGTGAAGCGCGGTGCCGCGATCGAGACGCACGCCTACGACTACCGGCTGCACTACGTCGCCGACCTCGCGTACATCCTCGACATCGATCGCATTCGCGAGGCCGGCCTGCACATCGGCGCCGACCCGCTCGGCGGCGCGAGCGTCGAGTACTGGCAGTTCATCGCCGAGCACTACGGGCTCGACCTGACGGTCGTGAACCCGTTCGTCGACCCCGCCTGGAGCTTCATGACGCTCGACTGGGACGAGAAGATCCGCATGGACCCGTCGAGCCCGAGCGCCATGGCGAGCGTGCTCGCGCACCAGCACGACTACGCCGTGCTCACGGGCAACGACGCCGACGCCGACCGCCACGGCATCGTCACCCCCGACGGCGGCCTCATGAACCCCAACCACTACCTCGCGGTCGCGATCGAGTACCTCTACACGCACCGGCCCGAGTGGCGCGCCGACGCCGCGATCGGCAAGACGCTCGTCTCGAGCACGATGATCGACCGCGTCGCCGCGGGCCTCGGGCGCCGCCTGCACGAGGTTCCGGTCGGCTTCAAGTGGTTCGTGCCCGGCCTCATCGACGGCTCGGTCGCCTTCGGCGGTGAGGAGAGCGCGGGCGCGAGCTTCGTGCGCCGCGACGGCAGCGTCTGGACGACCGATAAGGACGGCATTCTGCTCGCCCTGCTCGCGAGCGAGATCACCGCGGCGACCGGGTCGACGCCCTCGCAGCTCTACACGGGGCTCACCGAGAAGTACGGCGCTCCCGCCTACGAGCGCGTGGATGCTGCGGCCACTCCCGAGCAGAAGGCGAAGCTCTCGAAGCTCTCGGGCGATGCGATCGCGGCCGACGAGCTGGCTGGTGAGCCGATCACGGCCCGCCTGTCGGAGGCGCCGGGCAACGGAGCGGCGATCGGCGGCGTGAAGGTCGTGACCGAGAACGCGTGGTTCGCAGCCCGGCCGAGCGGCACCGAGGACGTGTACAAGATCTACGCCGAGTCGTTCCGCGGCGAAGACCACCTGCGTCAGGTGCAGAGCGAGGCGAAGGCGATCGTCGATGCCGCCCTCCGCTGAGCCGGCGGGCACGGGGCTCGACCCGGCGTCGGCGCCCGAACCGTCCGCCCTCGAGCCCGCGGTCGCGGCCGAGCGCGCGCGGCTCTTCGCCGAGTGGGATGCGCTGACCGTCGACGAGCTCGCGGCGCGCGGCGGCATGAAATGGACCATGCACCCCGGCACGGTCGGCGCGTGGGTCGCCGAGTCTGACCTCGGAACGGCGCCGGCCGTGGCATCCGCCCTGCACGCCGCGATCAACGGCCACCAGCTCGGCTATCTGCCGCCCGCCGTCGGTCGCGAGATGGCGCACGCCACCGCGACGCTGCTGCGCGAGCGCTTCGGCTGGAGCGTGCCGTCGAGCCGCGTGCACCCGATCGCCGACGTGATCCGCGGCCTCGAGCTCACGATCGAGCACTACACGAAGCCGGGCACGGCGGTCGTCGTGCCGACGCCGGCGTACATGCCGTTCCTCACCGCGCCCGTCGCGATGGGGCGCGAGGTCATCGAGGTGCCGCTCGAGTCGTTCGCCGGTCGCCAGACCCTCGACCTCGTCGCGATCGACGCGGCGCTCGCGGGCGGCGCCGGTCTCGTGCTGCTGTGCAACCCGCTCAACCCGGGCGGGCGGGTCTTCGAGCGATCGGAGCTCGAGGCGCTGTGCGAGGTCGTCGACCGGCACGGGGCGACGGTGTTCGCCGACGAGATCCACGCGCCGATCGTCTTCGGCGGCGCGCAGCACGTGCCGTACGCGAGCATCTCCGACACCGCCGCCGAGCACACGATCACGGCCTACTCGGCGTCGAAGGCCTGGAATCTGCCGGGCCTCAAGACCGCCCAGCTCGTCACCTCGAGCGAGAAGGCCGAGAAGATCTGGCAGGCGCTCGGTCCGCTCGCGAGCCACGGGGCCAGCACGCTCGGCGTCATCGCCAACACGGTCGCCTACCGCGACGGCCTCGACTGGCTCGACCACACCGTCGCCTACTACGACCGCAATCGGCGCGTGCTCGGCGAGCGCCTCGCCGAGCTGCTGCCCGAGGTCGGCTATCGGATGCCCGAGGGCACGTACATCGCATGGCTCGACGTGCGCGGCCTCGGTCTCGGCGACGACCCCGCGACGCGGCTGCGCGACCGAGCCGGCATCGCCCTCACCGACGGCCGCGCGTGCGGCGAGGTCGGCGCGGGGCACGTGCGCCTGATCCTCGCGACCCCGACGCCGATCGTCGAGCTGCTCGTGGAGCGCATCGCGGAGGCGGTGCGCTGACCCACCGGCAGCGCGCGCGGCGCTCAGGCCTCCGGCAGGCTCCAGAAGTACCCCGTGGCGCCGGGGTGGTCGACCGTGATCGTGGTGTCGAGGTCGCGGAAGTCGCTGTCGAGGTTGTGGCCGACCATCTTCACGACGGTCTTGCCGTCGACCTGCTCGACGGACGAGACGACCTGGATGTGATCGAGCGCGCCGTTGCCGTTCCAGTCGAACACGGCGAGGTCTCCGACCTTCGCCTGGTCGCGCTCGTCGAAACCGAGCTCGACGGCGCCGAGCTGTGGGTTGTCGCGGAGCCACGCGTCGAATGACGGGACGAAGATCCACGGGCTCGTGTAGTCGGAGCCCGCGTCGTAGTTGTGCCACTCGGGCGTCATCTCCCAGCCGCGCTGGATGAGCGACTGGCTGGCGAAGTTCATACAGTCGCCGCCGACCGGATTGAAGTCGCCCCACTCGGCGAGGTTGTAGTCCTTCCAGTACCGCAGCGCGTACTCGAGCTGGCGGTCGACCGCGGTGCGCGTCTCGTAGGTGTAGGTGAGCGCACCAGGGGTCTCGATCGAGCTCTGCGGAGCCACGAGCTCGACGGGGACAGCCCCCGGAACATAGCGCTCCGAGCGGGGCATCGCGAACGTCAGCGTGGTGTCGGTCGCCACGAACTCGGTGACGGGTGAGGACCCGATGCGGATCTCGGTGACCGCCTCGAGACCGGAGCCCGAGATGATCTGCTCCTCGCCGCCCGTGAGCGACCCCGCGACCGCCGAGAGGGCCGAGACGGCGACGATCGGGTCGTCCTCCGGCACGACCGGGCCGCCGTTAGACGACGATGAACCGCCCTCGATCGAGAGGCCCTGCTGGCGCGCCGAGGCGAGGCTGAGCGCACCGACCGTCACCCCGAGCAGGGCCACGACGGAGACGACCGCCGAGATCGTTCGAGCACGGCTGCGGCTCGCGTATGGGTGCGCAGAGTCTCGAGGCATGGCCCCATGGTACGCGACGATTCTCGACGCCCCGGGGGATCACGCGTGGCCTCGCGGGTCACCACGAGCCCTAAAATCCGAGTCACAATACGGCTCTGGTCAGGCATTTCATACCCATCCCAGATTCGTTTTTGATTTTTCGGAATCGGCACGCATAGGGTTGCCAATTTTGTGATAGCGCTCACACGCCCTGGGAGTGAGAGCGCTCTCACGCCTCGCACCCCGACCCACCCCCACGCACAAAGGAGTGACCGTGACCACATCACGACGCACCACCGCGGCAGCCGCCCTCGCCGGCGCCACCGCGTTCGCCCTTCTCGCCACCGGCTGCGCGAGCACCGACAACGCCGCCTCGTCGGAGGACGGCGAGATCACCCTGACGATCGCCACGTTCAACGACTTCGGCTACACCGACGAGCTTCTCGCGCAGTACGAGGACGAGAACCCCGGCGTCACGATCGTGCACAACAAGGCCGCGACGTCGAACGACGCGCGCGACAACTTCTTCACCAAGCTCGGCGCCGGCAGCGGCCTCGCCGACATCGAGGCCGTCGAGATCGACTGGTTCGCCGAGATGATGCAGTACAGCGACAAGCTCACCGACCTCTCGAGCGACGACGTCGCCGACCGCTGGGTCGACTGGAAGACCGATGCGGCCACCGATGCCGACGGCCGCCTCGTCGCGTACGGCACCGACATCGGCCCCGAGGCCGTCTGCTACCGCAGCGACCTCTTCGCCGCCGCCGGTCTGCCGACCGACCGCGCCGAGGTCGCCGAGCTGCTCGAGGGCGACTGGGACCGCTACTTCGAGGTCGGCCAGGAGTACGTCGACGCGAGCGGCGCCGCCTGGTTCGACTCGGCCGGAGCCACCTACCAGGGCATGATCAACCAGGTCGAGTTCGCCTACGAGCAGGAGGACGGCTCGGTCATCGCGACCGAGAACGACGAGGTCAAGGCCATCTACGAGCAGGTGCTCGAGGCCAGCGCCACGCAGTCGGCCCACCTCGGCCAGTGGAGCGACGACTGGTTCGCCGGCCTCGCCAACGGCGCCTTCGCGACGATGCTCTGCCCCGGCTGGATGCTCGGTGTCATCTCGGGCAACGCTCCCGACGTCACGGGCTGGGACGTCGCCGACGTCTTCCCCGGCGGCGGCGGCAACTGGGGCGGCTCGTACCTGACCGTTCCCGCGCAGGGCAAGAACACCGAGGCCGCGGCGAAGCTCGCCGCGTGGCTCACCGCCCCCGAGCAGCAGCTCTCGGCCTTCGAGGCCGCTGGCACCTTCCCGAGCCAGGTCGAGGCCTACGAGAGCGACGCTCTTCTCAGCGCGACCAACCCGTACTTCAACGAGGCCCCCGTGGGCGAGATCCTCATCAACCGCTCGCAGGCGATCGACGTGGCTCCGTTCAAGAGCGTGAAGTACTTCCCCATCAATGACGCCATGCAGAAGGCGCTCACCCGCGTCGACTCCGACAAGACCCACACGATCGAGTCGTCGTGGGAGCAGTTCGTGGCCGACGTGAACGCGCTCGGCTAACCCGAGCGTCATCCACCCCCGGGGGGGGGGGGGGGG
>JAOASR010000028.1:13558-17219 GCA_030158585.1 Microcella sp.
GCGCACCGTCGCGCCGCGCGGCCCCACCCCTCGACTCACCCCTCGGGAGCATCCCCCATGACGACGACCGCCCCGCGCCCGACGCGCACGGTCCTGAGCCCGCCGCCGGCAGCCCGCCCGGCCCGCTCGCCCCGGCGCATCGCCTTCTCGCACACGCTCTCGCGGTGGGACTTCAAGCTCTCGCCGTACCTCTACATCTCGCCGTTCTTCATCCTCTTCGCGATCGTCGGGCTCTTCCCGCTCGTCTACACGGCGTGGGTGTCGGTGCACGAGTGGAACCTCATCGGCGGCCAGGGCGACTTCGTCGGCTTCGAGAACTTCGCCTTCGTGCTCGCCCAGCCCCAGTTCTGGATCGCGCTGCGCAACACCTTCTCGATCTTCCTCATCTCGGCCGTGCCGCAGGTCATCGCCGCCCTGCTCATCGCCGCGGTGCTCGACCGCAACCTGCGCGGCAAGACCTTCTGGCGCATGGGCGTGCTGCTGCCCTACGTCGTCGCCCCCGTCGCGGTCGCGCTCATCTTCAGCAACATGTTCGGCGACCAGTACGGCCTCATCAACAACATGCTCGGCCGCCTCGGGCTCGACCCGATCGGCTGGCACTCCGAGATCCTGCCGAGCCACCTCGCGATCGCGACGATGGTCAACTTCCGCTGGACGGGCTACACCGCCCTCATCCTGCTCGCGGCGATGCAGGCCATCCCGCGCGACTACTACGAGGCCGCCATGATCGACGGCGCCGGCATCGTGCGGCAGTTCTTCTCCATCACGATCCCCCAGCTGCGCCCGACCCTCATCTTCGTCATCGTGACCTCGACGATCGGCGGTCTGCAGATCTTCGATGAGCCGCGTATGTACGACCAGTTCGGCCAGGGCGGGGCATCCGGTCAGTGGATGACCATCACGATCTACCTCTACAACCTCGGCTGGGGTCAGCTGAACTTCGGTCGCGCCGCGGCCGTCGCGTGGCTGCTGTTCCTCATCATCGTCATCGTGGGGCTGATCAACCTCGCCATCACGCGCTCCATCGCGAGCAACGACAGCCCCGAGAAGGTGCTCGCGCGAGCGCAGCGCCGCGCCGCCCGGAAGGAGCTCGCCCGATGAGCGCGCCCAGCATCCCCCTCGCCCCGATCTCCGATGATGCGGATGCTCCGCGCGGGTCGTCCCCCGCTGAGCGCTCCGCCGCCCGCCGCGCCGGCCGCACGCCGCGCCGTCGTCGACTCGTCAACGGTCAGCGCCCCGGGTGGATGGCTTACGGCTTCCTCATCGCCGTGTTGCTGGGCAGCGTCTTTCCGCTCTACTGGTCGTTCCTCATCGGATCCGGCGACGCCTCGACCATCACGCGGCAAGACATCGTGTGGTGGCCGGGCGGCAACTTCCTCGCCAACGCCGCCGCCGTCATCGAGAACGACAGCGTCAACTTCTGGAAGGCGATCACCAACTCGATTATCGTCTCGACGGTCGTCGCCGCCTCGGTCGTGTGGTTCTCGACGCTCGCGGGGTTCGCGTTCGCGAAGCTGCGGTTCCGCGGCCGCAATGGCCTGCTGATCTTCGTCATCGCGACGATGGCCGTGCCGACGCAGCTCGGCGTCGTGCCGCTGTTCATCGCGATGAGCCAGCTGCAGCTCGCCGGCACGCTCAGCGCGGTCATCCTGCCGGCGATCGTGAGCGCGTTCGGCGTGTTCTGGATGACGCAGTACCTCAGCCAGGCGCTGCCCTACGAGCTCATCGAGGCCGCGCGCGTCGACGGCGCGAGCATGATCCGCACCTTCTGGTCGGTCGCGCTGCCCGCCGCCCGCCCCGCCGCCGCGATGCTCGGCCTGTTCGTCTTCATCTCGACCTGGACCAACTTCTTCTGGCCGTTCATCGTTCTCGACCGGCAGAGCCCCACGCTGCCTGTTGCACTCTCGCTGCTGCAGAGCAATTACTTCGTGGACTACTCGGTGGTGATGGCGGGCGTCATTCTCTCGACCATCCCGCTGCTGATTCTGTTCGTCGTCGCCGGCCGCCAGCTGGTCAGCGGCATCATGCAAGGAGCTGTCAAGGGATGACCCTCTCGACCCCGGCGCCCACCACGGCGCCTCTCGCCGGCGTGCGCGCCTTCCCCGCCGACTTCCGGTTCGGCGTCGCGACCGCGGCGTTCCAGATCGAGGGATCGACCCACGTCGACGGCCGCACCGACTCCATCTGGGACGCGTTCGCGCGCGTGCCGGGAGCCGTCGTGAACGGCGACGACGGCGAGCCGGCCTGCGACCACTACCGGCGGTCGAGCTCGGATGTCGCGATGATGCGCGAGCTGGGCATCCAGACCTATCGGTTCTCGACCTCGTGGGCGCGAGTTCAGCCCGACGGCCGTGGCGTCAACAAGGCGGGGCTCGACTTCTATTCGCGCCTCGTGGACGACCTGCTCGGCGCGGGCATCCAGCCGTGGCTGACGCTCTACCACTGGGATCTGCCGCAGGCGCTCGAAGAGGCGGGCGGCTGGCCCGAGCGCGACACCGCGCACCGCTTCGTCGAGTACGCCGGCCTCGTGCACGACGCGCTCGGCGACCGCATCGAGGCCTGGACGACGCTCAACGAGCCGTGGTGCAGCGCCTTCCTCGGCTACCTCGGCGGCGAGCACGCCCCCGGTCGGCAGGATCCGCAGGCGTCGATCGATGCGGCCCACCACCTGCTGCTCGGCCACGGCCTCGTGACGCAGGAGCTGCGCCGCCGCGACCCCGCGCTGCAGCTCGGCATCACGCTCAACCTGACCGTCGCCGACCCCGTCGATGCGAACGACCCGGCCGACCTCGACGCGGTGCGCCTGCTCGACGGGCAGCACAACCGGTGGTTCCTCGACCCGATCTTCCGCGGCGCGTACCCGGCCGACATCATCGACGACCTGGCTGGCATCGGCGTCACCGTGCCCGTGCACGACGGCGATCTCGCCGCGATCGCCACGCCCATCGACGCGCTGGGGGTCAACTACTACCGCGGCGAGGCGGTGAGCGGGCACCCGTACACGGGCACGCCGCTCGAGCCGGCCGCACCCTCCGAGCGCCCGAAGCGCTCGCCGTTCCCGGTCGATCAGGGCGTGCACGGGCACCCGCGCGGGCTGCCCGTCACGGCGATGCAGTGGGAGGTGCAGCCCGAGGGGCTCACGCGCCTGCTCGTGCGCGTCGACTCCGAGTACGCGAAGCCCGCCGGCACCGTGCTCTACGTCACCGAGAACGGCGCCGCCTACGACGACGTCGTCGGCCCCGACGGCGAGGTCGACGACCTCGAGCGCGCCGACTACCTCGAGCAGCACCTCGCGGCGATGCTCGACGCGATCGACGCGGGCGTCGACGTGCGTGGCTACTTCTACTGGTCGCTCATGGACAACTACGAGTGGGCCTGGGGCTACGACAAGCGCTTCGGACTCGTGCGCGTCGACTACGACACGCAGGAGCGCACCGTCAAGGCGAGCGGGCGGCGCTACCAGCGCATCATCGCCGACCGCGGGCTGCGCGCCGGCGACTCCCCCGCGGGCGACGCCGAGCTGCGCGAATAGGTCTCGCTCGCTCAATAGACTGCGCACCATGACGATCGAGGCCGGCTCCGCGCGCTCGGCGCCGACCCTCGAGATGGTCGCCGCCGAAGCTGGCGTCTCGCGCTCGACCGTGTCGCGCGTCGTCAACGC
>JAOASR010000029.1 GCA_030158585.1 Microcella sp.
GCTGCCCGACCTGGCGATCACGCCCGTGCACCGCTCGGACGACTCGGGCACGACCGAGAACTTCACCGACTACCTCGGGCAGGCCGCTCCTGAGGTCTGGAGCTTCGAGGCCGACGGCGTCTGGCCGCTCGACTCGGGCGAGGCCGCCCAGGGCACCTCGGGCGTCGTCGATGCCGTCACCAACGGCACCGGCACCATCGGCTACGCCGACGCCTCGCGCGCCGGCGAGCTCGGCACCGTCGCGGTGCAGATCGGCGAGGAGTTCGTGCCGTTCTCGCCCGAGGCCGCCGCAGCCGTCGTCGACGCCTCGCCGTTCGTCGAGGGTCGCCCCGACTTCGACCTGAGCATCGAGCTCGACCGCACGCCCGACACCGCGGCCTACCCGATCGTGCTCGTCGCCTACCTCGTCGGGTGCGAGACCTACGCCGACCCGGCGAAGGCCGAGCTCGTGAAGGCGTACTTCACCTACATGGCCTCGCAGCCCGGTCAGATCGTCGCTGCCGAGGGCGCGGGCTCCGCCCCGATCTCGACGCAGCTGTTCCAGCGGGTCTCCGCGGCGATCGACGTGATCAGCTAGCAGCAACACCGCCGACGGCGGCGGGTGCCGGGGTCATGTTGCCCTGGTACCCGCCGCGCGTCAGACTAGGGCCGCGAGCATCGTGATCGCGGCCCATCGGCGTGAGACACCCCCGGCACATCCCCCTCTGAAGGAGCCCGACCTATGACGGCCACGGTCACCCCCGCGGCATCGCCCCCGGTCAAGATCGTCGCGAAGCAGCGACTCGGCGACCGGATCTTCTCAGGCTCGGCCCTGTACTCGGGCGTCGCGATCCTGCTCATCCTCGCGGCCGTCGCGTTCTTCCTCGTCGGGCAGAGCCTTCCCGCCTTCGTCGCCGACCCGGCCGACTTCACCGGGTCGCCCGACAGCCTCTTCGCCTACGTGTGGCCGCTCGTCTTCGGCACGCTCTGGTCGGCCTCGCTCGCGCTGCTCATGGCGCTGCCGCTCGCGATCGGCATCGCCCTCTTCATCTCGCACTACGCGCCCCGCCGCCTGGCGCAGGGCCTCGGCTACGTCGTCGACCTGCTCGCCGCGGTGCCGTCGGTCGTCTACGGCCTCTGGGGCATCCTCGTCCTCGCGCCCGCCGTGCAGCCCGTGTACTCGTCCCTCGTCGAGTCGCTCGGCTTCATCCCGCTCTTCGCCGGCCCCGTCTCGGGCACCGGCCGCACGATCCTCACCGCCTCGATCGTGCTCGGCGTCATGATCCTGCCGGTCATGACCGCCATCTGCCGCGAGATCTTCCTGCAGACGCCCGTCCTCCACGAAGAGGCGGCGCTCGCGCTCGGCGCGACGCGCTGGGAGATGATCCGCATGGCCGTGCTGCCCTTCGGTCGCCCCGGCATCATCTCGGGCGCCATGCTCGGCCTCGGCCGCGCGCTCGGCGAGACGATGGCCGTCGCCATGGTGCTCTCGCCCACCGGCATCGTGACCTTCGCGCTGCTGCAGTCGACGAACCCGTCGACGATCGCGGCGAACATCGCGCTGAGCTTCCCCGAGGCCTACGGCATCAACGTCAACCTGCTCATCACGACGGGCCTCATCCTCTTCCTCATCACCCTCGTCGTGAACTCGATCGCGCGCTACATCGTCAACCGCCGCAAAGACTTCTCGGGAGCGAACTGATCGTGGCCATCCAGACCCCGCGCTCTCGCCCCGCGGCGCCCGCCGCCTCGTCGGCCGCCGCCGCGTCGACGAACGAGCTCAGCCACGGCCGCCTCAGCCGAGGCGCACCGTGGATCATCCTCGGCGTGAGCCTCGCCGTCGCGGCCGCCGTCTTCTGGCTCTTCGCCGTCGCCGGCATGACCGAGGGATTCAACGCCATCGGCGCCGCGCTCGTCGGCGTGCTCATCTACCTCGTGATGATCGTCGTCATCAGTCGTCAGGTCGAGGGCGCGCGCCAGGCGACCGACCGCTTCGTGACGGCTCTCGTCACCGGCGCGTTCGTCATCGCGGTCATCCCGCTCGTCTCGCTGCTCGTCACCGTCTTCGCGAACGGACTCGCCCGCTTCGACGGCACCTTCTTCTCGAACTCGATGCGCAACATCACCGATGACGGCGGCGGCGCGCTGCACGCCATCGTGGGCACGCTGCTCATGACCGGCACCGCGGCGATCATCTCGATCCCGATCGGACTGCTCACCGCGATCTACCTCGTCGAGTACGGCCGAGGCCCGCTGGCGCGAGCGATCACGTTCTTCGTCGACGTGATGACGGGCATCCCCTCGATCGTCGCCGGCCTGTTCGCCTTCGCGCTCTTCGCGATCTTCTTCGGTCCGGGTGTGCGCATGGGCTTCGCCGGCGCGGTCGCGCTCTCGGTGCTCATGATCCCCGTCGTCGTGCGCTCGTGCGAGGAGATGCTGCGCGTCGTGCCGAACGAGCTGCGCGAGGCGGCCTACGCGCTCGGCGTGCCCAAGTGGCTCACCGTGCTCAAGGTCGTGCTGCCCACCTCGATCGCCGGCATCACCACGGGCATCATGCTCGCGATCGCGCGCGTCATCGGCGAGACCGCACCGCTGCTCATCGTCGCCGGGTTCACCTCGAGCATGAACTACAACCTCTTCGACGACCGCATGCAGTCGCTGCCGGTCTTCGTCTTCACCTCGTACGCGAACCAGGGCGTCGACACCCAGGCGTTCCTCGACCGGGCCTGGGCCGGCGCGCTCACGCTCATCCTCATCGTGATGCTGCTCAACCTCGTCGCTCGCGTCGTCGCGCGCGTGTTCGCCCCCAAGCTCGGCCGCTGACCCACCGGAATAGGAACCTCACACACGTGTCTAAGCGCATCGAAGTCAACGACCTCAACGTCTACTACGGCAAGTTCAAGGCCGTCGAAGACATCACGATGGTCATCGAGCCCCGCAGCGTCACCGCCTTCATCGGGCCATCGGGCTGCGGCAAGTCGACGTTCATCCGCACGCTCAACCGCATGCACGAGGTCATCCCCGGCGCGTACGTCGAGGGCGAGGTGCTCGTCGACGGCAACAACCTCTACGGCCCCGGCGTCGACCCCGTGCTCGTGCGCCGCCAGGTCGGCATGGTGTTCCAGCGTCCGAACCCGTTCCCGACGATGTCGATCCGCGACAACGTGCTCGCGGGCGTGACGCTCAACAACCGCCGCATCTCGAAGAGCGACGCCGACGACCTCGTCGAGAAGTCGCTGCAGGGCGCCAACCTCTGGAACGAGGTCAAGGATCGCCTCGACCGCCCCGGATCGGGCCTCTCTGGCGGCCAGCAGCAGCGCCTCTGCATCGCGCGCGCGATCGCCGTCGAGCCCGAGGTGATCCTCATGGACGAGCCCTGCTCGGCCCTCGACCCGATCTCGACGCTCGCGATCGAAGACCTCATCGAAGAGCTCAAG
>JAOASR010000030.1 GCA_030158585.1 Microcella sp.
TCCTGCTCGCGACGATGGCCTTCCACGCCTTCTTCGGGCTCTCGCTCATCACGGGCACGAGCCTGCTGCTGCCCGAGTGGTTCGGCGCGATGGGCCGCGAGTGGGGTGACACCCCCCTCGCCGATCAGATTCGCGGCGGCGAGATCGCCTGGAGCGTCGGCGAGATCCCGACCCTCGCCCTCGCCATCCTCGTCGCCGTGATGTGGAGCCGGGACGATTCGCGCGAGTCCAAGCGCCGCGACCGTCAGGCCGACCGCGACGACGACGCCGAGCTCAAGGCCTACAACGCGATGCTCGAGCAGCGCGCCGAGCGCAGCGCGCGGGCGGGTGAGCCGCCGGTCGGCTGAGGGCGCGGCCGCCAGAGGCGCGACGGCCAGTAACGCGACGGCCAGAGGCGCGACGGCCAGAGCGCCGCAGCGGCGCCGCTACTGCTCGGGCGGCGCGATCGTCAGCCGCACCGCCTCGTCGTCGAGCACGACCGACCCGCGGATCACCGACACGATCGCCTCGTCGCGCTCCTCGACGACGCCGTCGATGAGTCGCTGCACGGTGAGTGAGACCCGCATGGTCGCACCGCCCTCGAGTGCCCATTCGCCCGGCCGCTCACCCGGCACGACCGCCACGACAGCCGGCACGCCCACCCGCCACTGCGGCTCGTCGAGCACGCGGTCGGGCACCGTGATGCCGAACGGGCAGCCGGCGGGCTGCAGCACGCGCTGCTGCGTGCACTCGTCGAGGAACGCCGCGACCTCACGGTCGACGAGGCGGGTCAGGCGCGGCGTCGGGGTGACGGCGACCACGATCGGTTCGGTGGCGGATGCTGTGCCCACCCTCGCGCGTCTGCTCTCACCGTCGAGGTACGGGCTCGCGATCCCGACCTCGAGCCGCGCCGGCACGAAGCCCCTGACCGTCACGGCTCCTCCCGCGATCTCGGCGCGGCGGCTCTCGCCGTTGACGACGACCTCGTCGTGCCGATCGGCCGCGACGACGACGCCCTCGACGGGCGGGGCGCTGAGCCGCCAGCCCGAGAACGGCCCCAGCCGCTCGGGCTCGAGCGTGAACGCGACCTCGGCGACGTCGACGCCCCGCTCGCCGTAGCGGGCGATGACGATGCGCTCGTCGGCCGACACCTCGACGGTGTCGATGATCTGCACGACGTCGGGTGTTCCGAGATCGCCGAACGGCATGCCGCCGAGCCGGTCGAGGTCGTCGGCGTCGAGCCCGGCGAGCGCGGCCGCCGTCGTGAGGTCGTCGGCGGCGAGGGCCTCGAGGTACGCGCGCACGGGGCGCTCCGGGCTCGTGGCCTCGGCGACCGCCGCCGCGATCGCGACGCTCGCGACGATGACCGAGGCGGCGATGAGTCCTCCCCAGAGCATCCGTCGCCGCGCCATGCAGGCCAGCCTAGGTGCGCGCACGGCGCGCGCCGCGGCCCCGAGTACCCTGGCAGGCATGCCGAAACGACCCGAGGCCGGCCTCGCCGCCGAGCAGCGGGCCGTGCTCGAGCTCATCGAGTCGACGAACGACCACGTCTTCGTCACGGGGCGCGCGGGCACCGGCAAGTCGACGCTGCTGCAGGCCTTCCTCGCCGCGACCGACCGCACCGTCATCGTGTGCGCGCCGACCGGCGTCGCGGCGCTCAACGTGGGCGGGCAGACGATCCACTCGCTGTTCCGGCTGCCGATCGGGCTCATCGCCGACCACGAGCTCGAGAACCCGCCGCAGCTCGCGAAGCTGCTCGGCGGCGTCGACACGATCGTCATCGACGAGATCTCGATGGTGAGCGCCGACCTCATGGACGCGATCGATCGCCGCCTGCGGCAGAGCCGCCACCGCCCGCACGAGCCCTTCGGCGGCGCGCAGGTCGTGCTCTTCGGCGACCCTTACCAGCTCGCTCCCGTGCCGGGCCGCGACGAGGGCGAGCGCGCCTACTACGCCGACCACTACCGCTCGATGTGGTTCTTCGACGCCAAGGTCTGGAACGAGGCGAGCCTGCGCATTGTCGAGCTGCAGACGATCCACCGCCAGCAGGACGAGGCGTTCCGCGCCATGCTCTCGGCCGTGCGGCATGGCGAGGTGACCCCCGAGATCGGGCGCGCCCTTAACGAGGCCGGCGCCCGCCCCGCACCCTCCGACGGAATCCTGACGCTCGCGACGACGAACGCGACCGTCACGCGCATCAACACGGATGCCCTGCGCCGCCTGCCCGGAGCCCCCAAGACCGCCCGCGCCGACATCGCGGGCGAGTTCGGCGGGCGCGACGGCTACCCCGCCGACGAGACGCTCGAGCTCAAGGTCGGAGCCCAGGTGATGTTCCTGCGCAACGACACCGCGGGCGATGGCCTCATGCGCTGGGTCAACGGCACGCTCGGCACGGTCGAGAGCATCGGCAAGACCGTGCGCGTCGACGTCGACGGCGAGAGTCACGAGGTGCTGCCGGCGGTGTGGGAGAAGTACAAGTACACCTACTCGGCGGCGACGAAGCGCGTGACGAAAGACGTCGTGGCCGAGTTCACGCAGTTTCCGCTGCGGCTCGCGTGGGCCGTGACGATCCACAAGTCGCAGGGCTCGACCTACGACCAGGCGATCGTCGACCTCGGGCCGCGCGCCTTCGCTCCGGGGCAGGCGTACGTGGCGCTGTCGCGCATCCGCTCGATCGAGGGGCTCTACCTGACGCGCGGGCTTCGACCGAGCGACGTCATCGTCGACGCCGACGTGCGGCGCTTCATGGCCGACGTCGAGCCGGTCATCGGGCGGGCGGTCGAGCAGGCCGGCTGAGCGGCGCCCTCACTCACGACCGGCGGTGAGCCTCACGGCTCGTAGCCGACGTGCCCCTCGTGACCCGGGGTGGCGAAGCGCGGCTTGTCGTCGACCTGCCCCGCAGGCGCCGGGCTCTCGCTGATGAGCGTCGAGACGGCCGACCCCGGCACGACGTCGGGACGCACCGACGCGACGGCCGGAGCGGCGACGACTCCGGTGGCGATGACCGCGGCGATGAGCAGCGCCGCCTGGCGAGCCGGGCGGCTCGGGCGGGCGGGCGTGGCGCGCGGAGCATCCGCCCGCAGACGCCGCGCCGCGATGCCCGCGACGAGCGCGCCCGAGAAGGCGAGCGCGGCGGATCCGAGCAGGGCGGGCTGGGCGAGCGCCTCGACGAGGTCGGGGCGGCCGGCCAGGTCAGCGATGGTCAGGGCGCCCGAGAGCACGATGACCGGGGTGACGAGCAGGGCTGCGAGGCGACCCGGGTCGCGAGCGAGCGCGCCGCGCAGCACGAGCACGGCGGCTGCGGCTTCGGCGAGGCCGAGCCCGGCGAGCAGGAGGGCGACGGCGGCGACGGTGCCGGCCGCGGCGACGGCGAGGTGCACGATGGTCGCGCCGAGCAGGGCGACGGCGACGAGTGCGCGAAGCGTGAGGGTCATATCCAGCATTCGGGGCCGCACCCGCCCCGGTTGCCCGCGTTCAGCAGGGTCTCAGCGAGCGCCCGGGCCGCCCGGCTCGTCGGTGGTCTCGCGGTCGGCCCCGAAGCCCGCCCCGAGCAGCAGCGCCGAGGTCGCGAACTGCAGCACGACGTCGGCGGGGCTCAGGGCGAGGATGTTCGCGGGCGTGCCGATCACGTACAGCCCGGCGATGCCCGAGGCGAGCAGCAGGGCGCCCATGATGCGGTTCACGCGGCGAGCGGCGGGTAGCGAGCGGATGCCCGGCACGAGCAGCACGGCCCCGGTCGCGAGCGTCAGCACCGACTGCAGCGGGTTGACCGTGAAGTAGCCGACGACGAGCATGCCCTCGGGGTCGAGTGGCGGCTGGCCGAACGACACGACGAAGCCCACCACGCCGAGCAGCAGGAACAGCGCCCCGACGCCGATGGCGAGCAGTCGGTTCCAGGTGACGCGCGAGAGGTGAATGGGTCGGGCGGGCACGACGGCCACGCTACCCGCGCGCTCGCCGCAGTGTGCGGGTCAGTCCCGGTCGGCGCGCATCCCCGACGACCCCAGCACGCGCTCGACGGTGATCTCGAGCACTCCGCGCTCGGGGTTCTCGCGCGGCTGCTTGTAGCGCGCGGCGTACAGCTCGACGGCGAGCGCGACCGACTCGGGGTCGGTGAGCAGCCGCGCGGGCCCCTCGAAGCTGATCCAGCGCGCGCCGTCGACACTGCTGACGGATGCCCGGCCCGACCGCTGCGCATTGATGAACTTCTGCGACCCGCGGCTGCCGATCACCCGCACGACGCCATCCAGGTAGGTCATGCCGACGGGCACCGAGTGGATGCGGCCGTCGCGGCCGATCGTCGAGAGCGTCGCAAGGTGGCGCTCGGTGAGGAACGCGAGAGCGGCTGTGATTTCTAACACCAGTTGAGACTAAGTGGCCTAGTTGAGACCCCGAGATTCCGCGGAAGTGCTGGTCTCGCTAGATGCGCCGTTTCTCAACCAACGTGAGACAAGTCGACGAGGTCACCGTACGCCGAAGGCCAAGCAGGTCTCCCCACTCGGCCTTGTGCTGACGCTTCCTACGCCGCGACGAGGATCCGTAGCTCGGCGGGACACTGAGGGCACCCTTTCGACTTCCGTCGGTGGTCCACGGTCTGCTGGTACTCGTGCCCGTTCGTGGAGCACTTCCACCAGAAGAGCTTGTCGATCGCCGTCACGTCCGTCGGCGGTGTCCAGTTCTTGTACGGGTGCCACTCGGACGCAAGTTGCGGGTCGGTGGTGGCGAGGTCGTTGACGCCGATGACGCGTTGCCGCTTGCTGCAGACGCCGCAGCTGTAGCCGGCTCTGGTTCGGCGCTCGATGCGCTGCTTGAACGGGTGGCCCTTGGCGCAGATCCACCAGGCGTCCTCTTTGGATCCGTAGCTGTAGTGCTCGGGGCTGAACTTGTTGTACTTCGGGTGCCACTCGGCGACCAGGTGCGGGTGCGTGTCGGCGATGCTCTCGCCGGCTCGAGTCAGCACCCGGCGGCTGCACTCCATGCAGCCCTTGCCCGCGACTCGGTCAACGACGCGGCGCCAGAAGGTGTGGCCTTCTGCGCACGTGAAGGGGATCTCCTTCTCCGAGTGCGCCGTCAGCTCGGCGGCGTTGGAGCGCGGGCCGAGCTCTCTCGCGATCTCGGGGTGCGTGGAGCGAAGATCGTTGACCCCGACGATGATCAGGCGGTTCATGCAGACGGGGCAGGCGGTCTTGTTCGCGTAGCGGTTGCTGGGGGTGGCCTGGAAGGGGTGACCGCTGCCGCACCGCCACCAGTACTTCACCGAGGACCCCGCCGGCACCGTCTCGGGCAGGATCCCGTCGTTCGCGTCCACGTCCCACTCCGCGACCAGCCGCGGCGCTTTGGTGTGGAGGTCGTTCACTCCCGGCTTCACGCCCGGTCGGCAGATGGTGCAGGCGCGGACGAGCGACCCGCCACGGAGGACCACGAGCTGGTGGCCGTTCGCGCACAAGGTGCGCAGGCGGTGCCCGTCGGCTCGGTCGTGCTCGAGGAGTTTGTGCCGAGTCTCGATCTTGATGCTGTCGCGAAGGCTCATCTTGGCGGCGGCGAGGAAGCCCGCCAAGGGCTCGAACGGCCTCGCGGGCGTGGCCGCGGCGCGGAGGATGTCTGCGGGAACCGGGAACGAGTGGGTCCACGGTGCGGGGACGGACGCTCGGCCGTGGCGCTGCGCGTGGAGGTGGGCGAACACGCTGCGGAGGGATGCCCACAGGGCGCGGACGACGTCCGGGTTCGCAGTGGACGCGGTGACTGCGGTGACGAGCACCTGACGTGCTGCCGCGTATGACAGAGCTGGGTTCAGCAGCCGTATGAGGAAGTCGCGGGCGGTGACGGCCTGCATGATCTGCACGGCGACGGGGAACATGATCGGCTCCGCTTCTGGATTGGGGGCGAGGGTGTGAAGAATCAGCAGGAAGATGCGGTGCTCGTAGCGTCCGGCTGTCCGAAGACGGCCGAGAGCTCGGGCGGCGGCGATGTGGTGCGGCCCGATGGGCTGCTGGTGTGCGGTGTCGGTGCCGTAGCCGATCCATCGCTTGTGCTTGCGGCAGATCGGGGCATCGTGGTGGGCGTGCTGCTCCACTCGAGATCCGGCCGCGCAGTGCGTGCAGAGCACCCGAAGCGGCGTAAGGTCCCAGCACTGGGCGCAAGTGCTTCCGTCTCTGTGGTGGATGAATCCGCCTTCGGGCACGGCGAAGTCGCTGGGTGCGCGTCCGGTCTTGAATGCAAGCACGTCGACCCAGCTGAACACGGCGTCTGGCCCGTGGGATGAACGCCGTCGCTTCGGCAGGTCGAGGAACTCGTGGTTGGCCTCGAGGACGCGGCGCGTGTAGCTGCCGACGGTCTCGCGATGCAGGAGGCGAACGGGGAAGGCGAAGGGGCGGCTGGTGGCGGTCATGAGAACTCGCTGTCGCCTGCTGGGGTGCGCACGGTAGAACTGCGACGGATGATCGGCCGGAACGCTTCGGTTCGGCGGCGCGCTTCGGCGGTGTGGTCGATGGTGATGGAGTCCAGCAGCGCCTCGGTGATCGTCTCGGGCAGGGCCGGATTGGTGATGGCTTCGATTGCGGCGCTGCTGAGCAGTCGAGTGAGGCTTCCGATGGAGCCGCCGGTGCGCCGGTAGAGGTAGTCGTGCATGCTCCGGATGCTGTTCGGTTCCAGGTCGGTGAGTGTGAGCTGGTTCTCGTAGGCGGTGAGGAACTTCACCCACAGGTGGCGGTCCTCTTCGGTGCGGGTGTTGAAGGGACGCATCTCGAGGGCGGCGAAGCGGCCGGCGATCTGCTGGCCCCGGGCCCCCGCGAGGAGAGAGCCTCCGAGAAGGTCGATGCCGGCGTAGACGAAGGTCGCGGCGACGTCGTTGTGGAGGCTCTTGAGGACGTCGACGGAGTCGCCGTTGCCGACGTTGCGGGAGGCGAGGTTGTGGAGTTCGTCGACGACGATCAGCTGCGTGTGGGCGTCTTTGAGGGCTGCCACGACGCGGCGGCGGATGCTGTCCATCGTCTCGCTGCGGCGGATGGTGAGGCCGAAGAAGTCGGCGAAGGCGGTCATGAGCAGCTTCGCCGTGCTCGCAGGGGGCACTTCGACGTAGACGACGGGCATGTGGCCGTGTCGCGAGAAGTCGGGGAACTGCGTGCGGTACTTCTCGAAGGTCCACCGCATGAGCGCCTTGGTGGTGGTGGTTTTGCCGACGGTGGAGGTGCCGGAGATCATCAGGCCGGCGTGGCCGGAGTTGCGGCCGGAGTTGACGGCGAAGCTGCTGGCGAGCATCTTCTGCGCGGTGAGCAGCTGAGGAGTGCTGATCAGGATGCCGCCGGAGAGGTGCACCATGCGCGCCCGGTTGTAGGCGGCGCGGCTCCCGTCGTCCATGGCCGCCAGCTGCTGCGCGGTCACCGTGGCGGGCTTGGTCGTCGTGGTTGAGAGGTACTGCAGGAGTCCCTCGTGCTGGTTCAGCGCGGCAGGGCGGTCGTCGTGGTGGAAGAACATGCTCAGTCCTTAGTGGGGTCGAAGGGCTCGAAGCCGGTGATGTCGAAGACGTCCAGCGGGGGCAGGACATCGGCCGGCCCGGGAGCTGCCTGCGGCGGCTGGTGGACGGGCACTCCGCCGAACACGGCGCCCTCCCGGGCTACGCGGGCGGCGGGGGTCTCGACGAACGGCTGAACATCGCCGAGCTCGGCGGCGAACGGGTGGAGGTCCAGGTGCGCGTCACGCGTCGTGCAAGGGATCAGTTCCTGGTCGGGGCCGACGACCCAGACGGTCTGCCAGTTGTATGGGTCGATGTGCACCGTCCACTTGCCGTTCTTGGCCGGGTTGGAGCTCTTGGTGCGACGAAGGGGGTGCAAGAGCTCGTTGTCGTAGTGGCGGTTCCCGATCTGGACGCCCGTGCTGCCGATGGTTCGGTGGTCGACGGGGAGCAGGCTGATGTAGTCAGCCTCGGTCAGCGGCACCTGCAGGGTTGCGGTGAGGGTCGACGCTGCGGTGAGCATCTGGTTCGGGGAGTAGCGGATAGAGGGATCTACCCGGTTGGTGAGACCTGCGTGGGGGCGGTTCTGCCAGGTGTGGAGGACGAAGTCGTCGAACAGCTCGTACAGCGTCCAGAAGTCCAGCAGCGCTTCCTTCTTGGTGTTGTATCCGCGGTCGACGACGCTCTTGCCGACGTAGCCGGGCAGGTACTGAGTGAAGAGGGAGTTGATAGAGCCGAAGGTTCGCTCTACGTGCGCCTTGTCGGTCGGCGTGTGTGGGGCGGAGAGCGTCAGTTCGATGCCGAAGCGCTGCAGGGCGGAGCGGAATGTGGCGCTGTCGTAGTCGCGGCCGTTGTCGATCGTGACCGACTTCGGGAACACCTGCGGCGCCGACCGCCGCGCAGCTTCATGCTCGGCCGCGGACAGGAGACCTGCCTTGGGTGCGCTTGCGACGACGACCGCACGCTGATTGTCCCGGGCGGGCCGGTTCTGCGGCGGCGTGAGCGCCTGCGCGAGCAGCACTGCGTGGTCCACGCCCTTGGTGGCGCCCAGGCGGAGGGTCCAGGCGATGATGCTGCGCGTGGCGACGTCGAGCATGATCGTCAGAGTCGGCCGCTCTTCGCCCTTCTCGGTGCGGATCAGGAGGTCCAGGCTCGTGGAGTCGATCTGCACTTCCGCACCTGGCAGCAGCTTGCTTGCCTGCGCGAAGGTGCGTTGCGGGCGGTTGCCGAGTGAGCGGCGAGTGGTGGCACGTCCGGTGCTGTGCCGTCCGGCATCCATCGCGTCGATGTACCGGTACATCGATGCCTTGGAGGGCAGCTTCGGTGCGGCGGCACCGTATCGGCGGATCAGTCGCGCCTGTGTCTCGAAGATGATCCGCGACGCCGTTCCGGTGGAGCGCAGCTTCTGATCGGCAAGAACGTGGGCGAGCGTCTCGTGGATCCGATCATCGAGACGGTCGATCGGGCCGTGAGCCTGTGCCGCGCGGCCATCGATCAGGCCCGCTGCGCCGTGCGTCCGGTACGCCTTGAGCTTCCGCATCAGGGTTGCTCGCGAGATTGTCTCGCCGTGGTGGGTCTTCAGCTCGGAGATCTTCGTCGTGATGCGCTGCTCCTGCGTGGTGGCGCGGAGGTCGTACTCGGGCCGGATGGATCCGTCAGGGCCGCGTCCGGTCTCGAGTTGGATGAGGTGCTGCTCCCACTTCAGGGCCGTCTGCTGACCGTTTCGCCCGATCGTCTCCAGCGATCGCACGGGGGCGGCCTCCAACGGGGGAAGTCCGACGACGCGTCGGGCCAGTTCCGCCGTCGGAATCTGGATCGTCTCGCCGGGGTGGTGCGGCCGAAGGCGCACCCAATTGCCGGCGCGCTCGATCACGTCGTAGGTGCCGGTGTCGAGCTGGAGCGGTTCGTTGAGGCTGAGTTCACGCATGGGGTGCCTCCACGAGGGTCGCGTCGCTGAGCAGGACGGTGGTGTCGATGTGCACCTCACGCGTCCAGGCGAGATGGCTGAGAGCCGAGCGACCTTCCGCGGGAGATGTGGGGAACAGGAGCGCGGCCGCGGAGCCCAGCGGCAGCGGTAGCGCCGGCAGGAGTCGGGCCAGGGCTTTGGCGCCGGGATGGTGTCCGGGGAGCTTGAAGTTCCGCAGCCAGTCCAGATTCGCTCTCTCTACCGGGCTGAGCTCGGTTAGGACGCTGTAGCCCCAGCCGATGCGGTCGCACATCGCTTTCGTTTTCGCGAACTGCTCCAGGTACTTCTCGTTGATCCGCTCGAGCGGCTTCACGTCGTAGAGCACCTGCCGCAGCGAGGCGTGAAGGGCGAAGAAGTCGGGATAGTGCTCACTGCCGTCGTCGAACAAGATCTTCATCGGCTGGCTGGCGATCGCGACCACGTCGGATGCGTGGTCGATCGATGCCAGGCGGGACCGCTCAAGCAGAGACTCGAACCAGATGTGCGTCCGCGTCTGGGCGAAGAAGTAGTAGCCGTGATAGTTCCGCTGCCGCGGGTAGCGGTTACCTCGTCGGCTGGTCCGCGCAAGATACAGCTCACGGTCGGAAAGCGCAGCGTCAGCGAGCTGCTCGTGGTGGAGGCCGGCCGGGTCCGTCCACGTGACGGTCGCCTGTCCGGTGAACGCCGGGGCGCGCAGGGCGAGCTCTGCGGCGAGGGGGAGGTTGGTGTTGTTGTCCACGAACTCCCTATGCGCGGCACGCGGCCGGTTGAAGGA
The DNA here is from genome assembly GCA_030158585.1 of Microcella sp. Classification (GTDB taxonomy): domain Bacteria; phylum Actinomycetota; class Actinomycetes; order Actinomycetales; family Microbacteriaceae; genus Microcella. The sequence continues at coordinate 10,150 of JAOASR010000030.1, forward strand.
CAGCCCTGCATCGGCGTTCATCTCGTACTCGTACCTCCGAGGTCCGGCTGCGGGTGGACTGCAGAACGTAGATCCGTCGAACCATCGCCTTTTTCGGCAACGCGGATCGCCGAAGCTATCCCCCGACCGATGCCGAAGAGCCGTCGTCCTCTGGTTCTCGACGGTGCGAACACGGTGGGCCGCGGCCAGAGAGGCCTTCCCCGATGGTCGCCGTGTGTCCTGATCCCGCTTACCGAAGAAATCGAGCGCTGCTTGCCGGAACACTCGCCGTACCGCTGCCAACACTGGACAACGGAGCAACCGGGAGGCCACACGTGAGCACCTTCGAAACAAGCGCAGTCAATCCGACGCCGGATGACCCCTCCGCGGAGGACGCAGTCGTAGACGAGTCAACAGAGCCCGAGCTTCATGACTTCGCCGCCGCTCTCGATCCCGACCTGGCAGAACTCGGGCTGACGGTGAGCGTCTCGAACACGGTCCTGCTTGACCTCGAGCGGGACCTGCAAGAGTGGCTCGGACGGGACAAGTACACGGTGACCCTCGCCCACAACGACCTCGCGATCGGCGTTGCCGAGCTTCAGCGCTTCAATCGCGAGCAAACCTCCACCATGTTTCTGGATGGTGACAACATCTCCACCGTCCTCGAGGCGACGTTCAACGCCCTCGTTGACGGGGAAGAGGAAGGGAACCTAGACGACCGCCCTTTCCAGGGCCTCATGGAAGACGCACAGACCCTCGTGGTCGTGGACCGTTTCTGGGTCGACCCGGCTTGGCAGGGTCGAGGACTCGAGGAGGCTTTCCTCTGGCGCGCAATCGGGTGTGTGCCCGACAACCTGATCGTCGTGGCGACGTACCCTCTGCCCCCTGAGGGCGAAGTGGGCAGCCCCGAGGCATGGACTCACGCGCGCAGGTTCTGGACGGGGGCGCAGTTCGTTCACTACACCAACGGAATCTACATCGGCGCGTACACGTCGTACATGGTGTGCTGGTGGTCCGATGAGCTCGATCGGAAGCTGGCCGACTGGAAGCGGCTCATGCGCACCCCGCTACCCGGCGAAGAGGAGTAAGAAGCGTCTCGATCGGGAGGAAGCGCTCAAGCCTCTCTACGGCGCACGGACATAAGTGTCTCCGACCTCCCCGTAGTGCTGGAGTGACGTTTCGCGGGAACCCACGGTTGGTCGTGGGAGTTGGAGGCGGGGTCGAGATCGACGCCGCCCAAAAACCCTTCGATCCAAGCCATGAGGTCGGTGCACCACTCCTGACTCCGCGACCAACACCGCATACGGCAGTACTCCGCGGCCAAATTCCCGCTGGGCAGCAGCGGTCCGGAAATGCGAGGATCATTCCATGCAAATGAGTGAGGTCGATCTTCTGTCTCCGCAATTCGCCGACCACCCGCCCGGCTGGCAATCAGCGGCTGACATCTTCGAGGCTTTCACCCTCGCATGGGCTCTTGAACTCAAAGAAAGAAACAGGCGCTCGCCAGGCAACCCCATGGCACCGGGCCTCGTCGAGACCCTGCCAGTGATGTACGGCCATGACACTCTTGGCCACCTAATCACCTTGAGCCCGGGTAGCGATGCTGCATCCTTCGCTAGAGCGCCCGTGGCGAGGCTCACAGTTCTGCGTGCCGCATGGTCTTTGTTCGATCATTTGAATGGGAGGTGGCAACTCCAGCCGCAAGACTTCTCAAAGATGGCCAGCGCCATGGCCTACGTGACGGGCGGATCTGACCGGCAATCTGCGTACGGCAGCAAATCCGCCACGTACGGAAAGTGCCTTCTCGCGGTCCGTGTAAGGCGTGCATTCCAGCAAGAAAGCGAGCTCGACCTCACCGAGGAATGGTTCGTCACAGGCGATCAAGAGCTCACTTTCACTGATGCTCGCGGCAACGACTCGCTGCTATTCCACTTCGGGCCGCAGCCCATACCCATCGGCATCTTCGCCCACGAATTCGTCGACTCGGTTTGGTCAACGGCCCAGGTTCTCGTCGATGAACTTGGGGCTGACTGGGTCATTTCGAGGTACCGCCACCGTCTCGACGAACTCCTGGACATCTTGACTCGAGGGGGCGAGGAGGCGGAAAGAGCGAGGCGATGGATGTCGCCTGCGGAGTTTCGCTATCGCAACGGGTGGCCCGGTTGGGCCTAGCGCGCAACGGGGAGCTCCCCCGCCGTTGATGCCGATAGCTAACGGGCGTGAACGTAGACGTCTCCCACGTCTTCGAACGCACTTTGGAAGTCGCTTACGCGATCACCGAGATAGATCAGCACTGACGGAAACTGGGCTTCGCCCGAAGAGTCGCTGAAGCGAAGGCGACCCCAGAGGAAGCAACGTGGGTAAGGCGCAAGGGTCCGCATCCAGAGTGTGTTCGTTCGCGCCGGCAACAGCGTGAGTGCTTCGGAGACGTCGCCGGCGGCGTGGTGATCGCGTAACTTGGTAACCCACGCCGCGGGGGACCGGTCGAACGGTGGATTCAGATAGACGGTGCCAGCCCACGGGTGGGCGAGGCCGTCGTCTGCCGCAGTGAAGTGTCGACCGGCTGGAACCCACGGTTCGTCGTGGGAGTTCGAGGCTGGGTCGAGATCGATGCCTCCGAGAAACGATTCGATCCGAGCCAGGAGCTCGGTTGGCGTGTACCACTCCTGACTCCGCGACGAGCGGCGCATGCGGTAATACTCCGCGGCCAACGCGCGATCCCTTCCGGCCGCCCGGATGAGCTCGGCAGCTGTTCGAACTGCCAGCACCCCGGCTTCGACGTCGTCGACGAGCTCGGCTGGGCCGTGGTCGAGAACTACGCGGCCGTCCCGAACGCTGCGTTCCGATACGCCGAGCTTCTCGGCCGCCTGACGCTGGGTGACAAGGTCAAGCGGCGCATGTGCCGCTTGCGTCCTCCTGGAACCGCCATGACCGTACGTGGCCAAGCGGGCCGCCACCACCGCTCGCTGGCTCTCGGTCAGATGCCGACGGTGCAGATTGGTGTCGACCACCCAAGCGAGGAGATCTTGGTCAGGCGTATCGATCTCAACGAAGGTCGGCGTCACTTCCGCGAGCTTGCAGGCCAACAGCCGGTTTCGTCCGTCCAGGATCATCCCCGCCGCGTCGACGACGATCGGTTCCCGAAGGCCCCGCGCTTTGATGGAGGCCGCCAGTTCTGTCAGCGCCTCGGGGCTCATCATCGGGAACAGGTCCGCGAACGGGTGGGCTTGTATCGCGTCCTGTGGCCTCACGCGCTTCAGTATGAGCGGGAACCGTCGCGATTCGAGAACCCCTCACCGGAGCGGCGATCACGAATGTCGGTGGATTCCTCGAGAATGAGCGAACCATGACCGCTACCACGAGAGCCCAACAGCTGCGTCGCCTCGTGGAGGAGAACCCAGCCCTTCGACTACTGCGCGCGGGGGACAGCTCGCAAAGCGCAGCTGCGATCTTGGCCCTGCTGTGGGAGCACCTCGGAGGCGAGGAGCGCCGCATCGCCGCAGACGAGCTGCAGGAACGCTTCGAGGCAGACCTGGAGCAACTGCGCGGCGCAGGCTTCGAGCTCAAGGGCAGCGCACTCGCGTACCTGAGCCAGTGGCGAGCCGCGGGATATCTCATCAGGCGGCCAAGCCTGGAGTCTCGCGGGGAGACCTACGAACTCAGCAGCGGCGCCCTCGCGTCCATTCGATTCCTCGACGAGGTCGAGACTCCTAGGCAGACGGCGACCGAATCGCGACTGAGTAGCCTTGCCGCCCAGTTGCGACAGCTCGCTATTGACACAGATCCCCAGTCGGGCCGAAGGCTTGAACGGCTTATCAGCGAGCGGGAACGCCTCGATGCGGAGATCGCCGCCATCGAGTCCGGCGCGGATGCGCCGTTGGCCAAGGAGCGTGCTGCGGAGCGGCTGCGCGACTTGCTCAATCAGGCCTCCGCCGTGCCCGACGACTTCGCTCGGGTCCGCTCCGAGTTCGAGGCGCTGAACTCCATGCTTCGTGAGCAGATCCTGGAATCGGGCAGTTCCCAGACACGAGTCCTCGAGGACATCTTTCGCGACATCGACCTGATCGCTCAGAGCGATGCCGGCCGGACCTTTCGAGCCTTCACCGACCTGATCCTCGACCCTGCCATCGGCGGCGCATTCGAGGACGACGTCGAGCACGTTCTCAATCGAGACTTCGCTCTCGACATGACACCCGCACAGCGCAGATCGCTGAGGCAGTTCATCTCCACTTTGAAAGAGCACACCGCGGAAATCCAACAGGTCGCCGTGGAGTTCGCGCGCGGCCTCAGACGCTACGTGGAGTCCCAGGACTACCGACGCGACCGGGTGCTCCGACGATCGATCCAGGAGGCGCTGCACTCCGCTCTCGCCGCGGCTGACGTCGTAAAACCATACGAACGGGTTGGGCTCCATCTGACGCTGACGGGCGTCACCCTTACCAGCGTGGGCATGCTTCGGCTTCATGATCCGGCGGAGTTCGAATCGGCAACCCCCGTCGTCGTGCATGAGACCTCGGAAGGGGACCTTGCGGCCCTGCTCGCGTTGGCCCGCCTGTCCGAGATCGATTTCGGTGAGCTCATCAAGAACGTCAACTCCGTCCTCGACGACAGCCCGTCCGCCTCGGTGAGAGAAGTGCTGGCCGCGCATCCCGCGTCTCAAGGGCTTGCCAGTGTCGTGGGGCTGCTGTCGCTTGCCGCCCGTCACGGGACGGTAGAGCAGTCAACGGAACATCTGCAGTGGGTCGGCGTCGACGGCAGCGAACGCGCGGCCGACGTTCGAACCCATCGATTCACCGGGAGCATCCAATGACATTCGACGGCCAAGTCCTCCCCAATGAGGTGGCAGATCAGAGCGGACCGGGCCTCTGGCAGGGCGACGCCGGGGTCCTGGCGCACCAGTCGCGGCGCGCGCTCGTGAGCCTGGTGAAGGGGCCATACCTTGCGCGGTCACAGCGCAGAGAACTGTGGGAAGCGTTGCTCGTGGACCAGGAAGGCATCCGCTCACGACTCAACGACATGTTCCTCGACCTGGTCATCGACCTCGAGAAGGAACTCGCGTTCGTGAAGCCGGCGGAACTCGACGACGCGCCGGAGGTTGTTCGCACCCGAACCCTCACGTTCATGGACACCGCCATGCTCCTCGTCCTCCGCCAAGCACTGCTTCTCGACGAAGGTCGCGGCCGCGTTCTCATCGGCCTGGAAGAGGTAGCCGAGCAGCTCGCGGTCTATCGGAAGTCGCGCGACGAGCCGGACTTTCGAAAGAGAGTCAACGCCTCCTGGACCAACATGCTGAATCTGGGACTCCTGCACCAGACCGACACCGAACGCGCGGAGATCTCCCCCATCGTTCGCTACCTCATCGACGCTCCTCGGGTCGCCACCATCCGGGCCACTTACGAGCGTCTGGCCGGCAGCGCGCCGCAGCGGAACGAATCCGGCGAAGCCGCGGAGGTGAACGATGACGCTTCTTGAAATGGATCTTCGCGAAGAAGACCGGCTTGTCCATGCCGGCCAGTGGCGGTTGAGTCACGTGGAAGTGATCAACTGGGGCACCTTCGACGGCGCCCACTCCGTGGAGGTCGGGCGTCGCGGCCACCTCTTCACCGGGCCTTCCGGCTCCGGAAAGTCGTCCCTGCTGGATGCGATCGCCGCAGTGCTCACCCCGAAGGGGTCGGTGACCTTCAACGCCGCCGCACAGGAATCTGGCGCACGCGACACCGACCGCAACTGGGTCAGCTACATACGAGGCGCTTGGAGCAAAGAAGCAGACGAGCAGGAGAACCGCACCCAGTCCCGATACCTGCGCACCTCCACCACCTGGAGCGCGATCCTGCTCCGGTTCGAAAACAAGCGAGACGCCCCGATCTCCCTGTTCAAGATGTTCCACCTCCGCGGCTCCAGCACGGACCTGGGCGACGTGCGGGAGATGAACTTCATTACACGCGACGACCACGGGCTCGCCCACTACGCCGCGTACGCCCAAAACGGGATCGACGCCCGCAAGCTTCAGGCCGACCACGATCCTGTCGTCGTCACGACGACGGGAAAGCACAGCGGGTATTTCCAACGCCTTCAACGACTGCTCGGCATCCGAAGCGACACTGCCCTCCAGCTGCTCCACAAGACCCAGGCGGCAAAGAACCTGGGCACGCTCGACACCCTTTTTCGGCGCTTCATGCTCGATGAGCCGGCGACCTTCAAGCGGGCAGAAAGCGCCGTAGAGCAGTTCTCCGAACTTCGAGACGCGTACAACCACGTAGTTGACCTGCGCGGTCAACGGGACGTTCTGGTGAGAGTGGCCCAAGCCGCCGATGCCTATGAATCGCCCCGGGTGTCGTGGAGGGTCTGAAATCCCGAGAGGATGAGGACTAT
>JAOASR010000031.1 GCA_030158585.1 Microcella sp.
CGTCTGGTGGATGTCGTCGTAGTGGTACTCGAGGCCCACCGACTCGGCGATGCCGGTGACCCGGGCGATCATCTGCTCGGCCTGGTCGGGCGAGATGCCCTTGCGCTGGCTGAGGTAGTCGACAGGGGTGCCCTCGAAGTCGACCGGGGTGTCGGGGGCGAGCTCGAAGCTGCGGTAGACGACGTCGACCGCGCCCCCCTGTGCCTCGAAGTCGGCCACGGCCGCCTCGAACTTGCGCTTGCCGATGTAGCACCAGGGGCACTGCACATCGGAGAAGATCTGGACGCTGAGGGGGGTCGAGGTGCTCACCCTGGGGTCAACGCGTCTGTCTGGGCGGTATTCCCGGGCCGGCTCGTCGAGCCGGGGCCGGGTCGACGGCTCCCGCCTCCACAATTCAGGAATCCGGTGGGCCGCCTCCGCGGGCGTTCCGCGCCCTGTCCGGGCTGCGGCCGGGCCGACGGCGTGTCGCAGGCCGCCTCAGAGCAGCGACTCCTGAATTGTCGAGACGCACGAGGATTCCGCGCTCTCGCAGGGCGCGCTCGACGGCGGCCTGCACGGCTGGCCAGGCTCCGAAGACCTGTCGGGCGCTCGGGCGCAGGGCGTGCAGCCCCGCGCGCGTGATGGCGAGGTCGCGGGCGCGATCGAGCTCGAAGGTCTCGCGGTGGTGCTCGTCACCGTCGACCTCGACCGCGACAGCGCCCTCGACGACCAGGTCGAGCCGCTCGAGCGTGCCCGAGTACCGCAGCTGCGACTCGACCTGCAGGCCGCACGCGCGCAGTCTCGAGCGGGCGAGGCTCTCGGGCAGCGACTCGCAGCGGTCGTCGGCGCGGTCGACGATCCAGCCGAGCGAGCCCAGGCGCTCGGCGAGCAGAGCGGCGTCGAAGCGATCGAGCCGCCCGGTGCTGCACGCCCAGTCGAGGGCCGCGATGGCGACCTCGAGCGGCTCGACCCTGCACACGAGCTCGAGGGCCTCGATCAGGTCGACGACTCCGGTCGAGGAGCTTCGGTCGTGCGCCGGCGCGACCCAGTGCACGACGACGCCGTCGGGGCGAGCATCCGCCCAGCGCACCTTGCGACGCCACTGACTGCGCAGGCGGGCGGCGTTGCGGGGCACGGCGACATGCAGCGGATGCTCGCCCAGCGCCCAGCACCCGAGCGCGGTCAGGGCGCTCATGCCGGTGAGCCGCCCGCCCACGCGCATCGCGCGGAACCGCGGGTCGCGGAACCCCCACGTCGAGTACCAGCCGCGGCGGGGCCGGTCGAGGGCTCCGGCTCTGAGCGCACGGCGGAGGTCGTGGTCGGTCGCGCCGAGCTCGAGCAGGCGGCGTCGGTCGAGGGCGCCGCCGTGGCGGGCGACGAGGGCAGCGGCATCCATGCGCGAAGGATGCCCGGGCCGGGTCGGCGGCGGGTGGTGCGTGCGGGTGGTCGGGGGCTTCGGTCGTCGGCGCGTGCCTGGAGAGGAGCGGCGGGTGCGCGGGCGCCTCCACAACTCAGGAGATCGCGCCGCCAAGGCGCCCCGACACGCCGACAGGGGTCCGGAAACGGCTCCGCCCGCGCGGCATCTCCTGAATTGTGGAGGCACCGCGCGGGCGGAGGGACGTGCGAAGGGGGCGGCTACGCGCCGAGGAGCTCTGCGGCCAGGTAGGCCTCGAGCGTGGAGAGCGGGATGCGCTCCTGCTGCATGGTGTCGCGCTCGCGCACCGTGACGGCCTGGTCGTCGAGAGTGTCGAAGTCGACGGTGATGCAGAAGGGCGTGCCGATCTCGTCCTGGCGACGGTAGCGGCGTCCGATCGCGCCCGCGTCGTCGAAGTCGACGTTCCAGTGGCGGCGCAGGCGGTCGGCGAGCTCGCGCGCGACGGGCGACAGCTGCTCGTTGCGCGACAGCGGCAGCACCGCGGCCTTGACGGGCGCGAGTCGGCGGTCGAGGCGCAGCACCGTGCGCTTGTCGACGCCGCCCTTCGTGTTGGGCGCCTCGTCCTCGGCGTACGCGTCGAGCAGGAACGCCATGAGCGCGCGCGTGAGACCGAACGCGGGCTCGATCACGTACGGCGTCCAGCGCTCGTTCTTGCCCTGGTCGAAGTAGGACAGGTCGGTGCCCGAGGCCTGCGAGTGCGTCGACAGGTCGAAGTCGGTGCGGTTCGCCACACCCATGAGCTCGCCCCACTCGCCGCCCGAGAAGCCGAAGCGGTACTCGAGGTCGACGGTGCGCTTCGAGTAGTGCGACAGCTTCTCCTTCGGGTGCTCGAACTGGCGGATGTTCGCCGGGTCGATGCCGAGGCCAAGGAACCACGCGAGCGAGGTGTCGATCCAGTACTGGTGCCATTCCTCGTCGGTGCCGGGCTCGACGAAGAACTCCATCTCCATCTGCTCGAACTCGCGCGTGCGGAAGATGAAGTTTCCTGGCGTGATCTCGTTGCGGAAGCTCTTGCCGATCTGGCCGATGCCGAACGGGGGCTTCATGCGGGCCGCGTTGAGCACGTTGACGAAGTTCACGAAGATGCCCTGAGCGGTCTCAGGACGCAGGTAGTGCATCCCCGACTCGTCGTCGACGGGGCCGAGGAAGGTCTTCAAGAGCCCGGAGAACTCGCGCGGCTCGCTCCACTGCCCGCGCGTGCCGCAATTGACGCACACGACGTCGGCGAGGCCGTTCTCGGGCTTGCGGCCCTTCTTCTCCTCGAACTCTTCCTCGAGGTGGTCGGCTCGATACCGCTTGTGGCAGCTGAGGCACTCGACGAGCGGGTCGCTGAAGACCTCGACGTGACCGGAGGCCTCCCACACCCGCTTGGGCAGGATGACGCTCGAGTCGAGCCCGACGACGTCGTGCCGGCCCTGCACCATGGTCTTCCACCACTGGCGCTTGATGTTCTCCTTCAGCTCCACGCCGAGGGGCCCGTAGTCCCACGCCGAGCGCGAGCCTCCGTAGATCTCACCGGCCTGGAAGACGAAGCCGCGCCGCTTGGCGAGGGAGATGACGGAATCCAGACGGGTGGGGGCTGCCACGGTGGGGGTCTCCTAGAAATGGCGCCGAGCTGGATGCCCGGCGGCTGTCGCACGAAGTCCCCAGTCTACTGAGGCTTCGGCCGCGCGCCGGGCGGTCAGGGCGCGCTGGAGTCGGTCGCCGCCGCAGGCTGCGCTACGCGGCCGGATCGGGCACGGGCTTGTCGACCGCGCCGCCGAAGCGGCGGTCGCGCCCCGCGTACGACTCGATCGCGCCCCACAGGTGCCGCCGCCGGAAGTCGGGCCACAGCGTGTCGAGGAACACCATCTCGGCGTACGCGCTCTGCCAGAGCAGGAAGTTGCTCGTGCGCTGCTCGCCGCTCGAGCGCACGAACAGGTCGACGTCGGGCAGCTCGGGCGTATAGAGGTGCTTCGCGATCGTGCGCTCAGTGACGCGATCGGGGGCGAGGCGGCCTTCCCGCACCTCCGTCGCGATAGCGCGCACAGCATCCACCAGCTCGACACGGCCGCCGTAGTTGACGCACATGGTAAGCGTGAGGCCGGTGTTGCCGGCGGTGCGGGCTTCGGCCTCTTCGAGCTCGGAGATGACGCTGCGCCACAGCTTCGGGCGGCGGCCGGCCCAGCGGATGCGCACGTTCCAGGCGTCGAGCTGGTCGCGGCGGCGGCGCAGCACCTCGCGGTTGAAACCCATGAGGAAGCGCACCTCGTCGGGGCTGCGGCTCCAGTTCTCGGTGCTGAAGGCGTAGACGCTGAGGTGGGTGACGCCGACCTGGATGGCGCCGGCGACGACGTCGAGCAGGCTCGCCTCGCCCGCGCGGTGGCCCTCGATGCGCGTGAGGCCCTGCAGGTTGGCCCAGCGGCCGTTGCCGTCCATGACGATGGCGACGTGCTTCGGCACGGCGCTTCTCGACAATTCAGGAGGATGCTCGCCCGTCCAGTCGATCGGGCGCAGCGGTTCGGCCTCAGTGGCGCGACGGGCTGCTCGGCTCTGGCCCGGGATTCGGGGGCTGCGGGGCTCTCGGCTCATGCGGGGGCTCCGATCGTCGGCGTGTCGTGCGGGGCGCTCGGGTGCGCCGATTCCTGAATTGTGGAGGTGCGCGGGGCGGGCGTCGGTGTCGTCGTCGGCGGCGGATGCTCGACCGAGGCCTCGGGGGCGGCCGCGGCTGCACGGCTCGAGGTCGGGGCGGTCACTGCCTGACGGTCGACGTGCGGCAGGCTGCGCAGCCCGCGCTCGAGATGGAACTGCGTGTAGGCGGCGATGATGCCGCTCGCCTGGTTGCGCGCGCGCTCGTCAGACGCGTCGGCGGTGGCCCAGTCGCCCGTGAGGAGGGCCGCGAGCAGCGCGAGAGCCTCCGGGCTCACGCGCGGAGACCCGGGCGGGGCGACGTCGGCGGCGACCATGCCTCCGAGCTGGACCACGAAATGGCTGTGGGGGCCGGGCGCGCCGGTCACGGCGCAGTCGCCGAAGCTCGGCGCCCATCCGGCGATCGACAGTGCCCTCAGCAGGTACGAGTCGAGCGTCAGGCTCGGCGCGTGCTCGCGGCGGGCGAGCGAGCGGAGGGCGCCGACGAGCAGGAGGTACTGCTGGACTCCCCCGCCGTCGTCGTCGGTGACCTTGTCCGCGGTCTCGACCATGACGCTCGCCGCCGTGTAGCTGCCGTAGTCGTCGCTGATCTCGGCTCCGTAGCTGCCGAGCGACTCGGCCTGCTGCACGATGTCGAGGCTGCGGCCGACGTAGAGCTGCACGTCGGCGACCATGAACGGCTCGAGGCGGCTGCCGAAGCGGCTTCCGGTGCGCCGCACACCCTTCGCGACGGCGCGGATCTTGCCGTGGTGCCTGCTGAGCATCGTCACGATGCGGTCGGCTTCGCCCAGCTTGTGGGTGCGCAGCACGACGGCTTCGTCACGGTAGGTGGGCACGCTCCAGTATCGCGCGCGGGGCGGCGCGGCGGCTGGGGGCCTCGCCGGGCGGCGCGGGATCGGGGCTGCGGTGAGCGGTGCGGGTCGGGGGACGGTGAGCTGTGCGGGCGCGGTCTCCACAATTCAGGAGACCGAGCATCCGCCGCCTGCTACGACACGCCGAGAGACCGCGCCGATGCTGCGAGCTCGGTCGCCGCGCGGGTCCACTCTTCCTGAGTTGTGGAGGCGCCGCCGGTGAAGCGGATCGCGGTGCGGGCCTCGTCGGGCGAGTGCCCCATCGCGAGAAGGACGGGCGACGGGTCGTCGCGTCCGGCCGCGCATGCCGACCCGCTCGAGGCGATGATGCCGCGCTCGTCGAGGGCGATGAGCAGCGGCTCGCCTCCGATGCGCGGGACGACGAACGACGCGTGCGCGGGCAGACGCTCGGTCGGATGCCCGGTGAGGGTCGCACCGGGGACGCTCGCGAGCACGTCGGCGACGAAGCGATCGCGGCGCGCGGCGACGGCGGTGGTGAGCTCTCCGGCCGTCGCTGCTCTCCCCCGCCGCTCCGCCTCGGCGAGCTCGAGGGCGACCGCGAGGCCGACCGCTCCTGCCACGTTCTCGGTGCCGGAGCGGCGGTCGCGCTCCTGGCCTCCGCCGTGGATCAGCGGCTCGACGGGCGCTCCGGTCGGGAGGATGAGCGCCCCGACCCCCTTGGGCGCGCCGAGCTTGTGGCCGCTGATCGCGACGCCGTCGGGGCGGGCGTCGGCACCGGCGGTGGTCGAGGGACCGCCGGGCGCAGCCGGCACCACGGGCATCCACCCCGCCGTCTGCACGGCGTCGACGTGCACGCGCGCACCGACCGCGCGGGCCGCCCGCACGAGCGCTTCGACCGGCTGCACCGTGCCGACCTCGTTGTTGGCGTGCTGCACGGCCACGAGCGCCGTGCCCGGGCGCAGCAGCGCTTCGAGTTCCTCGGCGGAGTACCGGCCGAACGCGTCGACCCCGAGCCGCGTCACCTCGACCCCGTGCCAGCGGGCGAGGTGGTCGGCGGCGGCGAGCACCGCCTCATGCTCGACGGCTCCGACGACGATGTGCCGCTCGCGGCCGGCCGCGATCGCTGCGAGCGCGAGCCCGATGACGCCGAGGTTGTCGGCCTCGGTGCCGCCCGACGTGACGACCACCTGGGCAGCCCGCACGCCGAGGATGCGCGCGATTCGGCCGCGCGCATCCTCGAGGGCGTCGGCGGCTCGTCGACCGAGCGCATGGGTGCTCGACGGGTTGCCGTACTCGCCCGTCAGATGCGGCCACATCGCCTCGAGCACCTGACGACGCACGGATGCCGTGGCCGCCTGGTCGAGATCGATGAGCGTCATGAGCGCCTACAGCTCGATGTCGAGGCCGACGTCGAGCGCGGGGGCCGAGTGGGTGAGGGCTCCGACCGAGATGACGTCGACGCCGGTCTCGGCGATCGCGCGCACCGAGTCGAGAGTGACGCCGCCGCTCGCCTCGGTGATCGCGCGGCTGCCGATGAGCGCGACGGCCTCGCGCAGGTCGGCGAGCGGGAAGTTGTCGAGCATGATCGTGTCGGGCTCGGCGGCGAGGACGGCGGCGAGCTGGTCGAGCCGGTCGATCTCGACCTCGAGGTGCGTCGTGTGCGGGATGCGCGCGCGCACCGTGCGGATCGCCTCGGTGACGTCGAGCCCCTGCGCCGTCAGGACGGCGAGGTGGTTGTCCTTCAGCATGACCGCGTCGGAGAGCGAGAAGCGGTGATTGCGGGCGCCGCCGGCGCGGACGGCGGCCTTCTCGAGCATCCGCAGCCCCGGCGTGGTCTTGCGGGTGTCGACGATGCGGGCGCTCGTGCCGGCGACCGCGTCGACGTAGGCGCGCGTGAGGGTCGCGACGCCGGAGAGCCGCTGCGCGAGGTTGAGGGCGACGCGCTCGCCGAGGAGGATGCCGCGGGCGGGGCCCGCGATCTCGGCGATGATGGTGCCGGGGGCGAGCGGGGTGCCGTCGTCACGGACTCGTTCGACGCGGAGGTGCTCGTCCGCGGTCGTGAATGCGAGCTGCAGGGCGAGGCCGCCGGCGAGGATGCCCGTGCTGCGGCTGACGACGCGCGCGGTCGCGGTCGCGTCGGCGGGGATCGCGGCCTCGGAGCTGATGTCGCCCCACGGCGCGTCTTCGGCGAGGGCTGCGGCGACAACGGCCGCGACGGCTGCGGTGGGCGGATCGAAGGCGGTCATGCGGCTCCTCGGGTGCGGGTCGGGGTGCTGCTCGCGTGGAGGTCGGCGGGGTCGGCCGCGGTCGTAGCCGGGGCGGCGGTCGCGGGCCTCCACAATTCAGGAACGGCCTGCTCAGCCGGTGCCCAGACACGCCGATGCGCCTGTGCGGCGACCGGCGTCGGGGCGTCGCTCCGCCAGTGCGCGCCGCGGGATTCGGTGCGGGCAAGAGCTGCGGCCGTGACGAGTCGCGCGAGCGGCAGCAGGGTCTCGGTGGCGGGGTCGGTGGGCCGTGCATCTGCGAGATGTTGGGCCAGAACGGCGAGCTGGGTGCCGTCGCGCTCGAGCCCGAGCGACTCCCAGGCGCGGGCACGGAGGGTCGCCGCGTCGATCGGGGCAGCGCCGGGCATCCGCCGATCGAGGGCGGGTGCGGATTCGACGACGACGCCTCTCGGAATCAGCGGTTCCTGAATTGTGGAGGCGGGAGCCTCGAGCAGGCGGGCCGACAGGCGGCGAGCCGTGACCGCCGCCTCGAGGAGCGAGTTCGAGGCGAGGCGGTTGGCTCCGTGCACGCCCGTCGCGGCGGTTTCGCCCACAGCGAACAGGCCCGGCACCGTCGTGCGGCCGTCGAGGTCGGCGAGCACCCCGCCCATCGCGTAGTGCGCCGCCGGCGTCACCGGCACGAGCTCGCGCGACCAGTCGATGCCCGCACGGCGCACGAGCGCGTCGATCGTCGGGAAGCGGCGCGCGAGGGCGGCCGCTCCCCCGAGCCGGGCGGCCACCCCGCGGGCGTCGAGCAGCACCGAGTCTGCGCCCTGCTCGCGCATCGTGCGGGCGATCGCGCGGGCGACGAGGTCGCGGGGGGCGAGCTCGGCGCGAGCATCCACCGCGGTCATGAAGCGTCGGCCGCGCGCGTCGAGCAGCGTCGCCCCCTCGCCGCGCACCGCCTCGGAGACGAGCCCGCCGCCCGCGAGCACCGTCGGATGGAACTGCACGAACTCGAGATCGGCGACCATCGCGCCAGCCGCGTGGGCGAGTACGACGCCCGAGCCGATCGCGCCGGCGGGGTTCGTCGTGCGCGGGTAGAGGGCGCTGCATCCGCCGGTCGCGAGCACGACGGCCTCGGCCTCGAGCACGCGGCGCTCACCTCGACCGTCGATCGCGACGAGCCCCGACACAGCGCCGTTGCGGGTGCGGATGCTCTCCGCACGAACGCCCTCGAGCACTGTCATGCGGCTCTCCCTGACGACTCGCGCGAGGGCGTCGACGATGCGCGCGCCCGTCGCGTCGCCGCCCGCGTGCAGCACGCGCGCCCGCGAGTGCGCGGCTTCGAGACCGCGGGCGAGGTCTCCGCTGGCGTCGCGGTCGAACTCGACCCCGAGATAGAGCAGCTCGGCGATCGCGGCGGGGGCCTCTCGGCAGAGCGCGAGCGCAGCATCCTCGTCGACGAGACCGGCGCCGGCCGCCACGGTGTCGGCCGCATGCAATTCAGGAGAATCGTCGTCGCCGACCGCCGCCGACACGCCGCCCTGCGCCCAGGGGCTGGCCCCGGAGCCCAGTGATCCCGCGGTCAGGAGCGTGATCTCCTGAATTCTGGAGACAGCCGCGCCGCCGCGAGATTCCTGAATTGTGGAGGCGCGGGCGAGCCGCAGGGCCGTGAGCAGCCCCGCGAGCCCCGAGCCGACGACGATCACGTGCATGAGCAGTGGGGGCCCGGTCAGTCGCGCGGCTTCGCGGCGAGCATCCGCTCGAGGGCGACGCGCGCGTCGGACTGCACCGAGGCGTCGACGACGATCTCGTTGACGACGCGGCCGGCGACGAGCTCCTCGAGCACCCAGGCGAGGTACCCGGGGTGGATGCGGTACATCGTCGAGCACGGGCAGATGACCGGGTCGAGGCAGAAGATCGTGTGCTGCGGGTAGTCGGCCGCGAGACGGTTCACCATGTTGATCTCGGTGCCGATCGCGAAGGTCGTCGGCTCGGTCGCGCCCGCGACCGCGCGCCGGATGTAGTCGGTCGACCCCTCCTCATCGGCCGCGTCGACGACCTCCATGGGGCACTCGGGGTGCACGATCACACGCACGCCGGGGTGCGTCTCACGAGCCGCGGCGATCTGCGCGGGCGTGAAGCGCTTGTGCACGCTGCAGAATCCGTGCCACAGGATCACCTGCGCGTCGAGCAGCTCGTCGGCGGTCGAGCCGCCGAGCGGCTTGCGGGGGTTCCACATCGGCATGCGCGAGACGGGCACGCCCATCGCCTTCGCGGTGTTGCGCCCGAGGTGCTGGTCGGGGAAGAACAGCACGCGCTGCCCCCTCTCGAACGCCCACTCGAGCACCGTCGCGGCGTTCGACGACGTGCAGACGATGCCGCCGTTCCGCCCGCAGAACGCCTTGAGCGCGGCGGAGGAGTTCATGTAGGTGACGGGGATGACCGGCACGCGGCCGTCAGCGTCGGGCGCGCTGCCGTAGAGGGCGGTGAGCTCCTCCCACGCCGCTTCGACCGAGTCGATGTCGGCCATGTCGGCCATCGAGCATCCGGCCGCCAGATTCGGCAGGATGACCCGCTGCTCGTCGCGCGCCAGGATGTCCGCCGTCTCGGCCATGAAGTGCACGCCGCAGAAGACGATGAACTCGGCGTCGGGCTTCGTGAGCGCGGCGTTCGCGAGCTGGAACGAGTCCCCCAGGAAGTCTGCGTGCTCGACGACCTCATCACGCTGGTAGAAGTGCCCGAGCACGACGAGGCGGTCGCCGAGGGCATCCTTCGCCGCGCGGATGCGGTCGTGCAGCTCGGCGTCGGGCGCGTCGCGGTACTCGGCCGGCAGCGCGCCCTGCCGCGGCGACCCCGTCGGGATCACATCGAGCATCGACGAGCCGGGGCCGTAGCCGGGCGTCGTGTCGAACTCCCACGGGCCCTTCGCGAGGTCGGGCGTGCAGACCTCGCCGGCGGCGCCGTTGGTGATCCCGCGAATGACGGTGTCGAGAGCGGTCATCGGTGATCCTCCTGAAGGGCGGGGGCTGATTCTGCGACGCGGGGTTCGGCGGGGCCGTCGTCACGAGAGATGGGCGGATGCTGCGCCGCGGCCGCGACCACGCGCGCAGTGAGCGGGCCGGCGTCGACGAGCTCGACGGCTCCGGCGTAGCGGTACAGCTTGGGCGGGCGGTGCCGGCCGCCGCTGACGACCTCGCCCGTGGGCTCGACCGCGCCCGACGACTCCATCTGGCGCCGGAAGTTCGCCGGGTCGAGCGGCTTCTGCAGCACCGCCTCGTGCACGCCCCGCAGCTCGGCGAGGGTGAACTGCTCGCCGAGGAAGGCGTGGGCGATGCGGGAGTACTCCATCTTCGTGCGCAGGCGCCAGAGGGCGTACTCGACGATGAGGTTGTGGTCGAAGGCGAGGTCGGGCAGGTCGTCGGCCGGGAACCAGCGCACGTTCTCGCCGAGGCTCACGCGCTCGGCCTCCTCGGGGCGCACAAGGGCCCAGTAGACGATCGACACGAGGCGCGTCGTCGGCGAGCGGTCAACGTCACCGAAGGCGTAGAGCTGCTCGAGGTAGGTCGGCTGCAGGCCCGTCGTCTCGAGCAGGTTGCGGCGCGCAGAGGTCTCGAGGCTCTCGTCGACGCTGACGGGGCCGCCGGGCAGCGCCCACCGGTGGAGGTACGGATCACGGATGCGCCGGACGAGGGGCAGCCAGACGCTCGGTTCGCCCGTCTCGTTGGGGCGGAGCGCGAAGATGACCGTCGAGACGGCGAGGCCGATGCCGGGAGTCGGTGCGGGCATCCGTCACCCCTTTCGTCGGCGTCGGTGCGTGATGTGCGATCGGGTTAGAGTCGCCCTGACCAGAACAAAGTCTATCACTTCGGGTCAGAGCGACACGAACCGGGCGGGCGGTGGGAGCGGTGCGCAGCGCACATTGCCCACCTGACCGTCGCCGCCGACGCGCGCGCGGGCACCAGAATGGGCGCATGGCCGAGCTGTTCGTGATCCCGCTCTGGGCCGACCTGCTCGCGGTCGGCATCGGAGCGCTGCAGGGCGCGCTCTTCGCCGCGCAGTTCCGCGACCGGCGGCTCGACTGGCTCGGCGTCGCGATCATCGGCATCGTCGTCGGCTTCGGCGGCGGTCTGCTGCGCGACCTGCTGCTCGATGTGCCGCTCGCTCCCCTGCAGACGAACTGGTACGTCGTCGTCGCGACCGCCGCCGCGCTGCTGGGCATGCTGCTCGAGCGCGTGTTCTCGCGGCTCAATCGCCTCATCACGGCGCTCGACGCGCTCACGATCGGGCTGTTCGGCGCGATCGGCACGACGAAGGCGCTCGCGCTCGGTATCCCCGAGGTCGCGGCGGTGTTCGTCGGCGTGCTCGCGGCGGTCGGCGGGTCGATCCTGCGCGACATGCTGCTGAATCTGCCGATCGCGCTCATGCACGTGGGCTCGCTCTACGCGGTCGCCGCGGCGGTCGGGTCGGGCGCGATCGCGGTGCTGCTCTCGCTCGACGTGCCGGTCTTGATCGCCGCAGCCGTCGGCGTCGTGCTGACATTCCTCGTGCGCATCGCCTCGGTGCTCTTCGGCTGGAGTCTGCCCGAGCAGCGCTCGATCGGCCGCCTGCCGAAGCTGCCGTTGCCGCCGTTCGCGCGGCGCGGTCGAGTGGTGACGACGGCGACCGGGGTGATCCACCTGCATCCGACGACGGCGGCGGTGCCGATCGTCTCGTCGGGGGATGCTCCGCCTCGCCCGCGGCGCCGCTCCCCCATCCCCGGCGCGAGCCGACAGCGCGGGTAGCTCGGCGCGGGCCGCGCGCCCTCTCGGGTTGCGCTCGTCTCCACAACTCAGGAATCTGCGACGCGGGTGGCTCGCGACACGCCGACGCGCGCCGGTCAGGTGCCGTCTGGTGCCCGTAACTCCTGAATTGTGGAGGGCGTGCGCTGGGGGGCGCGGGCGAGTGGGCGCGCATCCACCCGTCGACTGCGGCAGGATGCGAGTGTGACTCTTCTCATCACCGGCGGCACCGGCACGGTCGGCCGCCCCACGGTCGAGGCCTGTCGCGCGGCGGGGCTCGCGCCGAGGATCCTCAGCAGACGACCCGGAGCCGATCACGTCGTCGGCGACCTGCGCGACCCGGCCACGCTCGTCACTGCGCTCGGCGGCGTGACGACGGTGCTGCACCTCGCGACGAACCGGCGGTCGGATGCTCGAGCGACGTCGCACCTCGTCGAGGCCGCGCGCGCCGCGGGAGTCGAGCACCTCGTGTACCTGTCGATCGTCGGCGTCGACGCCGTGCCGCTCGGGTACTACCGGTCGAAGCTCGCCTGCGAGCGGCACATCGCGGCCTCGGGCGTGCCGTTCACGGTGCTGCGGGCAACGCAGTTCCACGACTTCGTGGCCGGGGCACTCAGCGCGCAGCGGCGGCTGCCGCGGGTGATCACGCTCGATGTGCCGTTCCAGCCGATCGATACGAGGGCCGTGGCGGCGCGGCTGGCCACGCTGGTCGGTGCGACACCCGCGAACGGGCGCGTCGACGACCTCGGCGGGCCGGAGGTGCTGCCGATGCGCGAGCTCGCCGAGCAGTGGCTGGTCGCGAGCGGCGTCTCGACCTCGGATGCGCGGCGCCGGGTGGTCGAGTGCCGCGCGCCGGGCAAGCTCGTCGCCGCCTACCGCGCGGGGCTGCACACCACCGGGCAGCCTGGGCCGGGCATCCGCTTCGCCGACTGGGCGGCGACGGCCGCGCACTGACGCTCGACTGTCGGTGCGCGGGCACCGCGTCTCCACAACTCAGGAGATCGTGGCGCCAGACCTGCGCGACACGCCGCCGGGGTGCCCTCCGAAGGCCCCTGCGTTCAGCGACTCCTGAATTGTGGAGCGTCCCGCGCGTGACGAGCTGCACGGCGCGAGGCCCACAGCGACGGCCGGATGCTCGACCGATGCCGCGCGTCTCCACAACTCAGGAATCGCCGACGCCGAGCGGGCACGACACGCCGTAGCGCGCCACCGCCGCGACCTCCAGCGGACGGGAGTTCCTGAATTGTGGAGACGAACGTCGATGGACCTGGCGGCGCGGGTGCGGCGGCTCAGGCCGTGACGAGCTCGCGGTCGGGCGACTCGAGCCGGATCGCCCGGTTGACCGCCGAGACGACGGCCTTGAGCGACGCGGTCGAGATGTCGGCGTCGATGCCCACGCCCCACAGGGTGCGGCCGTTGACCTCGAGCTCGACGTACGCGGCGGCGAGAGCGTCTCCGCCGGCCGAGAGCGCGTGCTCGACGTAGTCGAAGAGGCGGATCGAGATGCCCTCCGACTGCATGATCGACAGGAACGCCGCGATCGGCCCGTTGCCCGTCGCCGAGACGCCGTCGATCGCGTCGCCGTCGCGCAGCGTCGCGTCGAGCTGCACCTCGCCCGTCATGTCGGAGGCAGTACGCGTCGAGAGCAGCTCGAAGCGGCCCCACTTCTCGTCTGCCGAGGCCGCAGGCAGGTACTCGTCCTGGAAGATCTCCCAGATCTGCTCGGAGGTGACCTCGCCGCCCTCGGCATCGGTCTTCGCCTGCACGACGCCGCTGAACTCGATCTGCAGCTTGCGGGGCAGGTCGAGCTTGTGGTCGGTCTTCAGCAGGTAGGCGACTCCGCCCTTGCCGGACTGCGAGTTGACGCGGATGACCGCTTCGTACGAGCGGCCGAGATCCTTCGGGTCGACGGGCAGGTACGGCACGGCCCAGAGCAGATCATCGACGGCGACGCCCCCGGCGAGAGCCCGAGCATCCATCGCCTCGAAGCCCTTCTTGATGGCGTCCTGGTGGCTCCCGCTGAAGGCCGTGTAGACGAGGTCGCCGGCCCAGGGGCTGCGCTCGTGCACCTTGAGCTGGTTGCAGTACTCGGCGGTGCGCTTGATCTCGTCGAGGTCGCTGAAGTCGAGCTGCGGGTCGATGCCCTGCGTGAAGAGGTTGATGCCGAGAGCGACGAGGTCGACGTTGCCGGTGCGCTCGCCGTTGCCGAACAGGCACCCCTCGATGCGGTCGGCGCCGGCCATGTACCCGAGCTCCGCGGCGGCGATCGCGGTGCCGCGGTCGTTGTGCGGGTGCAGGCTCAGCAGCACGCTGTCGCGGCGGGCGAGGCGGCGATTCATCCACTCGATCGAGTCGGCGTAGACGTTGGGCGTCGCCATCTCGACCGTCGCGGGCAGGTTGATGATGATCTTGCGGTCGGGCGTCGGGGCGATCTGCTCGATCACGGCGTTGCACACCTCGAGCGCGGTCTCGAGCTCGGTGCCCGTGTAGCTCTCGGGGCTGTACTCGTAGAACACCTCGGTGCCCGGCACGGTCGCCTCGTACTGCTGGCACCAGCGGGCGCCCTGCAGCGCGATCTCTTTCACGCCCTCGACGTCGGTGCGGAAGACGACCTCGCGCTGCAGCACCGAGGTCGAGTTGTAGAAGTGCACGATCGCTCGCTTCGCACCCTTGATCGACTCGTACGTGCGCGCGATGAGGTGCTCGCGCGCCTGCGTCAGCACCTGGATCGTCACGTCGTCGGGGATCAGATCCTGCTCGATGAGCGAGCGCACGAAGTCGAAGTCGGTCTGCGACGCCGACGGGAACCCGACCTCGATCTCCTTGAAGCCCATCTTCACGAGCAGGTCGAACATGATGCGCTTGCGCTCGGGGCTCATCGGGTCGATGAGGGCCTGGTTTCCGTCGCGCAGGTCGACGGCGCACCAGTGCGGCGCCTGCGTGATGGTCTTCGTGGGCCACGTGCGGTCGGGCAGATCGACCGGGAGGGCCGTGGCATACGGCTGGTACTTGTGAATCGGCATGCCCGAGGGCTGCTGACGGTTCTGCATGAGGTGCTCCTGGCGGTTCGTAGGTCTGGGGTTTCAGCCGACGACGAACTCCGCGACGAGGGAGGCTAAGGGTCTAAGCCTCGTCGCGGCAGCGAAGAAGGAGCTGGCCGAACACGGTTTCAGGGTACACCCGCGCCGCGCGGGGTCGCGAATACCGGCAGTGGATGCTCGAGCCCCGCTCGCCGTGCGCCGAGCGTCCGCCGCCAGCGTCGCGGTGGTCGCTTGCACGGATGGCCGGTACAACACGCCGAGCCGATCGGGCGACGCGCCGGTGTTCCACCGCGCGACTCCGAATGAACGAACGGGCGCGGCCGGGGCGCCCCGCGGGTCGACGACAACCGCTCGGCTAGAAGCCGAGGCGCCCGAGCTGCTTCGGGTCGCGCTGCCATTCCTTCGCGACCTTGACGTGCAGCTTCAGGTACACGCGCTGACCGAGCAGCGCCTCGATCTCGAGCCGTGCGCGCTTGCCGACCTCGGTGAGCCGCGACCCCTTGTGGCCGATGATGATGCCCTTCTGGCTGTCGCGCTCGACCCAGACGTTGGCGAAGATGTCGACGACTCCCCCGGGCGTGCGCTCGGCCATCTCGTCGATCGTGACGGCGAGCGAGTGCGGCAGCTCGTCGCTCACGCCCTCGAGCGCGGCCTCGCGAATGAGCTCGGCGACGCGGTCGTCTTCGGTCTCGTCAGTCACGGCCTCCTCGCCGTAGAGGGGCGGCGAGACGGGCACGAGGCTGATGAGCTGGTCGGCGAGCAGCTCGATCTGGTCGCCCGTGAGCGCCGAGAGCGGGATGATCTCGTCCCACTCGCGCAGCTCTGACACGGCGAGCAGCTGCTCGGCGACTTTCGCGGGCCCCGCGGTGTCGGTCTTCGTCACGATCGCGACCTTGCGCGTGCGCGGGAACGAGTCGAGCTGCTCGTTGATGAACCGGTCGCCCGGCCCGATCGGCTCGTTGGCGGGCACGCAGAACCCGATGACGTCGACGTCGCCGAGCGTGTCTTGCACCACAGCGTTGAGACGCTCGCCGAGCAGCGTGCGCGGGCGGTGCATGCCCGGCGTGTCGACGACGATCAACTGGCCGGATGCCCGGTGCACGATGCCGCGGATCGCCCGCCGCGTGGTCTGCGGCTTCGAGCTCGTGATGGCGACCTTCTCGCCGACGAGAGCGTTCGTGAGGGTCGACTTGCCGACGTTGGGGCGCCCGACGAAGGTCACGAATCCGGCTCGGAAGGTCGGCTCATCTGCAGCGGCAGCGCCGCCGCGGGGCTTGCGGCCGCTCACTCCGACTCCTCGCGGTCTCGGTCGCGGTCTCCCGCGAACGCGATGCGGGCATCCAGCAGCGCCTGATCGGCCTCGACGAGCACCGTGACGACGCGCTTGCGGCGGCCCTCGGTGCGCTCGGCGGTGAGGTGCAGGCCGTCGACGGTGACGGTCGACCCGGCGACGGGCAGCCGGCCGAGGTGCTTCGCGAGCAGGCCGCCGACCGAGTCGAC
>JAOASR010000032.1 GCA_030158585.1 Microcella sp.
TCGTCGAGCATCGTGTACATGCCGCCGTCGCTGAAGTTGTCGACGTCGCCGCCGTTGCCCATCTTCAGAGTGCGAGCGAGCGTGTGCACGGTGTCTCGGGCGTCGCGGAACGTGATGATCCGCAGCGTGTTGACGCTCGAGGGGTTGAGCGAGGCCATGACGGGGTGCTGCGTGAGGAACTCCTCGAGCAGCACCTGACGGGCGGCGAGACGCTCGGCCCGCCAGGCCTCAGGATCGGGGATGCTCGCTGTCGCGAAGGCCTGGATGCCGTCGCCGCCGAGACTGTCGGCGACCTTCGCCATGACCCGCTCGTGCCGCGCCAGAAATGCTGCGAGCTCGTCGGATGAGCAGGAGCGCAGGTCGAGCCACTCGCGTCGCAGGTAGGCGGAGAAGCGTGCGTTGAAGAGCGACTTGTCGGCGAAGGTGCGCCTGTGCTCGACGGCGTTGAGCATCTGCGCGAGGTGGTTCGATTTCGGATGCGTCATGTAGGTGCGTCGCTCGCGACGTGACAGCAGGTGGAAATCCCAGTCGTAGTAGTCCTGGAAGCCCGTCTCGTGACGAACCGAGGACCAGAGCATGTCTCCGACGATCAGCGCCTTGGACTTGCCGCTGGAGTCAGCCATGCGCCCCGCGAGACGGGAGAGATTGGCCGTGTCGATGGCAGCGGCCCGACGCGCCAGATACTTCAGTCGGCGTGCGACGCCGAGCCCTGCCACGCGGACTGACTACGCGTCGGCCGTGAGACGGTCGGTCTCGTCGTGCCAGGCCAGCGCCGCAGTGCTGAGCTTCTCCTTGAAGCGCGACGCGTGATGCGCGCAGAAGAGGAGCTCGCCGGTGGCCAAGGTCACGCGCACGTAGGCCTGCGCGCCGCAGCTGTCGCAGCGGTCGGCGGCGGTGAGCGGCTGCGCGACGACGATCTCGGGGCTCTCGGTGGTGAGCTGCGTCATGGGGTGTCCCTCACTTCCAGATTCGTCGTGCGTCTTCGTGGTGCCTGGTGATGACTATTCGAACACACGCCACCATCGGATCGGTGCCATTCGCCTGCCATTTCGCTGAACGCGTAGGGCGGTGCGAACCCCCAGGGTGCCGGTCGGGCTGCGGCGGGCGTGGCAGGCAGGCCGCGATGGCGGGCCGGTTTAGGCTGTCGTGGGCTCGCCGCCGGGCGTGCCCGCAGCATCCTGATTCACGAGCATCGCGAGGCACCCACCCGTGGCCCAGTCCGATTACACCGCCCACCACCTCTCCGTCCTGGAAGGACTGGAGGCCGTGCGCAAGCGGCCGGGCATGTACATCGGCTCGACCGATTCTCGCGGGCTCATGCACTGCCTCTGGGAGATCATCGACAACTCAGTCGATGAAGCGCTCGGCGGTCACGGTGACCGCATCGAGGTGATGCTGCACCGCGACGGCAGCGTCGAGGTGCGCGACCGCGCGCGCGGCATCCCCGTCGACATCGAGCCCAAGACCGGACTCTCGGGCGTCGAGGTCGTCTTCACGAAGCTGCACGCGGGCGGCAAGTTCGGCTCCGGCTCGTACGCCGCGTCGGGCGGGCTGCACGGCGTCGGCGCCTCGGTCGTCAACGCGCTCTCCGAGCGGCTCGACGTCGAGGTCGACCGCGGTGGCAAGACGTGGGCGATGTCGTTCCACCGGGGCGAGCCGGGCGTGTTCGCCGACGGCCCCGAGGGCCCGCGCCCCGACGCGCCCTTCACGCCGTTCATCAAGAACAGCGAGCTGCGCGTCGTCGGCAAGGTCGGGAAGAACGACACCGGAACGCGCATCCGCTACTGGGCCGACTCGCAGATCTTCAGCCGCGGCGCGGCCTTCCAGACCGAGGATCTCGTCGGCCGGGCTCGTCAGACCGCTTTCCTCGTGCCCGGACTCTCGATCGCGATCACCGACGAGAGCGGCGACGAGCCCGTCACCGAGTCGTTCCGCTACGACGGCGGCATCAGCGAGTTCGCCGAGTTCCTCGCGCCCGACGCCGGTGTGACCGACACGTGGCGCATCCAGGGCACGGGCACGTTCACCGAGACCGTGCCGGTGCTGCAGGCGAACGGCCACATGGTGCCGACCGAGCTCGAGCGGGAGTGCGCCGTCGACATCGCGCTGCGCTGGGGCACGGGCTACGACACGGTCTTCAAGAGCTTCGTCAACATCATCGCGACGCCCAAGGGCGGCACGCACCAGGCGGGCTTCGAGCAGGGTCTGCTGAAGGTGCTGCGCGCCGAGGTCGAGAAGAACGCGCGCCGACTCAAGGCCGGCAACGACAAGCTCGAGAAGGACGACGTGCTCGCCGGCCTCACCGCGGTGCTGACCGTGCGTCTGCCCGAGCCGCAGTTCGAGGGCCAGACCAAAGAGGTGCTCGGCACTCCCGCCGCACGCGCGATCGTCGCGAACGTCGTCGGCGCCGCGCTCAAGGAGCGCTTCGCGTCGACCAAGCGCGACGACAAGGCGCAGACGGCGCTGCTGCTCGACAAGGTCGTCGCCGAGATGAAGAGCCGCATCTCGGCGCGCACGCACAAAGAGACCCAGCGGCGCAAGAACGCGCTCGAGAGCTCGTCACTGCCGGCCAAGCTCGTCGACTGCCGGTCGAACGACGTCGCGAGCAGCGAGCTGTTCATCGTCGAGGGCGACAGCGCGCTCGGCACGGCGAAGCTCGCGCGCGACAGCGAGTTCCAGGCGCTGCTGCCGATCCGCGGCAAGATCCTCAACGTGCAGAAGGCCTCGGTGAGCGACATGCTCTCGAACACCGAGTGCGCGTCGATCATCCAGGTGATCGGTGCAGGCTCGGGCCGCTCGTTCGATCTCTCGGCGGCCCGCTACGGCAAGGTCATCATCATGAGTGACGCCGACGTCGACGGTGCCCACATTCGCACCCTGCTGCTGACGCTGTTCTTCCGCTACATGCGGCCGATGATCGACGAGGGCCGGGTCTTCGCGGCCGTGCCGCCGCTGCACAGGGTCATCGTCATGAACCCCGGCAGCAAGCCGAACGAGACGATCTACACCTACAGCGAGGCCGAGCTGCAGGGCGTGCTCGCCGCGCTCAAGAAAGCGGGCAAGCGGTACCAGGATCCGATTCAGCGCTACAAGGGCCTCGGCGAGATGGACGCCGATCAGCTCGCCGACACGACCATGAGTCGCAAGCACCGCACGCTGCGTCGAGTGCGCGTGAGCGATGCCGAGATGGCGTCGAGCGTGTTCGAGCTGCTCATGGGCAACGACGTCGCCCCGCGCAAGGACTTCATCATCGCCGGCCAGGGTCTCGACCGCGACCGCATCGACGTCTGACGCTGGCGTCGTCCGCTGATCGGCGGTCGACGCAGCGGTCGTCGACGACGGATGCCCGACTCAGCCGTGCGCGACGGCGCGGCTAGGCGAGACGCGCGCCGATCGATCCCACCACGGCGTCGAGCGCGGCACCCGAGCCGTCGCGCTTCGCGCCGCCCTCGGGCAGCGTGCGCGCGGACCCGTCGGCGCCGACCGCGAGCGGACCCGTGCCGACCCAGGCGAGCTGGAGGGCATCCTCGCCCTTGAGGAAGGCATGGGCGCGCACTCCGCCCGTGGCGCGGCCCTTGCCAGGGAACTCGGCGAAGCTCGAGACCTTCGCGCGGCCCGGGTCGGTGCCGGCGATCGTCTGCGTCGAGCCGCTGATCGTCACGACCTCGGCCTCGGCCGGGTCGACGACGCCGAAGAAGACGGCACGGGCTCCGGTCGCGAGCTTGATGCCCGCCATGCCGCCCGCGGGAAGGCCCTGCGGACGCACCTGGTCGGCGCCGAAGTGCAGCAGCTGGGCGTCGGAGGTGACGAAGACGAGTTCGCGGTCGTCGGTCGCTGGCGCGGCGGCGATGACCTCGTCGCCGGACTTGAGGCCGATGACCTCGCCGTCGGGGCGCGCGGGCCAGCCGCCGGGCGAGACGCGCTTGACGACGCCGTCGCGCGTGCCGACCGCGAGCGGCGCGGTCGACGCCGGGTCGACGATCGCGACAATCCGTTCCTGGGGGTCGGTCAGGCCGATATAGTCGCGCAGCTTCGCGCCCGCGCCCAGCTGCAGCGAGTTCGCCGGCACGCCGGGAAGCCCGACGGGCGTGAAGCGCACGAAGCGGCCGCGCGAGGTGATCGCGGCGAGGTCGCCGCGCGTCGTCGAGTCGACCGTCGAGAGGATCGCGTCGTGCTTGCTGCGGCGCGCGGGCGGCAGGAGCGGAGCATCCTCGACCAGATCGACGCGCACGGCGCGACCGGTCGTCGAGAGCAGGATGCGGCAGGGAGTGTCGGCGATCTCGAGCACCGGGGCCGCGCCGCGCGACCGAGGGGCGGCGATCGACGCGGTGGCCTCGGTCAGGAGCGTTCGGCGCGGGGTGCCGAACCGCTCGGCGACCGCGTCGAGCTCGTCGGCGACGACGAGACGCACGCGCGACGGGTCGGCGAGGAGCGCCTCGAGCTCGGCGATCTCGGCGAGCAGCTGGTCACGCTCGGCCTCGAGCTCGATGCGGCTGAAGCGGGTGAGTCGACGCAGGCGCAGCTCGAGGATGTAGTCGCTCTGGAGCTGGCTGAGGTCGAAGACCTCCATGAGGCGCGTGCGGGCCTGATCGGCGTCGTCGGAGGTGCGGATGACCTGGATGACCTCGTCGATGTCGAGGATCGCGATGAGCAGGCCCTCGACGAGGTGCAGTCGCTCACGGCGACGGGCGAGGCGGTAGCGGCTGCGGCGCGTGACGACCTCGATGCGGTGGCCGACGTAGACCTGCAGCAGCTCGCGCAGGCCGAGAGTCTGAGGTCGACCCTCGACGAGCGCGACAGCGTTGATCGAGAAGCCGTCCTCGAGCGGGGTGTAGCGGTACAGCTGCTCGAGCACGGCCTCGGGGCTGAAGCCCGTCTTGATGCCGATGACGAGGCGCAGGCCGTTCTTGCGGTCGGTCAGGTCGGTGACATCGCTGATGCCCGCGAGCTTCTTCGACTGCACGCCGTCCTTGATCTTCTCGATGACCTTCTCGGGGCCGACGAGATAGGGCAGCTCGGTGACGACGATGCCGGTCTTGCGCGCCGTGATCGGCTCGATCGAGACCTTGGCTCGCGTCTTGAACGAGCCGCGGCCCGTCGCGTAGGCGTCTTTGATGCCGTCGAGCCCGATGATCGTGCCCCCGGTCGGCAGGTCGGGGCCCGGCACGTAGGCCATGAGCTCCTCGAGCGTCGCGCCTGGGTTCTCGATGAGGTGGCGTGCGGCCCCGACGACCTCGATGAGGTTGTGGGGCGCCATGTTCGTGGCCATGCCGACGGCGATGCCGCTCGCGCCGTTGACGAGGAGGTTCGGGAAGGCTGCGGGCAGCACGGCGGGCTGCACGAGCTGGTTGTCGTAGTTCGGGATGAAGTCGACGACGTCTTCATCGAGGTCGTCGACCATCGCGAGGGCCGCGGCGCGCATGCGGGCCTCGGTGTAGCGCGAGGCCGCGGGCCCGTCGTCGAGCGAGCCGAAGTTGCCGTGCCCGTCGATGAGCGGCACACGCAGAGTGAAGTCCTGCGCGAGACGCACGAGCGCGTCGTAGATCGCCGAGTCGCCGTGCGGGTGGAGCTTGCCCATGACCTCGCCGACGACGCGCGCCGACTTCACGTGACCGCGATCGGGGCGCAGCCCCATCTCGCTCATCATGTAGAGGATCCGCCGCTGCACGGGCTTGAGGCCGTCGCGCGCGTCGGGAAGGGCGCGCGAGTAGATGACCGAGTAGGCGTACTCGAGGAACGACCCCTGCATCTCGTCGGCGAGATCGACGTCGTCGATGCGTTCGCCGGGGGACTCGTCGAGGTCGGGCTGGGGCGAGCGGGGCGCAGGAGGGGGAGTCATAGGATGGCCCCCATGCTACCGGCGCCCCGACGCGACGCCCCGTCACTCGGGGACGTGTTGACCGGCGCTCTCGCTGCGATTCGGGGTGAGCAGAACCGCCTCGCGCTGCCGCCCATGCGGAGCGCCGCCGTCATCCTCGTCGACGGGCTGGGGATGTCCGCGCTGCGAGCGCGCTCCGGTCACGCCCGCCGCCTCCTCGCCGCGATCGCGGGCAAGCGCGGCACGATCGACGCGGGCTTCCCGACCACGACCGCGGCCGCGCTCGCCACGCTCACGACCGGTCTCGAGCCCGGTCGGCACGGACTCGTCGGCTACGCGGCGGTCGACCCGGAGGGCGACCGGGTCGTCAATCAGCTCACGGGCTGGGATGCGGGAATGCAGCCGTCGGTCTGGCAGTCGCACCCGACCGTGTTCGAGACGGCCACGGCATCCGGCATCGACGCGGTCGTGATCGGCGCGGAACGGTATCGCGACACGGGGTTCACCGACGCCGTGCTGCGCGGGGCCCGCTTCATCGCAGAGGGATCGATCGCCGACCGTGTGCGTCTGACCCTGGCCGAACTCGGCGCGCCCGGTTCGCGGCTCGTCTACTGCTACATCCCCGAGCTCGACATGGCCGGTCACGCCTCGGGCAGCGAGTCGGCCGCCTGGCTCGAGCGGCTGGAGGAGCTGGATGCTGCGGTCGAGCCGCTCGCACGCGGCCTGCCCGCCGACGCCGGAGTGCTGCTGACGGCCGATCACGGCATGCTCGATGTTCCCGAGCACGCTCGACTCGTCATCGAGAGCGGCAGCCCGCTGTGGGATGGCGTGCGCCATGTCGCGGGGGAGCCCCGCTGCCTTCAGCTGTCGCTCGAGCCCGAGGCCGATCTGCGGGCCGTGCTGGAACGGTGGCGGGAGGCCGAGTCGGCCCGATCGTGGGTCGTCAGTCGCGCCGAGGCGATCGGAGCCGACTGGTTCGGAGCGGTCGCGCCGGAGGTCGAGCCGCGCATCGGCGACATCCTCATCGCCGCTCGCTCTCGAGTCGTCTACTACGACGAGCGCACCGCGTCTCCGCGCTCGCTCGCGATGGTCGGGCAGCACGGCTCGTTCTCGCCGGAGGAGACGCGCATCCCTCTCGCCCGCTGGGGCGCGGCGGCGCTGTAGAGCCAGCGCGGTCGTGCCGCGAGTGCGGCTTTGCGGATCAGGCGGGGTCGTCGTCGGGACGAGCGCCGAAGACGATCTCGTCCCAGCTCGGCATGGCGGCCCGGCCACGACGTGCGCCCTTCACCGGTCCGGTGTCGAGAGTGCTCGCCCGTGCCGGAGCAGGCGCGGGAGCACCCGCCTGCGGCGACTCCTCCGGCTCTGCCGCCGATTCGATGCCCATGTCGAGAGGAATATCGACGATGCGGATGCTGCCCGTCGACGGGTGCGCTGCCTTCGCGGCCTCGAGGTCGTCACGAGGGGCTGCTTCGCGCTCGCCACGGCGGCGGCGGAGCGCTTCGAGGAGGTCGGCCGTCTGGCTGACATCAGCGGTGTCGGCGTCGTCACCCGCAGTGCGCACGCCCATGCGGTGGTGGGGGAGCGAAGCGGGTGCAAGAGGGGCGCTCGGCACGCTCGCCGAGACGCTCGAGGATGACGCAGCGGGGGCGGCGGGCGCGCCGATGCCCGCGATGTCGTCGTCGAGCATGAACGCGCCGCTGTCGAAACGGGTGCGGTCCTCGGCGGGCTCGATCGGCACGGCGCGCAGGCGCGGGATGAGAGTGGGCGGGGCCTCGCCCTGCTGCGAGAGCGACTGGGCCTCGTGATTCGAGGGGATGAGCGTCGCCTTCTTGGGGTCGAAGGTCCACCGCGCCTCGCGCTCGACGCCCGCGTCGAGGAAGGCCACGGTGACGATCCAGTGCAGGTCGGTCTTCCAGCTCGACCACGTGACGCTCGCGGCCTTGAGCTCGGTCAGGCGCGAGTCGATGACGCCGCCGAACGTGTGCGAGGCGACCCCTGACTCGGTGTCGGCGGCGACGGCCACGGGCACGCTGCGCGCGGCGGTGACGACGTACTCGCGCTCGGCGATGACCGGGCCCTCGAACCGCTGCACGTACTCGGCCGGCTCGCCCGTCTCGGCGACGACCTCGGCCGCCGACTTGCCGGCGCGGATCATCGCCTGGATCTCGCGGGGGCTCACGCGGTGCGAGATCGGAGCCGCCGGGCGGTTCTGGCGCAGGGCCGTGTGCAGTGCCTCCGTGATGGGCACGCGGTAGCGGTCCCCGTCCTCGGAGACCACGATCAGGGCGCCGTTCTCGGCGCCGATGACGGTGAGTTCGTCCATGACGTGACCTCTCGTTCGCGGCTCGGTGGCGACAGCATCCCACGCCGATCGCGCGCATCTCGGGAATAGACCGGGCGGGTCGCAAGTTGCCCGGGAAGCACAGCCCGAACACCCCGAACGGAGTGGTTTGCGTTTCGGTCGGGGTTCCTGCAAACTATCGCCGCCGAGCGCGGCCCCGAAGCACCATTCGACGAAACGAGCAGCATGGCTACCGACTACGACGCCCCCCGCAAGACGGACGAGGACACTGACTCGATCCAGGCTCTGCAGGAGCGCGTTCCCGACAAGATGTCGGGTGTCGTCGACGTCGATGACGCCGACAATCCGGGCTTCGAGCTCGCCGGCCAGGACCTCGCCGACCTCGACCTCGACGTCGTCGTCCTCCCGCCTCAGGCCGACGAGTTCACGTGCGTCAGCTGCTTCCTCGTGAAGCACCGCTCGCAGCTCGACCACGAGGTCAAGCTCGGTCCCGTGTGCAAGGAGTGCGCCTCGTAGGCTCGCTGCCTCCGTTCGACGAGAGCCACCGCATCCGATCGTGGGATGCGGTGGTTCCGTTCTTAAGGGATGCTCGGCCGACCCGCGCGAGCGGCCTCGATCGCGGCCGCGAGCTCCTCGGGCCGCCGAGTCGAGAGCAGCCAGTACGGAGCAGGGTCGTCGGGGTCGAGGATCGCCACTTTCAGAACGGGATCGACCCAGCCCCGGAGGACGAGGTGGGCTCGCGCGTCGAGTCCGGGGCCGCGCTCGTGCCGCGCCTCGGTTCCGCGTGCGGCGACGGTGTCGCCCACGAGCGCGAGCGGAATCCGGGCGCGTCCCGCGGTGAGCTTGCCGTCGACCACCTCGATGACGGGGGCCGCTCCGAGAAGAAGGACCACGCTGCCCGAGACGAGCACGATGGCGGTGATGATGCCAGCCACGATGCTGATGGGGGTGAAGACGAGCAGCGTCGCCGGAACGATCAGGAGGATGACGATGTACATCCAGGCGGCGGGCCAGAGGCGCTCGCGATAGCTCGACATGACTCCATTCGACCATGCACTAGCCTCGACGCGTGCCCGATGACGCCGACGTCCTGATCACCGGCGGGCACGTGCCCGTCTACGCGCACCCCGGCGATGCGGGGGCCGACCTCGTCTCGGCCGAGCATGTCGTGCTCGCTCCCGGTGAGCGGGCCACAGTCGGCACGGGAACGGCTATCGCTCTCCCCGACGGCTTCGCCGCCTTCGTCATGCCCCGCAGCGGTCTCGCCGCACGCCACGGCATCACGGTCGTCAACGCCCCCGGTACGGTCGATGCCGGCTACCGCGGCGAGATCCGCGTCACGCTGCTCAACACCGACCGAGAGCAGCCGTTCGAGATCGCGCCCGGTGACCGCATCGCTCAGCTCGTCGTCCAACAGGTCGTCCGCGCGCGCTTCGTACCGGTCGAGTCGCTCCCTGGCTCGCATCGCGGAGAGCAGGGCTTCGGCTCGACCGGCTACCGTGGAGGGTCCGCGACCACCGAAGGAGTCACCGCGTGAGCGATCCGATCACGAGCGAGGGGCCGCTGCCCGACGACGCGAAGTCCGCCCCGGACGACCGTGCACTGGCAGGCCCGCTCGACGAGAGCGAGGCCAACGCCGTTCGCCCCTACGTCGACCTCGGCGGCGTGAAGATCGTCCCGCGTCCTGAGCTCCAGCTGCGTCTGGAGGTCGAAGAGGGAACGAAGCGCGTGATTGCGGTGGGCATCGACTACGCGGGCTCGACGCTGCAGGTGCAGCCGTTCGCCGCTCCTCGCTCGAGCGGGCTGTGGCACGAGGTGCGCGGTCAGATCGTCGAGCAGATCCAGAAGCAGGGCGGCGAGACGACCGAGCGCGCGGGCGTGTTCGGCCCCGAGATCATTGCGCGCATCCCCGTCGTCGGGGGCGAGGGCGACTCGACGCGCATCGCGCGCTTCATCGGCGTCGACGGACCCCGCTGGTTCCTGCGCGGCGTGGTTGCGGGCCAGGGCGCGATCGACGCGGCGGCCGCCGAGCAGATCGACGACGTCTTCCGCAGCATCGTCGTGGTGCGCGGCTCGACGCCCATGCCGCCTCGCGACCTGATCCCGCTGCATGTGCCGACCGGCGCGACGGCGAGCGGTCCTGCCGCTGTGCCGCCCAGCAGCTCGGTATGACCGACCCGTTGACCGAGGGTCAGGAACCCGACGAGCGCGAGCAGCTCCGCGCTTCTCTCGCGGCGGCCGCCCGCTCGTCGGCCTTCGGCATCGTCACGCCGGGGGAGCGCCCCACGCCCCAGGCTCTCTGGGCCGCAGTGGGCGGCGTGCGCGGTGTCATCGAGTCGCTGCTGCCGGGCTTCCTCTTCCTCGTGGTCTTCACCATCACGCAGGATGTCGCGCCGTCCGTCCTGATTCCGGCCGGCGTCGCTGTTCTCTTCGTGGTGATCCGAGCCGTCACGCGCTCACCCGTGCTTCCTGCCGTCGTGGGTCTCATCGGCATCGCGCTCTCGGCCGGGCTCGCACTCTTCACCGGTCGGGCCGAAGAGAACTTCGTCCTCGGCTTCATCATCAACGCCGTGTGGCTCGTCGCCCTCCTCGTGAGCCTTGTGGTGCGGCGACCGCTCGTCGGCGTCATCGCGGGACTGCTCACGGGTGACCACGGCTGGCGGGCCGATGCCGCGAAGCGCACGGTTCTCACCGTCACGACCTGGCTGTGGGTCGGCCTGTTCTCCTTGCGTCTGGGCGTCCAGGTGCCGCTCTACCTGGCCGAGCAGGCCGCGGCGCTCGCAGCGACGAAGCTCGTCATGGGTGTGCCGCTCTACGCCGCGCTGCTGTGGGTCACGTGGCTCATGGTGCGCTCGGTCTACGTGCGCCGCGCCGCCTGAGCGCGACCCCGTCGCACGCACCCCGGTGCTACCATGAAGTATCTCGACATCAAGATAAATAGGCGAGCATCCGCACCGCTGTCGAGGTGATCAGCGCCGGTGCCGCGCGCGACCCAGCCGAGTAGGCTGACCGTCGCGCGAAGCGGGGGATGCGCCCGGCAGAGTCAAGAGGAGACGGCGAAGTGTCCGCAGTGAACAGTTTCGATTCCATCGACACCCTCAAGGTCGGTGACGAGGAGTACCAGGTCTTCCGCATCGACCAGGTGCCCGGCTACGAGAAGCTCCCGTTCAGCCTGAAGGTGCTGCTCGAGAACCTCCTGCGCACCGAGGACGGCGCGAACGTCACGGCCGACCAGATCCGCGCCCTGGGCGCCTGGCAGCCGACGGCCGAGCCCGACACCGAGATTCAGTTCACCCCTGCGCGCGTCGTCATGCAGGACTTCACGGGCGTTCCCTGCATCGTCGACCTCGCCACCATGCGCGAAGCGGTCGCGGCCCTCGGCGGAGACCCCAACAAGATCAACCCGCTCGCTCCGGCCGAGCTCGTCATCGACCACTCGGTCATCGCCGACCTCTTCGGCTCGGCCGACGCGCTCGAGCGCAACGTCGACATCGAGTACGAGCGCAACGGCGAGCGCTACCAGTTCCTGCGCTGGGGCCAGACCGCGTTCGACGACTTCAAGGTCGTCCCGCCGGGCACCGGCATCGTGCACCAGGTGAACATCGAGCACCTCGCGAAGGTCACCTACACGCGCACCGTCGACGGCGTCCTCCGCGCCTACCCCGACACGTGCGTCGGCACCGACTCGCACACGACGATGGTTAACGGCCTCGGCGTGCTCGGCTGGGGCGTCGGCGGCATCGAGGCCGAGGCCGCCATGCTCGGCCAGCCCGTGTCGATGCTCATCCCCAAGGTCGTGGGCTTCAAGCTCTCGGGCTCGATCCCCACGGGCGTCACGGCGACCGACGTCGTCCTCACGATCACCGACATGCTGCGCAAGCACGGGGTCGTCGGCAAGTTCGTCGAGTTCTACGGCGAGGGCGTCGCTTCGGTGCCGCTCGCCAACCGCGCCACGATCGGGAACATGAGCCCCGAGTTCGGCTCGACCGCGGCGATGTTCCCCATCGATGACGTCACGCTCGACTACCTCCGCCTCACGGGTCGCAGCGAGCAGCAGGTCGCACTCGTCGAGGCCTACTCGAAGCTGCAGAGCCTCTGGCACGACCCGAGCGTCGAGCCGGTGTTCAGCGAGTACATCGAGCTCGACCTCTCGACGGTCGTGCCCTCGATCGCCGGCCCGCGCCGCCCGCAGGACCGCATCGAGCTCACCTCGGCGAAGTCGGCCTTCGAGACCGCGCTCGTCGACTACACGAGCCACGACCACTCGATGGTCGATGCGGCCGTCGAGGGCACATTCCCCGCCTCCGACCCCGTGGGCTTCACGCCGCAGGACGAGGACTCGGCGCACGAGCTCTCGCACCGCCACCGCTCGCACGCCCCGACGACCGCCTCGGCACCGATCGACGTCGCGGTCGACGGCGCCGAGTTCACGATCGACCACGGCGCCGTCACGATCGCGGCGATCACCTCGTGCACGAACACCTCGAACCCGTCGGTCATGCTCGCGGCGGGCCTGCTCGCCCGCAACGCCGTGAAGAAGGGCCTCACCGCCAAGCCGTGGGTCAAGACGACCCTCGCGCCGGGCTCGAAGGTCGTCACCGACTACTACGAGAAGGCCGGCCTCACCGACGACCTCGAGGCCCTCGGCTTCTACACGGTCGGCTACGGCTGCACGACCTGCATCGGCAACTCGGGCCCGCTCGCGGAGGAGATCTCGGCCGCGATCCAGCAGAACGACCTCGCCGTGACCGCGGTGCTCTCGGGCAACCGCAACTTCGAGGGCCGCATCAACCCCGACGTGAAGATGAACTACCTCGCGAGCCCGCCGCTCGTCATCGCGTACGCTCTCGCCGGCTCGATGAACTTCGACTTCGAGACGGATGCTCTCGGCACCGACTCGGAGGGCAACGAGGTCTTCCTCCGCGACATCTGGCCCGACGCGGCCGAGGTGCAGTCGACGATCGACTCGTCGATCGACACCGCGATGTTCGACACGCAGTACGCCTCGGTGTTCGAGGGCGATGAGCGCTGGCGCTCGCTCCCGACGCCGGATGGCGCGACCTTCGAGTGGGATGCGAAGTCGACCTACGTGCGCAAGCCCCCGTACTTCGACGGCATGACGATCGAGACGAGCCCGGTCACCGACATCTCGGGTGCCCGCGTGCTCGCGAAGCTCGGCGACTCGGTCACGACCGACCACATCAGCCCGGCCGGCTCGATCAAGGCCGACTCGCCCGCGGGTGCGTACCTCATGGAGCACGGCGTCGACCGCAAGGACTTCAACTCCTACGGCTCGCGTCGCGGCAACCACGAGGTCATGATCCGCGGCACGTTCGCGAACATCCGCCTGAAGAACCAGCTGCTCGACGGCGTCGAGGGCGGCTTCACGCGTGACTTCACACAGGCGGATGCTCCCCAGTCGTTCATCTACGACGCGAGCCAGAACTACCAGGCCGCGGGCACGCCGCTCGTGATCTTCGCGGGCAAGGAGTACGGATCGGGCTCGAGCCGCGACTGGGCCGCCAAGGGGACGAGCCTGCTGGGTGTGCGCGCCGTCATCGCCGAGAGCTTCGAGCGGATCCACCGCTCGAACCTCATCGGCATGGGTGTCGTGCCGCTGCAGTTCCCGGCTGGCCAGTCGGCCGAGAGCCTCGGGCTCGACGGCACGGAGGTCGTCTCGATCTCGGGCATCACCGAGCTCAACGAGGGCCGCACGCCCAAGACCGTGCGTGTCACGGCTGAGCCGAGCGCGCACTCGCCCGCGGGCAAGAGCACCGTCGAGTTCGATGCGGTCGTCCGCATCGACACGCCGGGCGAGGCCGACTACTACCGCAACGGCGGCATCCTGCAGTACGTGCTGCGCAGCCTCGTCTAGTCAGCAGCACCTCGAGAACGGGCCCGATCGCCACGCGCGGTCGGGCCCGTTCTGCACGTCCGAGCAACCGTCGACGAGCATCCCACGAACGCACAGTGAACGACCAGGAACCGGGCGGCTCGGCACCAGGGCCTGACGAGCGCCGCTCGCGTAGAGTGCTGGGATGGCACTGCTCGAGACGATCCACGGCCCTCGCGATCTCGATCGGCTGAGTGAGACCGAGCTCTCGCTGCTCGCCGACGAGATCCGCCGCTTCCTCGTGGCCGAGGTCTCGAAGACCGGCGGCCACCTCGGGCCCAACCTCGGCGTCGTCGAGATGACGATCGCCATCCATCGCGTGTTCGACTCGCCGCGCGATGCGATCGTGTGGGACACGGGGCACCAGTCGTACGTGCACAAGCTCCTCACCGGCCGGCAGGACTTCTCGCGCCTGCGCCAGAAGGGCGGCCTCGCCGGCTACCCGCAGCGCTCGGAGTCGCCGCACGACATCGTCGAGAGCTCGCACGCCTCGAGCTCGTTGAGCTGGGCCGACGGCATCTCTCGCGCCTTCGAGATGACCGGGCAGAACGACCGGCACGTCGTCGCCGTCGTCGGCGATGGTGCCCTCACGGGCGGCATGACGTGGGAGGCGCTCAACAACATCAGCGACGACAACTCGCGCAACCTCGTGCTCATCGTGAACGACAACGGTCGCTCGTACGCGCCGACCATCGGCGGCATGGCGCGATTCCTCTCGGATGTGCGCACGCGCCGCGGCTACCGGCGCTTCCGCAGCTCGAGCGAGAGCTTCTTCGCCCACTTCGGCGCCCCTGGTCGCGCCTTCTACCGCGGCGTGCGCGGCGGCCTGCACGGCTTCCTCTCGCGCTTCACGAACAACGAGGCGCTCTACTCGAACCTCGACATCAAGTACGTCGGCCCCGTCGATGGCCACGATCTCAAGGCCATGGAGCGGGCGCTGCAGCAGGCGAAGGATTACGGCGCGCCCGTGATCGTGCACGCGATCACTCAGAAGGGCAAGGGCTACGAGCCGGCCCTCGCCGACGTCGCCGACCAGTTCCACGCCGTCGGCCAGATCGATCCCGAGACCGGCGAGTCGATGGAGGTCGCCACGCGCCCCTCGTGGACGAGCGTCTTCGCCGAGGAGCTCGTGACACTCGCCGACCGCGACGAGCGCATCGTCGGCATCACGGCGGCGATGCTGCGACCGACGGGCCTGCACAAGCTCGCCGAGAAGCACCCGGGCCGCGTGCTCGACGTCGGCATCGCCGAGCAGCACGCCGTCGCTTCGGCCGCCGGGCTCGCCTTCGGCGGTCTGCACCCCGTCGTCGCGGTCTACGCCACGTTCATCAACCGCGCCTTCGACCAGGTGCTCATGGACGTCGCCCTCCACAAGGCCGGAGTCACCTTCGTGCTCGACCGCGCTGGCGTGACGGGCCCCGACGGCCCGAGCCACCATGGCATCTGGGATCTCGCGATCCTGCAGGTCGTGCCGAACATTCGTCTGGCCGCGCCGCGCGACGCCACGCGACTGCGCGAGGAGCTCGCCGAGGCTGTCGCGGTGCAGGATGCTCCCACCGTGCTGCGCTTCTCGAAGGGCTCGGTCGGCACCGAGTTCGACGCCGTGCGGCGCACGTCCGACGGTGTCGACGTGCTGCGCGAGGCGCCGCACAAGGACGTGCTCATCGTCACGGTCGGCCCGATGGCGAAGATCGGTCTCGACGTCGCCGAGCGGCTCGCCGCGCAAGGCATCGGAGCGACCGTGGTCGACCCCCGCTGGGTCGTGCCGGTCGCCGGCAGCATCATCGACCTGGCACGTGAGCACCGCATCGTCGTCTCGATCGAGGACGGCATCCGCGTCGGCGGCATCGGCACGCGCATCCGCCAGGAGCTGCGTGCGGCGGGCGTCGACACGGCGGTCGACGAGCTCGGTCTGCCCGACCAGTTCCTCGACCACGCGAGTCGTGACCAGATCCTCGAGGAGGTCGGGCTGACGCCTCAGGCGATCGCCCGAGACCTCGTCGCGCAGGTGCTCGGCACGCGCATCCCCGTCGCCCGACCTCTTCCGGAGGACGCCGAGGTCGAGCA
Organism: Microcella sp.; assembly: GCA_030158585.1. GTDB lineage: Bacteria > Actinomycetota > Actinomycetes > Actinomycetales > Microbacteriaceae > Microcella. The sequence goes on from JAOASR010000032.1 coordinate 16,081, forward strand.
CGCCGATCGTCCGAGCGACCGGCATTAGCCGGGCAGTTTCACCCCGGTCAGTTCGCGAGCGTCACTCGTTGGCCGACGCCCCGTCACGGCGATAGAGCAGCTCGACCGCGCCGTTGTCGAACGGCAAGGCCGCCTCGAGACGCCACGCGTGCGGCGCGCCGCGCGTGGGCAGCAGGCGGGCGCCGCTGCCGAGCGTGA
>JAOASR010000033.1 GCA_030158585.1 Microcella sp.
CGGGAGTTCAGGTCGCCGATGACGTCGCCCATGTACTCCTCGGGGGTGCGCACCTCGACCGCCATGAGCGGCTCGAGGAGCACGGGGTTCGCCTTGCGCGCGGCCTCCTTGAAGGCCATCGAGCCGGCGATCTTGAACGCCATCTCCGAGGAGTCGACGTCGTGCGCCGCGCCGTCGAGGAGCGTCGCCTTGACGCCCACCGTCGGGAAGCCGGCGAGCACACCGACCTGCATCGCGTCCTGGATGCCCGCGTCGACCGAGGGGATGTACTCGCGAGGAACGCGACCACCGGAGGTAGCGTTGACGAACTCGTAGCTCGTCTCGGGAGTGACCTCCATGGGCTCGAGCGAGATCTGGACCTTCGCGAACTGACCCGACCCACCGGTCTGCTTCTTGTGGGTGTAGTCGTACTTCTCGATGGTTTTCTTGATCGTCTCGCGGTAGGCCACCTGCGGCTTGCCGACGTTGGCCTCGACGTTGAACTCGCGCTTCATGCGGTCGACCAGGATGTCGAGGTGCAGCTCGCCCATGCCCTTGATGACGGTCTGACCCGTCTCCTGGTTCTGCTCGGTGCGGAACGTCGGGTCTTCCTCGGCGAGCTTCTGGATGGCCGTGCCGAGCTTCTCCTGGTCGGCCTTCGTCTTGGGCTCGATGGCGACCTCGATGACCGGCTCGGGGAACGTCATCGACTCGAGCACGACCTGGTTGTTCGGGTCGCACAGCGTGTCGCCCGTGGTCGTGTCCTTGAGGCCGATGACCGCGTAGATGTGACCCGCGGTCACGCTCTCGACGGGGTTCTCCTTGTTGGCGTGCATCTGGAAGATCTTGCCGATGCGCTCCTTCTTGCCCTTGGTCGAGTTGATGACCTGGGCGCCGGAGTCGATCTTGCCCGAGTAGACGCGCACGTAGGTGAGGCGACCGAAGAACGGGTGCACGGCGACCTTGAACGCGAGAGCGGCGAACGGCTCGTTCGCGTCGGGACGGCGCTCGATCTCCTTCTCTTCATCACGCGGGTCGTGCGCGATGGTCGGCGGAACCTCGAGCGGGCTCGGGAGGTAGTCGACAACCGCGTCGAGCATCGGCTGCACGCCGCGGTTCTTGAACGCCGAGCCGCAGAGCACGGGGTAGATCTCGGAGGCGATCGTGAGCTTGCGGATCGCGGCCTTGATCTCGGCCACGGTCAGCTCTTCGCCACCGAAGTACTTCTCCATGAGCGCGTCGTCGGTCTCGGCGACGACCTCGAGCAGCGCGGTGCGGTACTCGTTGGCCTTGTCGACGAGGTCGGCCGGGATGGGCTCGATGTCGTACTTGGCGCCCATCTCGACGTCACCCTTGGCGTCACCGCGCCACGTGAGCGCGCGCATCTCGACCAGGTCGACGACGCCCTCGAAGGTGCTCTCGAAGCCGATGGGCAGCTGAATGACGAGCGGCTTCGCGCCGAGGCGCTTGATGATCGTCTCGACGGTGAAGTAGAAGTCGGCGCCGAGCTTGTCCATCTTGTTGACGAAGCAGATGCGCGGAACGTCGTACTTGTCGGCCTGACGCCAGACGGTCTCGGACTGGGGCTCGACGCCCTCCTTGCCGTCGAACACCGCGACGGCGCCGTCGAGAACGCGCAGCGAGCGCTCGACCTCGACGGTGAAGTCGACGTGACCGGGGGTGTCGATGATGTTGATCTGGTGCTTGTTCCAGAAGCACGTCGTCGCGGCCGACGTGATCGTGATGCCGCGCTCCTGCTCCTGAGCCATCCAGTCCATGGTCGAGGCGCCGTCGTGCGTCTCACCGATCTTGTGGTTGACGCCCGTGTAGAACAGGATGCGCTCGGTCGTCGTGGTCTTACCGGCGTCGATGTGCGCCATGATGCCGATGTTGCGGACCTTGGTCAGGTCGGTGAGCACGTCAAGTGCCACGGGGGGTTCCTCCGGTTCGGTAAAGAGTGCGAGTGCGGGCGGGGGCGAGGGGCGAGCCCTCGGCCCCCGCTCGCAGAGCTGGTGCTACCAGCGGTAGTGCGCGAACGCCTTGTTCGACTCAGCCATCTTGTGGGTGTCTTCGCGGCGCTTGACCGCGGCACCGAGGCCGTTCGAGGCGTCGAGGATCTCGTTCATCAGACGCTCGGTCATCGTCTTCTCGCGACGAGCCTTCGCGTACGAGGTCAGCCAGCGCAGCGCGAGAGTGTTCGCACGGTGCGGCTTGACCTCGACGGGCACCTGATAGGTCGAGCCACCGACGCGGCGGCTGCGGACCTCAAGCGTGGGGCGCACGTTGTCGAGCGCCTTCTTCAGGGTGACGACAGCATCCTGACCGTTCTTGGCGGCAACGCCCTCGAGTGCACCGTAGACGATGCGCTCGGCGAGGCCCTTCTTGCCGTCGAGAAGGATCTTGTTGACGAGCTGGCTGACGATCGGGGCGCCGTAGACGGGGTCTGCGACGACGGGGCGCTTAGGCGCCGGTCCTTTACGAGGCATTACTTCTTGTCCATCTTCGCTCCGTAGCGGCTGCGCGCTTGCTTACGGTTCTTGACCGCCTGGGTGTCGAGCGCGCCGCGCACGATCTTGTAGCGCACGCCGGGGAGGTCCTTAACGCGACCGCCGCGGACGAGCACCATCGAGTGCTCCTGCAGGTTGTGGCCCTCACCGGGGATGTAGGCCGTGACCTCGGTACCGTTCGAGAGCTTGACGCGGGCCACCTTGCGGAGGGCCGAGTTCGGCTTCTTGGGCGTGGTCGTGTACACGCGAGTGCACACGCCGCGCTGCTGCGGGTTGGCCTTCAGGGCGGGCGCCTTGGTCTTGACGACCTTCGGCGTGCGACCCTTGCGGACCAGCTGCTGAATAGTGGGCAAAGTTGCTCCTTGAAAATGCTGCACGGTGACAGCGGTTGCGGTTTGTTGTTCCCCGTCTTGGCCTGGGCGGTGACGGGCTCACGCGGAATCCGACGATGATCTTCACGATCGGTGGCGGACATGCCGTGGGGGTGTGATTCGCGCGCTGCCCGGCTTGCGGCGAGCGGCGCTGTCGTCAGTGACCCTCGTGCGGATGCTCCGCCTCGCGCCGACCGGACCGCTCTCGCGGCACAGCACAAGCGCGTGCGAATGCACACACGCAGTCAAGAATAGGCGGCAGGGGGTGCCGGGTCAAACGGCGGGGGTGGTACCGGCCTCGCGCGCCTCGTCGCGGTCGCGCAGGTACTCCTCGCGCGCGGCCGCATTGTGCGCCTTCGCCGCGCGGCCGTGGCGGGCCACGAGCCCGCCGACCCAGATCGGCACCTCGCGCGCGGCGATGGCCGCGGCCCAGCCGAGCGGGTTCGTCACCTGGAGCAGGAGGAACTGCTGAAGCTGCTGCGGCGTGGCGCCGACCGCCTGCGCGCTCAGCACGGTCGACAGGATGAAGACTCCGTAGACGAGCGCTGCGACGAGGAAGCCGCCGAGCACGTGCGCCCACCACCCGGCGCGGTTGACGATGACCACGAGCAGCACGTAGCCGAGCGTGAAGGCGATGACGGGCATCCAGAAGCTCGGCGTCTGGGCGAAGACCTGCACGCGCTCGGCGAGCGCCGTCGGGCCGCCGATGCCGATGAAGAGCGCCGCGAGCAGGGCGTAGACGATCGTGAAGACGAGGCTCGAGGCGAGAGCGACGCCGATGCCGAAGCCGCGCGAGCCGCGGGTGCGCGGGGGCTGCGGGGCGGGGACGTAGACGATGCGCTCAGCGGGAGCGCCGGTCGAGGCGGGCTCGGTCGGCGGAGCAGCCTGCGGCTCGGCGGGCGGCGTGGCCGAGAGGACCGGGGTGGCCGAGTCGGGCTCCGCCGTCTCGGGCGCCGCGTTCTCGGGCCGGTGGTCGACGGGGTCGGCCACCGGCTCCGAGTTTGCGGTCGCTGCGTCGTTCTGGTTCTCGGTCGCGTGAGGATCGGCGGTGCGGTCGTGCTCGGTCATGCTCAGCCCTTCGTCGTCAGCGCGATCCTTTCACGCTACGGCGAGGGGCTGGTGCTCGGCTCTGCGCTCGGGTCGGCCGGAGGCGCGCTCGGGTCGACGGCCGGCTCTTCGGCGACCTGCGGCAGAGGCGCGCCGTCACCGGGGAGCACGAAGATGAACCCCGAGAGCGTGCCGGCACTGGCGGGCCCTTCCTCCGTGAAGCTGAACTTCGGCACGAGCATCAGGCGCGGACCGCGCTGCACGGCACGAGCGAACTCCGGGAAGCGGTCGGTGGGGCCCGCCACCGTGATCACGACGGGCACCCCGACGAGGTTGAGCCCCGACTCTTCCGCCCCCGCCACCAGCGAAGGCTGCCCGGCCTCCACTGACGTCAGGATGACTCCCGACTGCTCGGCGAGTGCCGTGAGCTGCCCGAGCAGCGTCGAGATGGATGCGTCCGTCGGGATCGCCGTGCGGATGAGCTCGAGCTGCTGGCGGATGCTCGGCAGGTCATCCGTCAACTCCCGGAGCTCGACGAGTGTGGCCTCGTAGCCGGCGTTGATCTGCTCGACAGAGCGCCGCTCTGAGTTTGCAGTAGCGGCCTCGGCGAGCCGCGGTGACACCCCGAGGAACCAGCCGAGCGCGACGATGATGACCGTCACGAACGCTGCGCCGATCACCCACAATCTCAGGATCGACATCTCAGTTGTCCCCCTCGTCCGTCGTGCCGGCATCGGCCCCGTCCGGCTCTTCACTGAACCGTTCGATGTACGCGCCCTCGTTGATCAGCACCTCGATGGAGACGGTGTAGCCAGTGTCAGGGCTGCCCGTCACTGTGGTCGGCGGCGCGATCCCCGCGAAGCCGGTCAGCGACGCCAGTGCGTCGAGCCATGCCTGTACATCCGGTACCGTCGCGCTCGTCGCGGTAATGACGATGCTGCCCACCGATTCCTGGCGAAGCGGATCCTCGCCATCTTCGCCGGATCCCTCCGACGCGTCCTCCTCGACGATGCTCTCCAGCACGGTCCCATCGACGGAATCGAGGATGATGCCGGTCGGAAGAGAAGCGCGGATCTCGGAGTAGAGGTCGAGCCAGTCGACCTCCGTGGCCATGACCCCGACCCTCGCCGTCTCGCCCTCGGCGACGCCGTCGGACAGCGCTTTCGCCTCGGCGAACTCGAGCTGCTGCGCGAGCAGCGTCTCGGAGCGATCGCGTTCGGCCTGCAGCTGAACCTGGGCCGTGATGTCGTAGACGGTGGCCCCGGCGATGCCGAGCACGGTCACGGCCGCAACACCGATCACGCCCGCGATGAGTCTGCGCACGATCGGGCGGCGACGGATCGCCTCGCGAGCGGAGATCGGCAGGAGATCGGCGCGGGGAACCGCACCGAGGCGGAGTTCGTTGACCTGCTGCTTGCTCATGCCTGGGCTCCCATCGCGAGTCCGATCGCGGTGCCAGCCCGAAGCGCCTCCGAAACTCCGAACGAGCTCAGAGATTTCGGCATCTTGACGCGAGAGAACGGTGCGGGCGCGACGAGCGTGATGCCGGTCGACTGGGCAAGCGCTGCCGGGAGCCCTCGAAGCCGGGCCCCATTTCCGGTCAGCACCAGTGACTCGACGCGGGCGTTCTCATGCGTCGTCGAGTAGTAGCGAAGAGTGTTGATGATGCTCGTCATGAGCTCGCGCGTGACGTCGAGGATGATGCCAGCGCTCTTGGCGTCGTTGGGCGCGACGATCTCGGGATGTAGTCCCTGAGCGACCTTGAGCTTCTCGGCCTGATCGCGCGGCACTTCGAGCTGGTTGACCAGTGCACGAGTCGCGTCGTCGCTGCCGGTGGGGATGATGCGTACGAAGTCAGGCACGCCGTTCGCTGAGACGACGACGTTCGTCGTGGTCGCTCCGATATCGACGATGGCGCTCACTCCCTCAGTGGCCATGCCAACCGCGCGATGAAGGGCGAAGGGCACGAAGTCGACTCCCACGACCTGGAGGCCAGCACGCTTGACGGCGTTCACGTTGACGGTCACGGCGTCGGCGTAGGCGGCGATGAGCAGGCCGCGCACGGCGGGGCCTTCGTCTGTCGCCGGGGCCTCCCCCACCGGGTAGAAGTCGATGATGGCCTCGGCCACCGGCATCGGGATGAGCTCCTGCACGCGGAGCGGCAGAAGATCGCGCAACTGATTCGCCGGGACGTTCGGCATCACGAGATCGCGAGCGACGACCTTCTGGTCGCCCATGCCCAGCAGCACGTCCTTCGTGCCGAACTTCGCATCGACCCACATCTTCTTGAGGATCGTCGCGACGGCGGTCGGCTCGACCACTTCGCCGTTGCGCACCGCGCCCTCCGGCAGCGCCGCCTCGTGATAGGCGCGCACCTCGATCGGGCCGCTCTTCGACGCCTTCGCCTCGACGGCCCGGATCGCGGTCTGGCCGATGTCGACCCCCACGATGTGACTGCTCATGCGTTTGCCCCCCTAGACAAGTTCAATTCCGAACAATGACAGATAGGAGGCACCGATCGATGCCCCCAAAACGAGTCCCACCCACGAACCGGCGATCATCCACGGGCCGAAGGGGATGCCGCCCTTGCGCGAGACGCGCTTGGTCACGAGCAGCAGGATGCTGATCAGGCCACCGAGCACGAAGGCGCCGAAGGCGCCGACCGCGAGGGCCGCCCAGCTCGACAACCCCAGAAAGGCGCCGAGAACGCCAGCGAGCTTGACGTCGCCCATGCCCATGCCGCCGGGCCATGCGAGCCACATGAGGGCATAGGCCCCGAAGAGGATGCCCGATCCGGCGGCCGCGATGCCCAGTCGTTCGACGTCGCCCGCGAGCACGGCCGGCACACCGAGGCCGAGCGCGGCGACCGCGTAACCCGGCAGCACGATGGCGTTCGGCAACCGATGCGTCTCAAGATCGATGGCGGTGAGAGCGATGCTCGACGCGGCGAGCCAGAGGTACGCAATCGCCATCAGCACGGCGGCCGTAGCACCCCACGAGCCCGCGGCGTCGACCACGGAGCCGACAGGGCTCAGCGGACTGAGCATCCATGCCGCGACGCCCGCGAAGGCGAGAGCGGTGCCCGCCTCGATGAGCGGATAGCGCGCGGAAATGCGCGTGCCGCAGTCGCGACAGCGGCCGCGGAGGATCAGCCACGAGAGCACCGGGATGTTGTCGTACGGCCGAATGCGACCGCCGCAGCCGGGGCAGGCACTCGGCGGGTGAACGACGGAGAGCCCCGCGGGAACGCGGTGGATGACGACGTTGAGGAAGGAACCGATGAGGGCGCCGAGCACTGCTGATCCCCCCATCAGCAGCGCCGCCGCCGCATCACCCACCGCTGCCGAGCTCCCTCATCGAGACGAGCGCGTCGAGCTTAGGAGGCGTCGGCGGCGTCGAGACGACGCCGTCGCGGAAATTGACCCCGGGAGGAGAAGCGGGCGCGTAGATCATCTTCGCCTGCTGGCCGAACTCGACCTCGCCGCCGTACATCTGGCCCTTCCAGTAGTCGCGGTCGGAGTAGATCTTGCACGGCGAGTAGGCGAAGGCAGTGACATCGGTCTCGGTGTTGCGCTCGCTGTTGAGGATGATGTTGCCGCTCGGGCTGGCGCACGTCGGCCGACGATCGACGACGTCGTCCGGCACGATGAAGTGCACGTAGACCCGCTCACCGGGCACGGCGCTGTCGATGTAGAGCTTCGTGAAGTTGAATGAGTAGGCGATGAAGGTGACGTGGTTGAAGATGTCCAGGTCACTCAAGTCGCTGGCCGTGTTGAAACCGGTCGGTCCGCACCCAAGAGCGTTGACGACGACAGGGCCGAGAGCTGTTCTCGCGGCGAGACCGTTCCACTCGACCGAGTTGCGGTCGACGGTGCAGGGGCCCGTCCAGACGTACTCGGTGTACGGCTCGGCGGCTGTCGCCCAGACGGTCGAGGCGAAAGGAACGCTCGCGTAGGGCAGGTCGAGCCACGGGGCTACGACGGGGCGAGGCGGTCCGGCGAGAGTCGACACGTTCGCGCCGACCGTTCCCCCAACGGTGCCGCGCACGGTGGTCGGTCCGGACGACTGGAGACTGCCCGACACGGTGGCCCGTCTGTCCACGGTCGCGCGGGTGCTGCTCGCCTTGGCTGCGGTGACACTCCCGCCCACGGTCGTGGACTGGCCGTCACCGATGATGGCACTTCCCCCAGCCACCACGTTGCCCGTGATGACGCTGCCGTCGTGAGAGTAGACGGTCGAGCCGTTCGAGGAGAGCGTGGCGTCCCCGGAAGCGAGAACGTCGGCGCCGATCGTGCTGTTGTAGATCTTCGCGTACTGGCTGACGTGCAGCGTGCGCCTGACATTGCAGCGGTCGAGGTCGGCATAGCCGTTGTTGAGCGTCACGTTGCCCTGCACCTGCGCGCCGTTCGTGCAGATGAAGTTGCCCTCGAAGATCTGCAGATCTGCGTTGATCGACTGGTCTTCGGAGGTCAGCGAGAAGTTCTTGAGCGCAGTGTTCACACGGTAGGCGTAAACGGCCGGGTCGATCGAGGGAGGCGCTGCCTGACGAGGACTGTGGTTGAAGACCGCCTCGAGGACGAGCGTCTCCTTGTCGCCGCCCGAGACGCCGCCTCGATCGGCGGTGCCGGTCGCGACGACACGCACCTGCGTAGCGTCGTTGCCGGGGCAGCTCGGCGCGGCGGTCCAGCCTGCACCCTGGTTTCTGAAGATGCTGACCGAGAACTCGGGGTCTGAAGCACTCGTGATCACGGCGGACGAGGGGCAAGCGTTGGCCCGCAGGAGCGACTCTGCCTGACGGATGCCAGCCTCGGCGGCAGCGCGAGCCTCTGTGGCGCCGAGCGTGTTGTTCGTCGTCGTCACAGCGCTGATCGAGACCGAGCCGATGGTGAGAGCGATGACCGAAGTCACGAGAGACAGTGCGATCACGGCGACCAGCGCAGTTCCGCGGTCGTCGTCGCGTCGACGTCGAAGATGGGTCAGAAGCATGTCAAGCCTGCTGTCGGGTCAGGGGTCAGAGCGGAGAGTCGGGTGTCGACGAGCACAGGGCTCGCGTTCGGGGCGTCGACCGTGAAAGCGACGTCGAGAGAGGTGTTACCCAAGTCAGTGAAGACGGGAATGACGGAGTTGTCGGGTCGGCGGGCCTGCTCGACACCGGTGGCGAGCAGAGTCCAGTTTTGCACCTCGGCCGCGGAGGTCGGGGCTGCGATGGCTGTCGTGGACTCGCGCGTGCGGAACTCGCCGCCCGCAACGACCCAAGCCCGGCAGACGAGCGTTCCCGCGGGGACCGCTCCGTCGTCTGAGCGGGAAACTGTGCGCACGAGCGAGATGCCCGCGGCAGGCGCGCTGACCTCGAGGCGAACCGCGTTGTTGACGCCGCGCGCGAGCGACTCTGCCGCGAGCTGGCTAGAGGACGCGGCAGACGTGGACGTCTGCACGGTGCTCTGGATGCGAAGCCCTTGAATGAGAACGCTGCCGACCAGAGTCAGCACAAGCCCGAGGAGCACGGCGGCGATCATGAGCTCCACGAGGGTGAAGCCGGCGTCGCGGCGGTCGTCGTTCGGCGGCGCGCTCATGGCGTCGTTCCGTTGACGTAGAAGAGCGTGGTGACGCTCGGGTCGGCGTCGGGTTGCGTGCTGATATCGACGGTCAGGTCGATCTTGACCGTGCTCGGCGTTGCACCCGCCACGCAGGTGGCGCCGGCGTGCAGCGACCTCTGCGGCTGGTACACGACACCCCGGCCATCGGTGGTCGGCGTCGGCGTCGTTGCTAGATGGGCGGCGAGGTCTGCGCATGTGCGCGGAACGGATCCGAGGCGATCGAGTTCCTCCGCGAGCACCTGGCTCGCGGTGGATAGCGTCGCGTTGCGGACGGAGAGCTGAAGGCCCTGGATCAGGACGGGCAGGAACGAGACCGCGAGGATGGCGAGGAGGAAGAGGGCGATCATGATCTCGACCAGGCCAAGGCCGTCCTCGGACGTGTCTGCGGGGGTGATTCTTTGCTGTCCCATCTAGCACCTCCTTTCCGTGGCAACATCCGCATGAGGGGCGGAGCGGCAACCAGGTTGCGCACCCGCCCCTCATTCGGACGATATGAACGCCTACTCGGCGACGGCACCCTCGTCGACAATTCCGCCAACTGCAGAGATGGAGAAGGTCTTGTTGGGGCTGTCCGCGGTGATTTCCCACTCCGTTCCCGGGTCGACCGGGAAGCCCGTCCAGTTCACGGTGGTGGCAGACGAGGTGTAGCCGTAGTTACCAGCCTCAAGGTCCGTGATGTCAATGGCGGTGTCAGTCGGGTTGTCCACCTGGTAGGCGATGATCGCAGTCTTTGCATTACGGAGGTCAGACTGGGTAGCCGAGTCCTGCGCCGACTGCTGCTGGCCGAGGAAGATCGGGATGGCGATCGCGGCGAGAATGCCGATGATGATGACGACGACGAGAAGCTCGATGAGCGTGAAGCCCTTCTCGCCCTCTTCGCGGGCCGTACGGATCTCGGCGAGCTTGTCGTGAAGCTTGGTAATCATTGGTTTCTTCCATTCCTGTTCAAAGTGAACTGATTGACAGGTGGGCCCCCAGAGAAACTGCCCCCCTGAGAAGAACTCTGTCCTTTCGCCACCTCGGTGCACATTCCCCAGTAGGGGGGTGACGCGAAGGGGGGTCGGCCTTAAGGGGGACCAACCGGGTGGTCTACTCGATGAGCGTGAAGATGTTGAAGACGGGCAGGTACAGGGCGACAATCATGCCGCCCAGCAGAATGCCCATAAAAGCGATCATGAGCGGCTCGATGAGAGCGGTGAGCTGCTCCGTGGTGGATTCGACCTCGGCGTCGTAGAAGTCCGAGATCTTCTCGAGCATTGACTCAAGAGAACCGGAATCCTCACCGACCGAGATCATCTGCGTGACCATCGCCGGAAACACCGGCTCCTCGGCGAGGGGAGCTGCGATGGAGCGTCCCTGTCGAACGCTTTCCTGCACGTTGATGAGGGCCTTTTCGATCACGTAATTGCCCGAAGTGGCGCCAACAATCGAGAGTGCCTGCAGAATCGGCACGCCCGATCGCATCATGGTCCCGAAATTCCTAGTGAATCGGGCGATCGCAATCTTCTTCGCGAGTCCCCCAAACACCGGGGCTTTGAGCTTCAGCGGGTCGACCACATTGCGCACCTCTGGTCGATGCTTGTTGCGCCCCCACCACACCATGAATGCGACGATCGCGATTATGAGGACGGGTAGCCAGAAGATGGCGGTCTCAGAGAGAACGACGAGGAACTGTGTCGGCAGCGGAAGCTCGCCGCCCAGCCCCTCGAACATGTTCTTGAAGACGGGGACGATGAACACGATCATGCCGACCATGCCGATGATCGCCATCATGAGGACGACGACGGGATAAGTCAGGGCCGACTTGATGGTGCCGCGCAGCTTGACCTCTTTCTCGTAGTTCTCGGCGACCGACTTGAGCGAGTCCTCCAGGAAGCCGCCCGTCTCACCCGCCCTGACGAGGTTGATGAAGAGCGGCGGGAAGATCAGCTCGTGCTTGGCGATCGCATCGGAGAGCGAGAGCCCGCTCTCGACGTCCTTGCGCACCTGATCGATCGTGGAGGCGAGCGTCTTGTTCTCGCTCTGCTCGGCGAGGATCGAGAGTGCGCGCATGAGGGCGAGACCGGACGAGATCATCGTCGCGAGCTGACGGCTCATGACGGCAAGATCCTTCAGCCCCACCTTCTCGGCGAAGATCCCTCCTAGCGTGATCTCCTTGTTGAGCCCCGTCCCCGCCGGCCGTACCGTCTCTGGCTGGATGCCCATCGACCGCAGCCGCATCGTCGCGGCGGCCTCCGAGGCCCCGTCGACCGAACCGCTCACCTTCTTGCCGGCGGCATCCTTGCCCCGATAGGTGAAGGTCGAGACGGTCGTGCTCATCAGTTGCCTCCTGCGTGCATGCGGTCGAAGTCGGCCGCCGGGTCGAATGCCGCGCCGTCCTGTCGGGTGACGAGGCGCTGCAGCGTGTCGTGGTCGTGCGCCTTCTCGCGCGCAGCCGTCATGGTGATCGTGCCGGCGTTGACGAGCTCGCTGAGGTGCTGGTCCATCGTGTGCATGCCCGACCCACGGCCCGCCTGCATCGCCGAACCGATCTGGTAGGTCTTGCCCTCGCGGATCAGGTTCGCGATGGCGGGCGTCGCGACGAGCACCTCGGTCGCCACAGCGCGCCCCTGGCCCGTCGCCTTCTTGACGAGGGTCTGGCAGACGACGCCCTGGAGGGTCGCGGCGAGCTGCTGCCGCACCTGCCCCTGCTGGAAGGGCGGGAAGACGTCGATGATGCGGTCGATCGTCTGTCCAGCATCCTGCGTATGCAGCGTCGCGAAGACGAGGTGGCCGGTCTCGGCGGCGGTCAGCGCGGTCGAGATGGTCTCGAGGTCGCGCAGCTCGCCGATGAGGATGACATCGGGATCCTGCCGCAGCACGTGCTTGAGCGCGTTCTGGAACGAGTGCGTGTCGGCGCCGACCTCGCGCTGGTTGACGAGCGACTTCTTGTTCTTGTGCACGAACTCGATCGGGTCTTCGACCGTCATGATGTGGTCGGCGCGCGTCTCGTTGACGAGGTCGATGAGTGCGGCGAGCGTCGTCGACTTGCCCGAGCCGGTCGGGCCCGTGACGAGCACGAGGCCTCGGGGCAGGGTCGAGAAGCGGCCGACGACGTCGGGCACGCCGAGATCCTCGAGCTTCTTGATGTCGGTCGGGATGAGACGGAACGCCGCACCGATCGTCCCGCGCTGCCGGTAGAAGTTGACGCGGAAGCGCGACTGCTCGGTGAGCGGGAACGCGAAGTCGAGCTCCTGCTTCTCCTCGAACTGCGCCATCTGCGCGGGCGACACGATCGAGTAGAGGGCGCGCGCGACGCGATCCGCGTCCCAGACGCCCGTCGCCTGCACCGGCTTGAGCGTGCCGTCGATGCGCACCATGGGCGGCGCGTTCTTCGACACGTGCAGGTCAGATCCGCGGGTCGCGACGAGCTCGTGCAGGCAGGCGAGCAGCTCGGGGTCGCCCTTCGGGTCGCCGGGGCGAGAGCTGGAGGTGGTCACGGGTGCCTCCCAGTCGGAGTCGCTCCACTCGGCCCGCGTCGAGCTGCCGGGCAGCGGCACGACGGGTTCGATCGGGGCGGCGGTCGCCACGGGCGCGGCGGCCGGCGGGGCCATCGGTGCGGGTGCGCCCATCGGCGCGGGCATGCCGACGGGCGCAGGCATGCCGACAGGCGGCGGAGCCGAGAGCGGCGAGCCGCCGACGGGCGGCGGCGCGGAGAAGGACGCGCTCGCGACCGGCGGAGGCGCGGAGAGCGAGGCCCCAGCGGGGGGCGGCGCATCGAGCACCGAGCCGAAGCTCGGCGCGGCACCCGGCGGCGGCAGGGTCGGCGGGGCCGACGGCGGCACGTTGAGCGGCAGCGCGGTGGCCGAGGCGACCACGTCGGCGGCGCTGGGAGCAGCCGAGGCGGACGAGGGCGCTGCTCCCGCGGCGGCGGCGAGAGCATCCCAGTCAGAGGGCGCGACCCGGCGGCCGGGCATCGATGCAGCGGCGCGGCGCAGCAGAGACAGGTCGTCCTCGCCGTCTGCGGGGATCTCGTGGATCGGGTGGTCGTTCATCGGTTCTCCTTGCAGCGGCGTCGGGTCGGCATGTCGAGGCTCACGCGACGACGCGCATGATCTCGTCGACGGAGGTGAGGCCGAGCTTGGCCTTCTCCCAGCCGTCCTGGCGGAGGGTGCGCATGCCCTGCGACAGCGCGACCTTCTGGATCTCGGCGGCCGACGCGCGCTTCACGGCGAGACGCTCGATCTCTTCGGTGACGGCCATGACCTCGTGCAGGGCGAGGCGGCCGCGGTAGCCGGTGTTCGAGCAGGCCGAGCAGCCGACCGGGCGGAAGAGCGTGGGGCCGGAGGCGAAGGCGAGATCGGTGCCGGCGACGTGCTCGGCGCCCTCGGCGTCAGAGAATCCGCCGCTGCCGAACGCCTGCGCGAGGTTCACGCCGAACGCCATCTGCTCGGTGTCGCCCTGGTAGGGCTGCTTGCAGCGGTCGCAGAGCTTGCGGGCGAGGCGCTGGGCGACGACGCAGTCGAGCGCCGAGCCGACGAGGAAGGGCTCGATGTCCATCTCGATGAGGCGCGTGATCGCGCTCGGGGCGTCGTTGGTGTGCAGGGTCGAGAGCACGAGGTGGCCGGTGAGCGAGGCCTCGATCGCGATCTGCGCGGTCTCTTTGTCACGGATCTCACCGAGCAGCACGACGTCGGGGTCGGAGCGGAGGATGCTGCGCAGCGCGCTCGCGAACGTGAGGCCCGCCTTCGGGTTGACCTGCACCTGGTTGATGCCGGCCATGCGGTACTCGACCGGGTCTTCGACGGTGATGACGTTGATCTCGGGCTTCGCGACGGCGTGCAGCGTCGTGTAGAGAGTCGTCGACTTTCCTGAACCGGTCGGGCCCGTGACGAGGATCATGCCGTAGGGCTTCGTGTACGAGTTCTTGAAGACCTCGAAGTTGTGGTCGAGCAGACGCAGCTCGCTCATGTCGCGCTGCGTGGCGTTGTTGTCGAGGATGCGCATGACGACCTTCTCGCCGTACACCGTCGGCAGGGTCGCGACGCGAAGGTCGATCTTGCGGCCGCCGTGGCTGACCGACATGCGGCCGTCCTGCGGCTTCCGGCGCTCGGCGATGTCGATGTCGCTCATGATCTTCAAGCGTGAGATGACGCCGTTGGTGACCGAGCGCGGCGCCGCCTGCATCTCGTGCAGCACGCCGTCGATGCGGTACCGCACGCGCAGCTCGTGCTCGCCCGGCTCGATGTGGATGTCAGACGCGCTGTCTTGAATCGCCTGCCCGATGATGAGGTTCACGAACCGCACGATCGGCGCGTCGTCGGCGTCGGCATCGCGCATCGTCGCCAGGGCGAGGTCGTCGGACTTGTTCTCCTCCTCGAGCACGTTCGAGAGCTCGTTGAGCTCGCTGTCGGCGCGGTGGAACTTCTCGACGGCCTGCGCGAGGTCGTTCTCTTCCGCGACGATCGGCACGATGCGCATGCGGGTCGCCGCGCGCACGTCGTCGAGCGCGAAGACGTCGTCGGGGTTGACCATCGCGAGCGTGAGCATCTCGCCCGCGATGTGGATCGGCAGCACCTTGTGGCGACGGCACAGAGCGGCGGGCACGAGGGCGACGGCGGTGCGGTCGATGGGGTACTCAGAGAGCTCGACGAACGACAGGCCCATGACCTCGGCACGGGCGGAGGCGATCTGGCCGGGCGTGACGCGCCCCTCGTCCATGAACATCTGGATGATGTGCGCCTCGGCCAGCGGATCATCGCTCATCACATCGAGCGTCTCGATGGGCATGATGCCGCGGATGATCAGCACCTCAGTCAATGACGGCACTGCCGGCCTCCCCCTCATGCACGTTCATGGGGACGCCAATACCGTTGGAGCCCCCCAAGGGGACGGTACGACACGGGTGGTTCGCCGAGTAGTCCCCCGTTCGGGGTCGCCACTCTCGCCCCATCAGCCCCACGCGTCAGCGGGGCGGATGCTCACCCCTCGGCGAGGATCTCGCCCGAGTCTGTGCAGCCAGCGCCCTCGGTGACGCCGCTACTGTCGTCGACCGCCCACGTGATGCCCGAGACGCCGTCATGGGTGCCGCTGAGGCACCAGCCGCTCGCGTCGCCCGAGAACGCGAGGTCGACCGCGTCGTCGCCGTCTGCGGCGAGGATGTCGGCGATGGTGGCCGCAGAGGGGGCGTCACCGTCGTTCTCGACCACGGCGGCCACCAGCTGGGTCTTGGCATTGGCGAGCGCCGACTCGACTGCCCCGCCGCGCGCACCTGCCTGCTGGTTGAGGAAGATCGGAATGGCGATCGCGGCGAGGATGCCGATGATCACGACCACGACGATGAGCTCGATGAGCGTGAAGCCGGTGTTGCGCACCGGGCGCGCGGGGGCCTGCGCGCCCGGTGCGGGCATGGGGGCGAGGCGGGCGCAGGGCGCGCCGCCATCGCGGGTCTGGAGCTCGGGCATGTGGGTAGATCCTCCGGGTCGAGGTCCTACGAGTGAAGCCTGTTCACATAAAGAGAGGCAGTCCCCGGACGGGGGTGGAGAGCCCGAAATGTTCGCTCCTCGAACATCTGCGGGCACGATGACCGGTCGGAAAACGCCGAACGGCCCCCGCCGTGAGGCGAGGGCCGTTCGAAGGGGATGCTCCGGTGCGCCTAGTTGTAGGTGCCCGGCGTGAAGTCGTCGCTCGAGAACGAGTCGAAGTCGACGAACGACAGGTCGGCCTCGCTGAACGACGAGTCGTCGGCGAAGATGCGGTTGGGGTACCGCTCGGCCTTCGCCTCCTCCGTCGCC
>JAOASR010000034.1 GCA_030158585.1 Microcella sp.
CGCGACGGCAACTCGATCGGCACCTACATCTGCGCCGATCTGGCGTGCTCGATCATGATCCGCATCTTCCCCGGCATGAGCGAGCTGCGTCTCATGCGCGATGAGCTCATCGCGCGCCGCAGCGCCGGCCTCACCGAGCGGGTCGAGGCGTTCACGGCTCGAATCCTCGAGACGGCATGAAAAAGACCCCGTCATCGCCGACGGGGTCTCTCTCGAAGCAGGACTAGTCGCGGCGCCCGAGAAGGTTGAACGGAATCGCGAGCGACAGCGTGACCGACATGATGCCGGTGAAGAACGTGATCGCCGCCCACTCCTCCGGCACCCAGAAGGCGTACGCGAAGAGCGGGAACGACGCGAGGAAGAGCGCGAGCGAGATGATGACGGCGAAGATCTTCATGGTGCTTCTATTGTGCCAGGTCGCAGAGCAATCGCCTGCTCAGGGTTGACGGAACGTTCCGACCTGTCTCATAAGTGCAATAAATCTTGTCTACCCCCCACTCGGGGGTCTCACATCGTTACCCTTGCGAACGAGCGGCTGCGGGTTTTCACTTCTTGCGCACGACCAGGCCGCCCGAACGAAAGGGGCCCCGTCATGGGAGCTTTGATTTACGGATCGCCGTCGATGGAAATCCAATTCGACGATCGTGTGCTCGCGCATGTGCAGATCGTCATGTCGGCCAAGCTGCGACGAGGAGAGAACTTCTTCTTCAGCTGGCGCGACTCGCCCGCTGTTGGCGATGGCCGCAGCGCCATCTGGATCGACCCATCGATCCCGATGTACTTCCGCTACAGCGGAAGCCGCCACCCCGAGATCGACCGGGAGTGGCTCGAGCAGATGGCCATCGCGGCCGCGAGCACGCACGGACTCGACCTCACCGAGGATTCCCGACTCGCGGGCATGCACCACGCTCGCCACTCGAGCGTCAAGCGCAAAGATCGCCCGCTCGACGACTGACCTCGCCACCACCACGAAGGGCCCCGCCGCGGCGGGGCCCTTCGTCGTTGCTTCGTGACCGACTAGAGCATGCTCGGACCGGTGGTGCCGAAGGTGTCGTCGCGGTCGGTCACCCGACCACCGTGCACCTCGCCGCGCCAGGCGCCCTCGGGCGTTCCGCGCTCTTCGATCAGCTTCTTGAAGTTCTTCAGGTCGCTGCTGACCTGCGCCTGGTCGACCTTGAGCGCCGCGCCGACCTTCTCGACGAAGCCCTCGGGCTCCCACGACATCTCGACGTCGATGCGGGTCGAGCCCGCGCTCTCGGGTGCGAAGACGACGCGACCCGAGTGCAGCTCGCCCTCGACGCTGCGCCAGGCGATGACCTCGTCGGGACGCTGCTCGGTGATCGTGGCGTCGAACTCGCGCTCGACTCCACCGACGCTCACGACCCAGTGGAGCTTCGTGTCGTCGAGCTGCGTGATGCTGTCGACGCCGCTCAAGAAGTCCGGGAAGGACTCGAACTGGGTCCACTGGTCGTACGCGACGCCGACGGGAACGTCGACCACGACATCGGCATGGATGGTGCTCGTCATATTGACCTCCCTCATGTCCCGGGTGGCGCGGTCGCGCCGTTCGGGTTCTCTCATGCGTCGGCAACGTTAGGCAGGGTCGCGCTGGGGCTGAAGGGGGTTGACACTCCCTCGAGAGCCGTAGGCTCGGGCGCATGACGCGGCGCGCGGTGATCCTCGGCGGAACCGGACAGCTCGGGGCGGCGACCGCCCGCACACTGCTCGACAACGGCTGGAGCGTCACGATCGCGCACCGCGGCGAACGCGTGCTCGAGCATGGGGCTCTCGCCGATGCGGCGACCGCGCGCCTCGACCGCTCTGACGTCGACGCCGTCGCCGACCTCTGCCGCGGCGCCGATCTCGTGCTCGACTGCCTCGCCTTCGCCCCGGCCGACGCCGAGGTGCACGGCCGCCTCGTCGGCGACGTGGGCTCCGTCGTGGTGATCTCCACCGCATCCGTCTATGCCGGCGAGAACGGCACCTATCTCGACATCGCGACCGGCGACGACGACTTCCCGGTCTTCCCTGTGCCGCTCACCGAGACGCACCCGACGATCGACGCCGACGACGACCTGGGCTACTCGGCGCAGAAAGCGGCGCTCGAGCGCGCGCTGCTCGCGATCGACGGTCTGCCCGTCACGATCCTGCGCCCCGGCGCGATCCACGGGCCGCACTCCCCCGCGCTGCGCGAGTGGTTCTTCATCAAGCGCGTGCTCGACGGGCGCCAGCACGCGCCCCTCGCGCATCTCGGCGAGAGCCGCTTCAGCACGAGCGCGAGCGTCAACGTGGCTGAGCTCGTGCGGCTCGCGGGCGAGCATCCGGGCCGTCGGGTTCTCAACGCCGTCGACGACCCCGCACCGACCGTGCTCGAGATCGGCCAGGCGGTCTTCGCGCACCTCGGGCACGCTGGCGAGTTCGTGCTGCTCGAGGGCGGCCCCGTCGACGGGGTCGGCGGCCACCCGTGGGCGCTGCCGCGACCGCTCGTGCTCTCGATGGAGGCCGCGCGCTCAGAGCTCGGCTACGAACCGGTCGGCTCGCACCGGGCGACGATCGGCTCTGCCATCGACCGGATGCTCGATGCCGTTCGCGACGCCGACTGGCGTGAGCGGTTCCCGGCTCTCGCGACCCGCTACGGCGCCTCGGAGTGGTTCGACTACATCGCCGAGGATCGGCTGCTCGGCCGCTGAGCGGACTCGCCGAGCGAGCGCACGAACTCGGCGCTCGGGCGCGCAGGCCGGTGGAACGTCGTGACGTCGTTCTCGGCGAGCGACCAGCGCACGCTCTCGCGCGCGAGCGCGACGACGACCTCGAGCTCGGCCTCATCGCGCGGGGCGAAGAGGATGAGTTCGGTGCCGTGCACGGCGCGCGGGCAGCGCACGGCCCAGCCCTGCGCGATGAGCAGGGCGCCACGGGCGGGCGGCAGAACGATGTGGATGCTCGTATCGGCCGGGCTGTGCAGGTGGGCCGGCTCGAGAGGAGCGCCATCCGGAGCGAACGAGGTGCCCGGCACGGGGAACGCGACCGAGGGCACGAGCACGGCGCGCGAGCCAGGCTCGGCGAGGGCGGAGGGGCCGGAGATGACTCCGGGCACGGCGCGCAGGGCATCCCACACCGCCACCCACGTCGTGGGCACCGCGCGCTGATCGAGCTGCCAGATGGGGCCGTCGTCGTCGACGGCGGGCGGGCGGCCGGTGCGGGGAAGAAGAGTCGTGGCGGACATCACGGAGTCCATTCGTCGATGGTGACGGCGACGCCCTCGGCGGCGCAGGAGGAGAGCACACGCTCGACCGTGCTCTGCCAGACGGGGTCGGCAGGGTCGAGGCCGTGGCCGGGCTCGGTCGAGCCGGGGGCGTCGACGAGCTCTTGCAGGGCGATGAGCGGCAGTGAGACGGGCGAGCTGGAGGGAACGGGGATGTAGTCGAGGATGCGAGCGGCCGCTCGATAGGCCCCGTCGGCCTCGGCGGCGAGCCAGCGGCCCTCGGCGAGCCCGCGCTCGGCGTTGGTGGCGAGCGTCATCGCATTCGCGACGCGCCAGCACGCGGCGGTGACGGCCTGGTCGGAGTCGCCCGCGGTGGTCGCGAAGACCGGGGCGGTCTCGGGGGCCGGAGTCGTGCATCCGGCCAGGAGGGCCAGTGCGGCGAGGCCGAGAGCGGCGCCGGAGAGCGGGGGGATGACGCGGCGCGGCGCGCGGGTGGAGAGTCGTGTCGTACCGTGAGAAAGCGTGCCCCGCATGTGGTGCTCCTGCGCTGTGGTGGCGACGACGTTGGAATGACGATCACTCAACTGACGTTCGCAAGATCACTGTACAGAGGATTCGTCACTCTGGGGAGAGGATTGCGCTCACCGTCAGCGTGTGCGGGTGGCACGAGCGGTCTGTCCTCCGCCGATCAGCGAACTCTGGCACAGTGGGGGCCGTGACAGCGCAGCCGCAGCACCGCCGAACCGGCACCCTCGCGCGCTGGAACGACGACCGCGGCTTCGGCTTCATCCGCCCCGACGGCGGCGGCGAGAAGCTCTTCGTGCACGTCTCGGCCTTCGGCGCGATCGAGCGTCGGCCGGTGGCGGGCGACCACGTGCGGTTCGAGATCGAGCGCGACAGCACGGGCCGCTCGCAAGCGGTCGACGCGAGCATCGACGGCGTGAAGCGCGCCGCCGCGACGCCTCGCAGCGACGGCCTGCCGCGCGAGGCCCGACGCACCGGCACCGGGTACGCCCGCACCGGCCTCGACGTGCTCGCCATCGGCACCCTCGTCACGGTGCTGCTGCTGGGCCTGCTCGTCTGGGGCATGCCCTTCTGGGTCGTCGTGCTCTACGCCGGCATGAGCCTGTGCTCGGCACTGCTCTACTTCAGCGACAAGCGCAGCGCGGCCACGGGCGGCTGGCGCACCCCCGAATCGACGCTGCACCTCATCGCGCTCGCGGGCGGCTGGCCGGGCGCGATCCTGGGCCAGCGCCTCCTGCGTCACAAGACCGTCAAGCAGAGCTTCCGCATCATGTTCTGGTGCACGGTGGCGCTCAATCTGCTCGCGCTCGCGCTCGTCGTCATCCCGATCAACGGCAGCCCGCTCGTGAGCGTCGATCACTGGTACTGACGAGCAGCCGCCTCCAACCGGCGGTGTACTGACAGGATGAGCCGCATGGCCACTCCCGAGCAGCGCGTCGCTGTCTACATCGACTTCGACAACATCGTCATCTCGCGCTACGACCAGGTGCACGGCCGTGGAGCCTGGCGCAAGAACAACGTCTACCGACTCGGCCCCGGCCTCGCCGACGCGACCGACGAGCAGAAGGCCCGCATCCACGCCGCGACCGTCGACATCAGCGCGATCCTCGACTACGCGGCCTCGTTCGGCGACGTCGTCGTGAGCCGCGCCTACGCCGACTGGTCGGTGGGCGTGAACGCGAGCTACCAGAAGCAGCTCATGGAGCGCGCGGTCGACCTCACCCAGCTCTTCCCCGCGACGGCGCAGATGAAGAACGGCGCCGACATCCGACTCGCGGTCGACGTCATCGAAGACCTGTTCCGCCTGCCCGACATCACGCACGTCGTCATCGCGGCGGGCGACAGCGACTACATCCCGCTCGCCCAGCGCGCGAAGCGGCTCGGGCGGTACGTCGTCGGCGTCGGCGTCGCGGGCGGCACGAGCAGGTCGCTGGCGGCGGCGTGCAACGAGTTCGCCGACTACGACTCGATGCCGGGCATCCGTGCTGCGAAGCACATCGCGGCCGACTTCGACGAGGCCGTCGAGCAGCCCGAGGCCGAGCAGGTGGCGACGGATGCTGCGCCGAAGAAGGGCTCACGCCGAGCCTCGTCGGCCACCGCCTCGACGGCCGCCGCGAGCACGGCGAGCACCTCGAGCGCCTCGCAGAAGACGTGGACGAAGCTGCTCATGCGCGCCCTGCAGCAGGCGCACGAGCGCGAGGTCGACAGCGAGTGGGTGCACGCGTCAGCGGTCAAGAACCTCATGGTGCGTCTCGACCCGACCTTCAACGAGAAGGCGCTCGGCTTCGGCTCGTTCTCGGAGTTCGTGAAGTCGCGCAACTCGATCGCGGCGCTCGACGAGTCGACGCAGACGCGGCTCATCCGACTGCGGCAGCGCTAGACGCCTCCCCGCCGTTCGATCGACGTCGACCGGGCGCGCCCTGGGCGCCCCGTGCGCGCAGCCTTGACGCCACCTGGCAATACCCCCCGTTCGGGGGTGGGCGTGGCTAACGTGGCCCGCGCATCGCACCGAACGCTAAGGAGAGATACGCCATGGCCGAGATCACCGGACGCACCGTCGCCTTCCTGCTCACCGACGGATACGAGGACAGCGAGCTGACCGAGCCCTGGGCGGCCGTCACGCAGGCGGGAGCCACCGCGACGCTCGTCTCGCCGAAGGACGACAAGGTCGAGGGCAAGAAGGGCCACTCGCAGCCCGTCGACGCCGCGATCGCGAACGTCTCGGCCGACGACTTCGACGCCCTCGTGCTGCCCGGCGGCGTCGTCAACGCCGACCACCTGCGCATGGACAAGGACTCGATCGCGTTCGCGAAGCGCTTCTTCGAGCAGGGCAAGCCCGTCGGCGTCATCTGCCACGGAGCCTGGATTCTCATCGAGGCGGACGTCGTGCGCGACCGCGAGATCACGAGCTATCCGTCGCTGCGCACCGACCTCGTCAACGCCGGCGCGCGCTGGGTCGACGAGGAGGTCGTGACCGACCAGGGCCTCGTCTCGAGCCGCACCCCCGACGACCTGCCCGCGTTCTGCGCGAAGGTCGTCGAAGAGATCAGCGAGGGCGTGCACGCGGGTCAGCACGCGTAGGCGCCCCTCCCCCGGTTCGCCGGGGGCACAGACGGCGGAGGGCTCGGTGCGGTGGCGCCGGGCCCTTCGCATTGCCTGCGCCGAGCATCCGCGCCCTGCTGTCGGGATGCGCCGGGCCGACCTTCTCCCAGCGGCCCTCGATAGGAATGACGCATGCCTCGCCGATCGTCTCTCGACCGTCCCCTGCC
Organism: Microcella sp.; assembly: GCA_030158585.1. GTDB lineage: Bacteria > Actinomycetota > Actinomycetes > Actinomycetales > Microbacteriaceae > Microcella. The sequence continues at coordinate 6,496 of JAOASR010000034.1, forward strand.
CGATCTGAACGGCCGTCTCGCTGTCGTCACGGGAGCCAACAGCGGCCTCGGCCTCGAGATCTCGGCCGCTCTCGCCGCCGCCGGCGCCGACGTCATCATGACCTCGCGCGACGAGACGAAGGGGGCGGATGCTCGCCGCGAGCTGCTCGCCCGCTCGCCCCGCGGCACGCTCGAGGTGCGGTCGCTCGATCTCGCGTCGCTCGACAGCGTGCGCGCCTTCGCGGCGCAGGTCGTGGCGGAGTCGCGGCCCCTCGACATCCTCGTCAACAACGCCGGAGTGATGGCGGTGCCCGAGCGCCTCGAGACCGCCGACGGCTTCGAGCTGCAGTTCGGCACCAACCACCTCGGGCCGTTCGCGCTCACGGGCCTGCTGCTGCCGGCGCTGCGCGCGGCCGCGTCGCCCCGCGTCGTGTCGACAGCGAGCATCGCCGCGCGCCCCGGCCGCATCAGCCGCGAAGCGCTGCTCGGCGAGACGCCGTACGACGCGTGGCGGGTGTACTCGATGACGAAGCTCGCCAACCTCGTGTTCGGCCGCGAGCTGCAGACGCGATCGGCTGCCGCGGGCTGGGGGCTCACCTCGGTCACCGCGCACCCCGGCTTCAGCACGACGAATCTCGCCTCGAACGGGCCGCGCTTCGGCAAGAAGCCGATTCCGCAGTGGGCGATGAAGCTCTCGCTGCTCGTCGGCCAGACCGGAGCCGACGGCGCGCGCCCCTCGATCTACGCCGCGACCGCCGCCGACGTCGAGCCGGGCGGCTACTACGGCCCGAACGGACGGCGCGAGCTGCGCGGCGGCACGACCCATGCCGAGGTGCCCGCGGGCGCGCTCGAGCCGGGCGTCGGCGAGCTGCTGTGGAGCGAGTCGGAGCGCCTGACGGGCGTCACGTACGCCTAGCCGTCGCTCGGCTCCATCGTTTCGATGAGGGTCTCGATCGTGCGCAGGTTGCGGGCGGTGCCCGCGACGGCGAGGGTGCGCAGCAGTCGGGCGACGTCGAGGTCGGCGCGGCCGGCTGCGTTCTCGTGGCGCACATGCAGGTCGGCGCCGATCACGCTCCACCGGTCGAGGCCGCGAGGGAGTTCGCCTGCGGCCGCGAGCGCGTCGGCGGTGGGCGCTGCGGTGAGGGGTGCGATGAACGAGCGCGCAGCATCCGTCACCTCGAACGGATGCTCGGCGAGGGCCGCTCGCAGCGCCGCACGGTCGCGCACGATGACCTCGCGCGCGAAGCCGTAGCGCTGCTCGATGGCCGCCGACAGGGCCGCGGCGAATTCGGCCGGCGGGCCGGGCGACGTGGCGAGCAGGTTGCCGGAGGCGATGTAGGTGGCGACGTCGGTGGCTCCCAGCTCGGCGGCGAGGGCGCGGAGCTCGGCCATGGGGAGCTTGGCCGTGCCGCCGACGTTGACGGCGCGCAGCAGGAAGGCGTGCGTCGTCACGGGCGCAGCTCGGCTAGCTCGAGGTGCACGCGCGCGGTCGAGCCGGCGGTGAGGCCCTCGGCCTGTCGGACGGCCTTCTTCACGGGCAGCAGGTAGACGCCCATCTTCGAGTCGGGGAAGACGCTCGTCGCCCACGCGCTGCCCCCGATGCGCACCTGCACGCGCACACTGCCGAAGCCGCGCGTGAAGCCCTCCATGCGGGCGGCGATCTCGTCGCTGATCGGCTCGGGCACGGCGACGAAGTGCCAGGCGGCGTTGCCGCTCCACTCGAAGAGGGCGCTCTCGAAGTCGAAGGCGATCGGCATGCGAGCAGTCTGGCGTTAGCCGCCGACGTCGGGCGCCGTGTCGTCGGCGACTCCGCTCATGTCGGGCGCCGGGCGGGCGAACCCTCCGGGCCACGGGGCGAGGGCTGAGACCGTGAGGCTCGCGACGATGACCGCCGTGAGGGTGCCTGCCGCGAGGGGTTCGACGCCGATGCCAGCGGCGATGGCGCCGAGGACAACGGACGCCCCGAGGGCGACGCCGAGCCCGCGCAGCGCGAGGCTGGTCGTGCGGGTGGCGACGAGCCAGCCGCCGACGACGGACCCGATGACGCCGACGAATGCCAGCGCGCCACCGGCGAGCATGCCCATGGTCGCAAACACCAGCGCGCTCGCCGGGTCGGCAGTGACGAGCATGATCACGCCACCGACGAGCGCTCCAGCGAGGATCGACACGAGGGCGAAGACGACGCTGCGCGGCCACGGCCCCGTTCGATGCTCGGGCTTCATGGGGCGACAGTAGCGGGCGCGGGCGACATCGGCCGCGATGGGAATCGTTCGCGCGCGAACGTGATTGCATGGAGGGTCGCACCACGGGCATCCCCTGCCGGTGCGTTTTCTTCGGAGGACACCATCTCAGCTCCACGCGCGTCGCTCACCCGCGGCCACTTCGTCGACCTCGCTCCGCTGCGCGAGAGCCCCGCGTTCGCCCGCATGTGGATGGGCGGCACGATCACGGGCATCGGTAGCCAGATGACGATTCTGGCGGTGGGGCTGGATGTCTACGCCCGCACGCAGTCGACGCTCATGGTGTCGTACGTGGCCGCGTTCGCGCTCGTGCCGATGATCATCGCGGGGCTCTACGGCGGCGTGCTTGCCGACTCGTTCGATCGGCGCATCGTCGCGCTGCTGTCGGCGATCGTCGCGTGGGGGTCGACCGCGGGGCTCGCGGTGTACTCGTGGTCGGGCGCCGAGCCGGTGCTGCCGCTGTACCTGCTCATCACGCTCAACACGGTCGCCGCGACGATGGTGGGGGTGGCGCGGCAGGCGATAGTTCCGCGGCTGATTCGGCGCGAGCTGCTGCCCGCTGCCGGGGCGCTCGGCGGCATCAGCGCAGGGCTCATGCTGACGATCGGCCCGGCGCTCGCGGGCGTGCTCGTGGCGAGCGTCGGCATCTCGTGGACGTACACGATCGACACGGTGCTCTTCATCGCCGCCTTCCTCGGGCTGTACACGCTGCCGCCGGTGCGCCCCGAGGGTGAGGTGCTGCGGCCCGGGCTGCGGTCGGTCGTCGAAGGTGCGCGTTTCTTGCGGGTGGCGCCGAACATCCGTGCCTCGTTCCTGCTCGACATCTTCGCGATGACGTTCGGCAACCCGCGCGTGCTGTTTCCGGCGATTGGGGCGGTGCTCATCGGCGGCGGGGCCGTGACGGTGGGCGTGCTGTCGTCTGCCATCGCGGTGGGCGTGCTGTTCATGGGCGTCTTCTCGGGACGCCTCGGCGCGGTGCGGCGACACGGGCTGGGCGTCATCATCGGCGTCGGAGCGTATGGAGTCACGATCGTCGGGCTCGGCGTGGTGCTGCTGCTCGCGGCGACGTCGGGTGCTGCCGTCTCGGAGTCGTGGAGCGACGTGAACTGGCCGGCCCTCATCGCGGCGAGCGTGCTGCTCGCGCTCTCGGGCGCGGCCGACAGCGTGAGCATGATCTACCGCAACACGATGCTGCAGGCGTCGGTTCCTGATGCGATGCGCGGGCGTCTGCAGGGGCTCTTCACCGTCGTCGTCACGGGCGGGCCGCGCGTGGGCGATCTGTACGTGGGGGTGCTGAGCGTGACGGCGCTGCTGTGGTTCCCGCCGCTGCTGGGCGGGCTCGTGATCGTCGTCGCTGCGGCGGTGATTCTGCGGGTGCAGCGCACGCTGCGCGAGTACGACTCGGAGGATCCGCGGCCGTAGGAGTCAGCTGGCGAGCTCGTCGATCCAGCCGGCGCGCAGGCGCAGCGCTCGCTCGGTGCCGCCGAGCACGGCTCCGAGTCCGATGAGCAGGTTGACGGCGAGGGGCAGCTGAATGGGCGACGTGAAGACGCCGACCGAGTCGGCGATGAGCGGGATGCTCGACAGAGCCGCTGCGAGCCGCGGAAGCTCGACGCACAGCCCGATCACGATGAGCAGCGCCGAGATCACGCCGATCGCTCGACTCAGCCGCGGGCGTCGCCGGTGCAGCTCCTCGCGTCGGCCTTCTGCGCTCGCCGGGTCGGGGGTGAGCGGCGTCTGCGCGCCGTCGGTGGCCACGAAGTGGCAGCGCTTGAGGCCGAAGCCACTGGTCGCCACCTCGATCCGCCCGCCGGGCACCTCGAAGCGGGCCGGCAGGGTCGAGTAGGCCTGGAGGGCCCCGTCGACGTAGAGGCGGGCGCGGACCGCCCCGTCGCTCGCGTCTCCCCCGCGCCGCACGTCGACGGCGTAGGTGCTCATCGCCGCTCCGTCGCCGCGCAGGTCGATCGTGCGCAGTGACCGCCCGAAGAGCTGCCACCACCGAAAGCGCTGCAGGGGCTCTCCTGACCCTGCGCGCGTGCGTCGATATCGTCCGATCCAGCGAACCACGGGCATCCTCTCGTCGTTTTAGTACACCGTGCTAGTGCCCAACGGCGACGACAGTAACACACTGTGATAGAAATGAGCGAGTGAGGAGGTCACGATGACCACGAGCCCCGAGTCGCCGGATACGCGCAGTCGGATCCTGATAGCCGCGGCGACGATGCTCAGCGAGAACCCGACCGCGCGCTTGAGCGTGCGAGCGGTCGCCGCGCGGGCCCAGGTGAGCACGGGGTCGCTGCGGCACTTCTTCCCCACCCAGCGCGCCTTGATCGACACCGTCGTCGCGGGCCTGTACGACCTGGAGCTGCCCGAAGACCCCATGGCCGATCGCTCGGTACCGGCGGCCGATCGTCTCGTGGCGTGTCTGCGCCTGCTGCTGTCGACCGTCGGTGCGGGCGAGCAGGCTCGACGGCAGATCGGCGCCCTGTACGAGGCCTACGTCGCCTCGCCGCCCTCGGAGGACCAGGCCGCGACCTACCTCTCTCTCGAGCGCCTGGGCCGGCATCGCATCGAGCGCTGGCTCGAGGTGCTGATCGCCGAGGGCGCGATGCCCGCCGGTCAGGTCGAGCAGCGGGCGCAATTCCTGTCGACGATCGTCAACGGCCTCCTGCTCGAGCGCGCCCTGCCCACGAGCGGTCTGCGGCTCGAGGCCGAGACCGAGACGCTGCGCCTGGCCGCGCAGGCGGTCATGCACGTGTGAGCCCTCGATTGGCTTGCGTCAGTGAGCCGCGCGGACTCTGCTGGTGCGGTTCCAGGTTTGTCGTGTGCGCGTGCCGGGGCAGGTGCCTCCGCACGCACACACCGCCCGCGGGGGAAGGCATCGACGAAGCGCGAGCCAGCTCCACCTCCATGCGACGGTGCCACAAACCCCCCGAAGTGGGCGCACACCAGGGCTCCTGAACCCACTGCCCGTCCCTCAGACTGGAGGTCTACTCAGCAAGGGGGCGCATGGGCGAGGCGGGAAGGTCTGCGGGCACTGAAGCTCGCCGTCTCGTCGCCATCGCCGATGAGCACCAGCGCCTCGCCGCCATCGCGCGCGACGAGGCGCAGCGCTGGATGGTCGCGAACCGCACCGAGCGCCAGGTCGCCGGAACCCTCGCCCCGCTGACCGCGCAGGGCTACACGTTCCTCCACGACCGCGGCTGGCCCGGAGCCCGCCGCGGCAGCCGCGCGCAGATCGACCACGTGCTCGTAGGCCCCGGCGGCGTCTTCGTCGTCGACACCAAGGGCTGGAAGGACGTCACCATCGCCGCGGGCCGCATCTTCCGCGGCCAGGCCGACGTCACCGACGAGCTCGCCGGCCTCGCCGACGTCGGCTTCAGCACCGAGGCCGCCCTCGCCGAGCTCGGCCTCGCACCCGGGGAGGTGCACGTGCTCGTCGTCCTCGCCGGGTCGTCGATGCCGCCCACTCCCCTGCAGGGTCTCGGCGGCCTCATGGTGGTCGGCGAGCGAGCCGCCGCAAAGCACATCGCCGGGTTCGGGCGCCGGCTCACCGACCGCCAGCAGAACGCCGTGCTGAGCCTGGTGCTCGACCACTTCCCGCTCGTGGGCGAGGCTCCGCTCGAACTCGACGTGAGCATCCCCGACCCGATCGTCACCGAGGCCGAGCCTCTGCTGACGCTCGACGAGATCGCCGACACCTTCCTGGCTGGGATGCTCGCCGCCCCCATCGAGGAGTGGATGGCCTTCCTGCACCCCGACCAGGCGAAGCTCGTGCGGCGCAGCTTCAGCGGCCCCTCGCGCATCCGCGGCCCGGCAGGATGCGGCAAGACGGTCGTCGGACTGCATCGTGCGGCGTACCTGGCTCGGGCATCCACCGGTCGCGTGATCGTGACCACCTACGTGCGCACGCTGCCCGACGTGCTCGCCACGCTCATGACGCGGCTCGCGCCGGAGGTGGCCGACCGGGTTGAGTTCACCGGCATCCACCAGTTCGCGCTGCGGGTGCTGCGCGAGCGCGGGCACCGGGTGGTCGTGAAGCTGCCCGAGGCGAACCAGGCCTTCACGCGCGCGTGGGCTCAGGTCGGCGCGCGCGGACCGCTCGCCGCGCTCGACCGCAACACGAAGTACTGGCACGACGAGCTGCTGCACGTCATCAAGGGCCGCGGCCTGACGACCTTCGAGCAGTATGCCGACCTCGCCCGTGCCGGCCGCCGCCGACGGTTGAGCGTCGACCAGCGTCGCGAGGTGTGGCGGCTCTACCTGCAGTACCAGCAGAACCTCCGCGACGCTGGCGTCATGGATTTCGAAGACGTCATCCTGCGCGCCGAGGCGTCGCTGCGCGAGCGCCCGCTCGAGGGAGTCAGCGCGGTCGTCATCGACGAGGCGCAAGACCTCTCGTGCGCCATGATCCGGATGCTCTACGCCCTCGTCGGCGATCGCCCCGACGGTCTGACGCTCATCGGCGACGGCCAGCAGACCATCTACCCCGGCGGCTACACGCTCAGCGAGGCCGGCCTGACGGTCACCGGACGCGGCGTCGTGCTCTCAACCAACTACCGCAACACCCGCGAGATCGCGGCCTTCGCGGCGACGGTCGTCGAGGGCGACGAGTTCGTCGACATCGAAGGCGGCGCGCTGCGAGGGGATGCGGCGGTCGCCATCCCGAGGACGGGCCCCGCCCCGCAGTCGGCAGTCTTCACCTCCGCGGCCGAGCACGACGCGGCGCTCGTGTCGCACGTGCGGTCGCTCGTCATCTCGGGTGTCTCGGCCGGCGACATCGGCGTGCTCTGCGCCACGAACCGCGACGCTGAGGCATGCGCCGGAGCGCTGCGCCGTGCCGGGCTCGAGACGGTCATGCTGACCGACTACTCCGGTGCGGTGACCGACCGCGTGAAGGTCGGCACGATCAAGCGCGCGAAGGGGCTCGAGTTCAAGCAGGTGCTCGTGGCGCGAGTGCGCGAGTCGCTGCTCGGTACCGTCGCCCCCTCTGGTGACGGCGTGCGAGAGCGCTGGGAAATCGAACGGCGCGAGCTCTACGTCGGGATGACTCGGGCGCGTGACGGGCTCTGGGTCGGCGCAATTCGTGTTGGGCGCGCGGTATGACAAACGACACGACCGATCGAACTTCAAGTAACCCAACCCAGTTCAGAGACTAAAGGAAGACGATGAGTCAGATTAGGCCGAGTGAGATCAACGAACTCTTTGACCGAGTGCGAAAGCGCGGATATCGGCATTACCTTTATGCAATTGACCTGCAGAGACTTCGTGGCTTCAAGAACTCAAAGATCAGGTTCGACTTTCCTGTCACCGCACTAGTCGGTGCAAATGGAGCGGGAAAAACTACAGTATTAGGCGCAGCAGGCCTCATTTACGAGGAGGTCCAGCCACGTCGCTTCTTTGCGAGAAGCGGCACCTACGACGATTCGATGAACGGCTGGAGGGTTGAGTATGACGTCCTCGCAGATGGCGCGACTATTCCTCGCACCGCGTCCTATTCCGCGGGCACCACGGGTCGATCGAAGTGGAACAGGAAAGCCGTGGCGAGACCGGTGAAAGTGATTGGCGTGAACAGGACGCTTCCCGTGTCGGAGAAGACGGAGTCGTACCAGTTTGCTAAGGGGGACTTCGTGGGTGTGAACGAGGAGAACTTCCAGGAAGGCGTGGTCCAGGCAGTCGAGAGAATTCTTGGCAAGGACGCCGCAAACTATCTGCGCGTCGACGCAGACAAGGACGGAAAGTACTCGATTCTCGCCCACCGTTCCGACGACCCAGACCTACCGGGGTATTCCGAGTTTCACTTTGGTGCAGGGGAAGCAAGCATCATCAGGATCGTCGGTGAGATTGAGTCAGTTCAAGACAACGCGCTGATTCTCGTAGAAGAGGTGGAGAACGGCCTGCACCCGATCGCCACACAGAGACTCGTGGAGTATTTTGTTGAGGTTTGTCGAAGAAAGGGCTGTCAAGTAATATTCACCACACACTCGAATGCCGCGCTTCGACCTCTCCCGGGAGACGCCGTATGGTCTGCTTATCGCGGCGAACTGACGCAGGGAAAATTGGACATTGAGTCCCTGAGGGCCTTGACCGGTCAGATAGATGCCCGACTGGCGATTTTTGCTGAAGACAAGTTTGGGGCCTTGGTTGCAGAAGTGACGCTTCGCAGATACATGGAGCTGTCAGCCCAGAAGCTCGATCTGAAAGGAATAACTTTTCACTCTGTGGGTGGCGCGGCGCCAGCACGCGACCAAGCTCGCTTCAACAACAGCAACCCCGCGAGTAGGTTTCCGGCAGTCGCGCTCCTAGACGGAGATAAGAGTGGAGAATCTGGTTACGAGGCAACCGCTGCCGCGAACCGCACGAAAGAGGACAATCCTTTCTTGAGCTTCATTCCCGGCGAGTCCTCACCAGAAGATATGGTCACCAGCACTATCCAGTCCATGATCGACTCGGACGGCCGAGTTCTTCCCAAGCTCACCCTGGCTCTTCAACTGGACACTGCGCAGCAAGAGAAGGTGAGCGCAGCACTTGAGGAGTCGATGCGACTCAACCGCGACCGGCACACGATCTTCCGGGAGATCGGTGACTTCCTGGACTTCCTTTCGGAGGACGTCACCGCGCGAGCGTTTGTGTCCACATGGGCGAACTTCAACGACCAGCAAGTGCTCGAAATTTGGGACCCGGTGAAGGAGCTTCTGCCGATGTTGGACGACGCCGCCTGACACTGGCCGTTGTGGAGGGCTCTTTCGAAAGTATCCTCCACAACATGTGCGTTGCGATTCGCGCTATTGCGCGGCGCGCTCCAGAACGAGCTCGCGCACGCGCGCCGCATCGGCCTTGCCGCCCATCGCCTTCATGATCGCACCTATGACGGCGTCGGCGGCCTGAACCTTGCCGGCGCGGATCTTCTCGAGCACGTCGGGCTGCTGCGCGAGGACCGCGTCGACGGAGGCGATGAGCGCGCCCTCCTCCGAGGCGGGCGAGCTCTCCCCCGCGATGACAGCCTCGGCGACTTGACGAGCGAACCGGCAGCCTGTTACCGAGTAATGGGCAGCTCGGGCGTCTGCCGCTGCCGGTGCCGCCACATGACGAGGACCACAACAACAGGCCACAGTGACTCGAGGTACGCCGCGACGCGTTCGGCGAACCCGACCAGAGTCGCGTCAGGCTGCGATTCGATGACGGCAAACGCCACGCAGGTCGCGCCGACGACCACCGTGCTGAGCACAGCGCCCACGGGCCGCAGCAGCCACGGGTACTCCCGCCCGCGCCGCATGCTCAGCACCGGCCACAGCGCGAGCAGCACGAAGCCCGCCATGGCGGCAAGCCGGTGCTCGAGCGACATCCCATCCGCCGGAAGCGGGAACGCGGCGACTGCGAAGAGGGCGACGCCGGCGAGCCCGAGCGCGATCCGACCCGGCA
>JAOASR010000035.1 GCA_030158585.1 Microcella sp.
TGTGCTCGTCATCGGTCCAGTTCGTCGACACCGGCTCGAAGCGCTCGCAGCGCACCAGGTAGTACTCGGCGTGACCGCGGTCGTGATCCGCGGCATCCCACGTCACGTCGAAGTCGAGGCTCCACACCGGGTCGCCGACCGACTCGACCACGAGGCCCGTCTCCTCGAACAGCTCGCGGATCGCGGCCTCGGCGTGCGACTCCCCGGGGTCCACTCCCCCGCCCGGCGTGATCCAGCGGGCGAAGCGCGTCGTGTCGGGCGAGGCCGTGAAGAACAGCAGCGCGGCTCCCGAAGGATCCATCAGCAGAATCCGGGATGACCGGCGCAGGCCCGGCGTGGGGGCCACAGCGCTACTCCCCCGCGGCGTAGTCGGTGAAGTAGCCGACGTCGCCCACGAGGCGCGTGTTGTCGGCGGGCACCGGGTCGACGGCGGCCTGCGCGACCTCGGCGGCGAACTCCGAGACGTTGTAGAGCTTGCCGACGGCCTCCTTGCGAGCCTCGATCGCTCCGGGGCTCGCGCGGTCGAGCAGCGTCGCCGTGACGGTGCCCTCGATCATGTCGCCCGAGACGACCGTGAAGCCGATGCCGGCAGCCTGAAGCTGCGGGATGAACTCGCGCAGAGCATCCTCACCAGCACGCTTCGACAGCGCGACGGGCTCGTACTCGGGCATCGTCGGCACGGTGCGGATGAAGTGGGCCTGGTGACTCGTGACGAACATGACGCGCGAGCCCTCCTGCAGCAGGGGCATCGCTTTCGTGAGCACGTTGACCTGGGCGTCGCGGTTGAGGCGCAGCGCGTAGTCCTCGCCCATGCCGGCCTCCATGCCGCCGGAGGCGTTGAGCACGAGGATGTCGAGGTGCCCGAAGCGCTCGCGCACAGCATCCATCATCGATTCGACCGAGGCGGGGTCGGTGAGGTCGGCGCCGATCGCGAGACCCTGCGTGCCGTTCGCCTCGAGCTCGGCGAGCAGCTTCTCGGCGCGCGGGGCCTTCGAGCGGAAGTTGATGACGACGTTGGCTCCGGCGGCGGCGAAGTAGCGCACGGTGTCGGCGCCGATGCCGCGGGAGGAGCCGGTGACGAGGGCGGTCTTGCCGGCGAGCGAGCCGGGAGCGAGAGGGCTGTTCACGAGTCTCGACCCTACCGCGGATGCCCGCCGCGTCGGGCCCCGGCGGTGTCGGTGCCCGGTGATAGCGTGAGCATCAGTCGACCCCGGGAAGAGGCGCCGTTGCCCGACATCACCCAGTATCTCTGGATCATCTGGATCGTCTTCGTGCTGGTCTGCGTGATCATCGAACTGCTCACGCTCGAGTTCACGTTCCTCATGATCGGCGCGGGCAGCCTCATCGGCGGGCTCGGCACGAACCTCGCCGGCGGGCCCTGGTGGCTGCAGATCGGGCTCGCGGCCGTGATCTCGGCGCTGCTGCTGTTCACGATCAGGCCGCTGCTGCTCAAGACTCTGCGACGAGGCGGCGATGAGCGCGGTGCGCTGACGAACGTGGATGCTCTGCTCGGCATGCGCGGCCGCGTCACGGCCGACTTCCGCGGCGTCGACGGGTACGTGCGGCTCGCGAACGGCGAGACCTGGACCTCGCGGCTCGACGCCGCGAACGAGACCATCACCCTGCGAGAGGGCGACCGCGTGGTCGTCACCCGCATCGACGGGGCGACCGCCGAGGTCGCGCCCGAGGAGAGGAGCACCACCGAGTGATCACCCCCGCCGAATTCACCGGCCAGATCTTCATCGTGGCCCTGCTGGTCGTTCTGGGCATCTTCGTCGTCGTCGTGCTGCTGCGGGCCATCCGCATCATCCCGCAGGCGTACTCGGGTGTCGTCGAGCGCCTCGGGCGGTACCACAAGACGCTCCAGCCGGGCCTCAACATCCTCGTGCCCTTCATCGACCGGCTGCGCCCGCTCGTCGACATGCGCGAGCAGGTCGTGTCGTTCCCGCCGCAGCCCGTCATCACCGAGGACAACCTCGTGGTCTCGATCGACAGCGTCATCTTCTTCCAGGTCACCGACGCGCGCGCCGCGACGTATGAGATCGCCAACTACCTCGCCGGCGTCGAGCAGCTGACGGTCACGACCCTGCGCAACGTCGTCGGAGGCCTGAACCTCGAAGAGGCGCTCACGAGCCGCGACAACATCAACGGCCAGCTGCGCGTCGTGCTCGACGAGGCGACCGGCAAGTGGGGACTGCGCGTCAATCGCGTCGAGCTCAAGGCGATCGACCCGCCTGCGAGCATCCAGGACTCGATGGAGAAGCAGATGCGCGCCGAGCGCGACCGCCGCGCCGTCATCCTCACCGCTGAGGGTACGAAGCAGTCGCAGATCCTCACCGCCGAGGGTGCCCGCCAGTCGGCGATCCTCCAGGCCGAGGGCGACGCGAAGGCGCAGATCCTGCGCGCCGAGGCCGAGGCCGAGGCGATCAAGACGGTCTTCGCCGCCATCCACGTCGGCGACCCCGACCCCAAGCTGCTCGCGTACCAGTACCTGCAGACGCTGCCGAAGCTCGCGGAGGGCGCCTCGAACAAGATGTGGATCATCCCGAGCGAGCTCACCGAGGCGCTCAAGGGCGTCACGAACGGGTTCGGTCAGGCGGCGGCCCGCGCGGCGGAGGCAGCGGCGGCGTCGGGCGCGAGCGCGACCGACCCGCGCATCGGCGCCCCGGACGTCGACCCCGTGCCACCGGGAGCGACGTCGTAGGTGCGCTCCGAGCAGGCTGAGGCGTACTTCTCGCCCGCGCGCCCCCGAGTGCTCGCGCATCGGGGGCTCGCGATCGAGGCGCCCGAGAACACGCTCCTCGCCTTCGCCCACGCGCTCGCGCTCGGGGTCGACCACGTCGAGACCGACGTGCACGCGAGCCGCGATGGCATCGCGATGATCGCCCACGACCCCGACCTCGATCCCGTCGCGGGCATCCCCGGCCGCGTCAGCGACCTTACGGCGGCCGAGCTCGCAGGGATTCCCCTCGGCCGCGACCAGGGGTTCGCGACCCTCGCCGACGCGCTCGAGGCATTCCCCGAGGCGCGCTTCAACATCGACTTGAAGTGCGCGGATGCGGTGGCGCCGACCGTCGACGCGGTGCGGCAGCTACGGGCCGAGCATCGCGTTCTGCTCACGTCGTTCAGCGAGCGGCGCCGCGCGGCCGCTCTGCGGCTGCTGCCCGAGGTCGCGACGAGCGCCTCGGCACCTCGCTTCGCCGCCGCTCTCGTCGCGGCGCGCCTCGGAGCCGTACCGCTCGTGCGCGCGGCGCTCAGCGGCGTGCACGCGGTGCAGATCCCAGAACGGGCGCTCGGCGGCGAGACGACCACTCCCCGACTGCTGCGGGCCTTCCACGCCGCAGGCGTCGAAGTGCACGTCTGGACGATCAACGAGCCCGACGTCATGCGGGCGCTGCTCGGCCGCGGCGTCGATGGCATCGTCACCGATCGCGCCGACCTCGCCCTCGAGGTCATCGGCTCGCGAGAGAACTGACGGACGCTTCTTCCGCTGCGCGATTTTGTACCCCGGTGTCGCCTACCCGGGGGACACTGGCAAAGGTCTGGGAAAGGCGCCCGCACTCTCGACCTCGGCAGTCAGAAAGGTCTATACCTTTACATGGATTCGGGTTCGCGACGGGAAGAGGTGCATGATGGCCGATCGAACACTGCGGGGCATGCGACTCGGCTCGCAGAGCATGCAAAGCGAAGAGGGCGTCGAGTTCGCCTCTCGTCAGCGGGCTCAGTACCAGACCGGCGACGGCGAGACCTTCGAGGTCGTGTTTGCCGCCGACGCCGAGCTTCCCGACACGTGGGAATCGCCGAAGTCGGGTCGTGAGGGCATTCTGCTCGCCCCCGACGGCACGCCCGTCGAGCTCGTGCAGGGCGAGGTCAAGGCGGTGCGCACCCACTGGGACATGCTGCTCGAGCGCCGCTCGATCGCAGAGCTCGAAGATCTGCTCGAAGAGCGCCTTCAGCTGCTGCGCCAGCGCCGCGGCACCGACGAGCGCCTGGGCGCGTAGTCGTCGGGAGGGGCCGCGAGCGCCTCGGCGCGTAGTCGCTCTCCGCCTCTGAGCCTGCGCCTCTAGGCTCGGGAGCATGACGCTTCCGCACGCCGACACCGTCGTCCTCTACCCCGCTGGGGCGCTCGACTCCACCGGCATCGTGCTGCACGTCGAGCCGCTCGCCGACGGCCGCTCGGCGGTGATCCTCGATCGCACCGCCTTCCATCCGATCGACACCGCCTGGCCCGACCAGCCGGCCGATCGCGGCGTTCTGCGCACCGACGCGAGCGAGGTGCCCATCGTCGATGCGGTCACGGGCGGGATCCAGGACGGCGCCCTTCTGCTGGGCGAAGATCTGCCCGTGCGCACCGGCACGGAGGGCTGGGTCTTCGTCGTGGCCCACATCATCGAAGGCGTGGCGCCCGAGGTCGGCACCGAGGCGCACGTCACGGTCGACGGCGAGCTGCGCTCCGCTCTCTCGGCGGGGCACACGGCCTGCCACCTCGCCTCGCTCGCGCTCGATGGAGCACTCGCCGAGGCCTGGACCAAGGAGACGCCGACCGACGCCCTCGGACATCCGGCGTTCGACGCGCTCGCGATCAGCGAGTCGCGCATCGTGCCGCACGGCTCGGTCGATCGGTATCGGATCGGCAAGTCGCTGCGTCGCAAGGGGTTCACCCCGGCGGCGCTCGACGACCTCGACGCCGTGGCGGCTCGCGCCAACGCTCTGCTTGCTGACTGGGTGGGCGCGGGCGGCGACGTGCGCATCGAGCGCGAAGGCGAGACCCTCACGGCGCGGCGCACGTGGGTGTGCGCGCTGCCGGGCACCGAGGTGCGCATCCCGTGCGGCGGCACGCACGCGGGCGACCTCGGCGAGTTCGCCTCGATCGAGGTCGCGCTGACGCGGTCAGAGGGCGAGGGCGCCCTCGAGCTCGTCATGACGACGACGGCGCACCTGCGCGAGGCGGCGACGGTCTGACCGGCGGGCGACCAACGACGGCGTCGAGGGTCTAGACCCGCTCCCCCACCGGCAGCGGCTCGCGGCCGAGGCGCGTGCTGACGCCCCACGCGGTGACGCGCCAGAGCGCCTCGCCGACGATGCCGGCGTGCATCTTCGAGCGCCCCGTGGCGCGCTCGACGAAGGCGATGGGGTGCTCGACGATCCGGCCCCCTGTGCGCTCGATGCGCCAGGCGAGCTCGACCTGGAAGCAGTAGCCGTGCGACGACACGACGGTGCCGTCGAGACCGGCGAGGGCGGTGGTGCGGTACACGCGGAAGCCGGCCGTGAGGTCCTGCACGCGTGAGCGGAGCATCCCCCGCGCGTAGCGATTGCCGCCGCGCGAGATCGCGCGACGCAGCCACGGCCAGTTGACGACCGAGCCGCCGGGCACCCAGCGCGAGCCGATGACGAGGTCGGCAGGCTCGCTCTCGGCCAGCGCGATCATCGCCGGCAGCTCGGCGGGGTCGTGGGAGCCGTCCGCGTCGATCTCGACGACGAAGCGGTAGCCCTCGCCGAGCGCACGCGCGAAGCCCGCGAGGTAGGCGGAGCCGAGTCCGTCTTTCTCGGGGCGGTGCAGCACGCGCACGCCGGGGTCAGCGGCGGCGAGCTCGTCGGCGATCGCTCCCGTGCCGTCGGGCGAGGCGTCGTCGACGATGAGCACGTCGGCCTCCGGCACGGCGACGCGGATGCGCGCGAGCACGCCGCGGATGCTCTCGGCCTCGTTGTACGTCGGCAACACGATGAGCGCGCTCGCGCCGGTCATGCTGCCGCGGCCGGCGGGGCGCTCGGCGGGCGGACGCTCGGCGGTCATGCCCGCACCTCGGCGAAGCGAGCGGATGCTCGGGCCGGGCTCGCGACGCGGCCGGCCGATCGCGCGGCGAGGCCCGCGATCGCGAGCGCGGCTGCAGCGAACAGGCAGACGAACCACTCGAGCGTGCGGCCGAGGGCGTGCGCGGGCGTGATGACGTCGCTCAGCGGCACCTCCTGCACCATGACGCCCGCGGTGAAGAGCGGCAGGTCATCGATCGTCGAGCCGTCGGGCGCGATGATCGCGCTCGCGCCGACCGTCGACGCCTGCACGACGCTGCGGCCGGACTCGATCGCGCGCAGGCGGGCGATCGCGAGCTGCTGCACGCTCTGATCGGTGCGCCCGAAGTCGGCGTTGTTGGTCGGCGCGAAGAACACGTTCGCGTCCTCATCGATCATGCGCGCGAAGAGGTCATCGTCGACGATGTCGTAGCAGATCGCGACGCCCGCGATCACGCCGTCGAGCTCGAGCACGTTGTCGCGCTGGCCGATCGAGTAGTCGCGCGGCACGAGGTCGAAGAGGTCGGGGGCGAGCGGGTAGAAGAACTCGCGCTCGGGCAGGTACTCGGCGAACGGCACGGGATGGATCTTGTCGTACTGGTCGACCGCGCCCTCGCCCTCCCGCCACAGGAGGACGGAGTTGAACGTCTCATCGCCGTCGGCGGTGATGGTGCCGACCACCACCGGCGCTCCGAGTCGGGTCGACACCGAGTCGAGCGCCGCTGCCGCGTAGTCCGAGCGCAGCGGGTCGAGATCGGAGGCGTTCTCGGGCCACACGACGACGTCGAGCGGCTCGTCGAGCTCGTAGAGCGGCAGCGTCGCGTCGAGGTGGTCCTGCAGGATGTCGCCCGGCTCGTACTGCGCGAACAGCCCCGTCTCGGAGTTGCCCTGCACCGCGCCGACGCGCACGCTGCCGCTCGTGACCGTGGGGAACGCCGGCCAGACGAGCATCGTCGCCGCGAGGCCCGAGACGAGCACGGCGCGCGACGCGACGGGAGTGCGCCGCTCGATCGCGACGGCCGCGAGCACCGCAGCGAGGAGGGCGAGGAGGAAGCTCAGGCCGGACATGCCGATCCACGCGACCCAGTGCGCGAGCGGGCCCTCGGATTGCGAGATCGCGAGCCTCCCCCACGCGAAGCCGCCCCACGGCCACACGTTCGAGATGCCCTCGCGCGCCGTCCACAGCCCCGCGAGCACGATCGGGAGCAGCAGCAGGCGGCCGCCGACGCCGGGGAAGGCCGCGGGCATCCACCGCCAGGCGAGCGCGATCGGGATCGCGCCGAGCGCGACGAAGAAGACCTGGGCGAGCGTGAGCGCGAGCCACGGCACGACGCCGAGGTAGACGGTGAGCCACTCGATGAGCACGCCGTAGAACGTGAAGCCCGCGACGGCGCCGACGAGGAGGGCGCCGCCGATCGAGCGGCCGCGGAGGCTCCAGAGCACGAGGGCAGTGCCCAGGATGGTGAACGGCCACCAGCCGAGATCGGGGAAGCCGAGATCCATCGTCCAGCCGCCGAGGGCGGCGGCGAGCACGGCGACGCCGAGGCGCGGGGTGCCCGGGGTGAGTGCAGCGTGTGCGAGCGGCGGGGTGACGAGCGACGATGCGGCGGCGCGCGGGCCGTCGGGAATATCCATCACGATTCGATCATAGAGAGCGGCGAGGGGCGGATGCTCACGCCACCGAGCTGTAGGCGACGATGCCGCGCCGCACCCGGTCGAGGGCCGCGCACGCGGTGCGCCCGACCTGCCCGTCGGCGACGAGCGAGATCTGATCGAGCAGGTCGATCGTCTGCTTGCACCAGCGCACGAAGTCGCCCGCGGCGAGATCGGCGTCGCGCAGGACGACCTCGAGCTGGGCTCCGCTCGCCCACTTGTGCATGGGCAGCGCGAGCGTCGTCGCGAGCGGGTTCGACCCGGGCAGCCGGTGCGCGTGCTCGAGGTCGTCGAGGTCGGCCCACAGCAGCTGCGTGCGCTCGAGGGCGACGCGGAACGGACCACGCGGAAGCGCGTACTCGGGCGCCTGGCCGTCATCGCGCCGGGCCTCGAAGACGATCGCGCAGGCCATCGCGGCGAGTGCCGGAGCGTCGAGATCCTCCCAGAGCCCGCGCCGCAGGCTCTCGGCGACGAGGAGGTCGCGCTCCCCGTAGATGCGGCGCAGGGCTCGACCGTCGGCGCTCAGCCCGAGGCGACCGTGCTCGTCCTTCACGAGATAGCCCAGCTCGCCGAGCACCTCGGTGACGCGGTCGAAGACCTGCGCGACGGCGCCCGTGCGGCCGCGGATCTGCCGGCTGACCTTGTCGCTGTCGCGCTTCAGGCGCCACCAGCGCTCGGCCCAGCGGGAGTGCGCCTCGCGGTCGGCGCAGCCGTGGCAGGGGTGCTTGCGCATGCGCGAGCGCACGCCCTCGATCTGCCGCTGGCGCCGGTCGCGCTCGCCCCGACCGCCCTGCTCGCCCGTGCGGGCGCGCTCGCGCTCGAGGTCGCTGAGCTCGCGGCGGAGGGCCGCGTACTCGCCGAAGTCGCCGAGGTGGCACTGCATGCTCTTCTCGTAGCCGGCGAGCGACTCCTGCTGCTTGCGGACGGTGCGGGCGAGGTCGACGACCGCGCGGTCGGCCTGGAACTGCGCGAACGAGCTCTCGAGGATCTCCCGCGTGCGCTGCCGGCCGAACTGCTCGATGAGGTTGACGGCCATGTTGTACGTCGGCCGGAAGCTCGAGTTGAGCGGGTAGGTGCGGCGCGAGGCGAGGCTCGCCACGGCCTGCGGGTCGAGACCGCCCGTCCACTGGATGACCGAGTGGCCCTCGGTGTCGATGCCGCGACGGCCAGCGCGCCCGGTGAGCTGCGTGTACTCCCCCGGCGTGATCGGCACGCGCGCCTCGCCGTTGAACTTCTCGAGCTTCTCCAGCACGACCGTGCGGGCGGGCATGTTGATGCCGAGCGCGAGGGTCTCGGTCGCGAAGACGACCTTGAGGAGCTTCTTCTGGAAGAGCTCTTCGACGACCTCCTTGAAGGCGGGAAGGAGGCCGGCATGGTGCGCGGCGACGCCGCGCTGCAGGCCGTCGAGCCACTCCCAGTAGCCGAGCACGGCGAGGTCGTCGTCGCGCAGGGTGCGGCAGCGCTCCTCGACGATCTGGCGGATCTCCTCGCGCTCCCACGCCTCGGTGAGCTTGAGACCGGCGCGCAGAAGCTGGCGCACGGCGCCGTCGCACCCCGCGCGGGAGAAGATGAAGAAGATCGCCGGCAGGAGGTTCCGCTGGGCGAGGATCGCGGCGATCTCGGCGCGGTCTGCCTTCCCGTCGGCGCCCGGCCGCTTCTCCCACCGGCGGGGGTGGTGCTGCCGGCCGCGGTGCGGAGCGTGCCCTCCGGCCTTCGCGAGCTGCACGAGCTCGGGGTTGACGCGGTTCGTCGCCGCCTGCCCGCTGGAGTCGAAGAGGTCGACGAGCTTCGAGCGCACGAGCACGTGCTGCTCGAGCGGCACCGGCCGCGTCTCGGAGACGATGACGTCGGTGTCGCCCCGCACGGCCTGCAGCCAGTCGCCGAACTCCTCGGCGTTCGACACGGTCGCGCTGAGCGAGATGAGCCGGACCGGGAGCGGGAGGTGGATGATCACCTCCTCCCACACCGCCCCGCGGAAGCGGTCGGCGAGGTAGTGGACCTCGTCCATCACGACGTACCGCAGATCGGTGAGGAGCGCCGAGTCGGCGTAGAGCATGTTGCGCAGCACCTCGGTCGTCATGACGACGATGCGTGCGGAGGCGTTGATGTTCGTGTCGCCCGTGAGCAGACCCACCTCGCTCGCGCCGTACTGGGCGACGAGCTCGTTGTACTTCTGATTGCTGAGCGCCTTCATCGGTGCGGTGTAGAAGATCTTCGCGCGCGGGTCGAACATCGCGAGGAAGACCGCGAACTCGGCGACGATCGTCTTGCCCGCGCCGGTCGGGGCGGCGACGAGCACGCTGCGTCCCTCCTCGAGCACCGCGCACGCGGCCTGCTGGAAGGGGTCGAGATCGAACGCGAGCTGATCGCGGAAGGCCTTCAGGCGAGGGTGCTCGCGCAGGGCCCGGGCGGCGGCGAAGCGCTCAGCGGGGCTCGGCTCGGGAGCCGCGGGGGCCGAACTGCCGGAGGTGGGCGTCATGCGGTCGCCGGGTCGATCCCGTACTCGGCCGCGAGCGCGGCCTCCTTCTTGGCGTAGCGCTTGTCGTTGATGACGGCGATGCCGGCCGCGAGGTAGTACAGCCCGACCATCGGGATCGCGAGGATGAACATCGACATGATGTCGGCGGCGGGCGTCGCGAAGGCCGTGAAGACCGTGATCGCCAGGATCGCCCAGCGCCAGCCCTTGAGGATGCTCGCGCCGGAGAGGACGCGCGCGAAGTTCAGCATCACGAGCACGACGGGCAGCACGAAGCCGATGCCGATCGCGAGGATGAGCTTGAGCGAGAAGTCGAGGTAGAACTTCGCCGTGAGGAGCGTCGCCGTGCCCTCTGCGGCGAAGCCCGTGAGCAGCTCGACGATGTGCGGCAGCACGAACCAGCCGGCCGCGCAGCCGGCGAGGAAGAGCGGGAGCGCCGCGGCGAGGAACCCGACGGCGTACTGCTTCTCGCGGCGGTGCAGCGCGGGCACGATGAAGGCCCACAGCTGGTAGAGCCAGATCGGCGACGCGATCACGATGCCGAGCACGAGTGCGATGACGAGCTTGGTGTCGAACGCCTCGGTGACTGCCGTGTAGTTGATCGTCGCGTCGCGACCCTGCGCCTCGGCGACCACCCGCAGAGGCTCGCTGAGAGCGGCCCAGACGGGATCGGCCAGGAACCAGCCGCCGACAGCGGCGACCAGGATCGCCGCTCCGATGATCGTGAGGCGCTTGCGGAGCTCGACGAGGTGCTCGCCGAGCGACATCCGGCCCTCGGCGTTACGGGACCGGGCAGGACGGACCGTCACCGCTCAGGACTTGGGGGTGGTGTCGGTCCCCTCCGCGGTCGGGGCGGTCGACGTCGCCGGGTCAGCGGGGGCGTCGGGGTTCTTCACCTCGCTGCGGAAGATCTTCATCGACTGACCGAGGCTGCGCGCGAGCGCGGGAAGCTTCGGCGCCCCGAACAGGAGCAGGATGACGACGAGCAGGATGAGCGCGTGCCAGCCGGTGAGGTTACCCAACATGGTGATCGTCCTTTAGAGAAGGGGGCGAAGAGCCCTGAGTCTACCTGGCGGTGCCGTGCTCGGCCCGAGCGCGCGCCCTAACGTTCACCGGGATTCTGCCCGTCGGCCGCAGCGAGAGCATCGCGAGCCCACTGCGCGGCGGCGGCCCGGGCATCCGGCGGTTCGGTGATGGCGCCGACGCCCGCGAGGCGCGTCGCGAGCCGCCCCACGAGACCCAGATGCGCGAGAGGGATGCGCGCGATCGCGCGGTCGGCGCGGTACTCGAGGGCATCCTCCGGGCCGAGGTAGTCGGCGATGAGCGGGAGCGATGCCGCCGGCAGCTCTACCGTGACGAGGAGGTCGTCGGAGTCGCTGCGGAAGAGCTCGCCCGCGTCGGCCGTGCTGGGCTCGTGCGTCTCGGCCGGGCCGATCGCGACGGCGCTCGCCATGCGGTCGAGGCGGAACGTGCGCTCGGCGTCGCGGCTCAGGCACCAGCCGCGCAGGTACCAGACGTCGTCGACCGACTCGAGGCGGATCGGGTCGACCTCGCGCTCGGCACGATCGCCGCGCGTCGTGACGTAGTCGAGGCGCAGGCGCTCGTTGCCAGCGACCGCGGCCGCGACGGTCTCGCGCAGAGCATCCGCGGTGCGGAACTGCACGGCCATGGGTGCGACCTCGCCCGAGGCTCCGCGCGCGAGCTTCTCGGTGAGCCGCTCGAGGTCAGCGCGCTCGCTGAAGCCCGGCAGGGCCGAGAGCGCCTGCAGGCCCGCGAGGAGCGCGGACGCCTCGCGCGACGAGAGCCGCGGCTTCTCGTCGAGCGGCGCCTGACGGAAGCGGATGACGTCGCGCTGCTCGAAGTCGTCCCAGTCGATGTCGAAGAGGCCCTGCGGGAGGTAGAGGCCATCGGGGCCGGGTTCGCCCGTGCCCGTGAGGTAGCCGACGAGCGAGCGCATCTGCTCGGGGCTCACCTCGAACTGCGCGGCGGCCTCGGTCACGCTCACGCGCACCTCGTCGATGAGATACGGCACGAGTCCGAGGAGGAGGGCGAGCTTGTCGCTCGACGTGATCGGCGGTCGACGCTCAGCCATGCGACTCGACCACCTGGCGCCAGCGGGTCAGCACGGCCTCGCGCACCGACTCGGGGCCCTCGACGCGCACGTCGGCCCCGAAGGCCGCGAGCTCGTCGGCGAGCACCGCGAGATCGGTCGTGCGCACGATGAGCGTCTCGCCCTCGATGACGGTGCCGGCGCGATTGCGGAGGACGACGTCGGCCTCGCTGCCCGGGCGGGCGATGACCGTGGCGGTCGTGCGCTCGAAGAGCTCCTTGAGCTCGCGCTGGGCGCGCGCGGCCTCGTCGGGGCGAGGGGCGCGCGCGGCGTCCTCCTCGACGCGGACCCCGCCGACGATGCGGCTGAGCAGGAACGTGCGCGGAGCATCCGCCACCTCGTCGTGGGCGTGCAGATGCCAGCGGCCCTCGTGGTTGACGAGGGCGAGGGGCGAGACGCGGCGGCGCTCGGGCTCGGGCTGGCCGGCCTTGAGGTACGGGAAGGTGACCTGGCGGCGGCGGTCGATCGCGCCGGCGAGCGGATCGTGCGCCGCCTCGCGCGTGCGGATCGACGGCGCGAAGCCGATGACGCTCTGCTCGACCGCGTGGCCGAACGACTTGAGCTTCGTGAGCGCGCGGCGCGACTGCTCGGTGAGGGAGCCCTCGCGCCAGACCTGCGCGGCGAGGCTCAGCAGCGCGACCTCCTCGGCCGAGAACTCGATGTCGTCGGGCAGTCGGTAGAGCGACTTCGGGATGCGGTAGCGCTGCAGACGCGTGTCGCCCTCGGCGCCGAGCTGGTCGACCGTCTCGAGAGGCACGCCGAGCTCGCGAACATCCTCTTTGTCGCGCTCGAACTGGCGCTCGAGGTTCGCGCGGTCGCTCGCGTCGTCGAAGCGCTCGGCGTAGCCCGACACCGTCGAGAGGATGTCGTGCTTCGTGAGCCCCTGCTCGGTCGCCATGAGCGCGAGGATCAGGTTGAACTGTCGCTGCTCGGGCGGCACCTTACGGCGCGCGGGACCGGAGGCCGAAGCCTCGGCTGCACGCCGGCCCGCCATCGTGCGCCTACTCCTCGATTCCGAGGAGGTCAACGACGAACACCATCGTGGACCCCGCGGGGATCGCCGGCGGCGCCTGGCCCTCGGGGTAGCCGAGCTCGGGCGGGATGACGACGACGACCTGCGAGCCGACGGTCTTGCCCGTGAGCGCTTGCGCGAGACCGGGCACGACGCCGCTCGGGTCGTCGGCGAAGCTCACGATGGGGAACGTCGAGGCGGCTCCGCGCTCCCAGCTGGAGTCGAAGACCTCGCCGGTCTCCCACACGATGCCCGTGTAGTGCAGCACGGCGCGGTCGCCGGCCTCGACCGTCTCGCCGTCGCCGAGAACGAGCACGTGGTCGATGAGCTCGCTCGAGGGCTCCTCGTCGGGGATCGTGACGCCGGGGCGGCCGTCGGGCGCCGTCACGACGGCGGGCACGCCGCTCGCGCCGAGCTGCGGGGCGCCCTCGGCGCGACCGAGGTAGGCGGCCTGCACGTCGATGACGAGCACGACGGGGAGGTCGTCCTCGAGGCCCGTCGAGGGGTCGAGCTGACCGGCGCCGAAGACGTCGGCGATCGTCGCCGTAGCCGCGATGCGCGAGCCGACCTCGGCGCACTGCGCGAGGTCGGCGAAGATGTCGGCGCCGCTGCCGGCGGTGCGACGGAGCGGCGCGGCCGACTCGTCGTACTCGGAGGCGGTGATGAGCTCGCCGGTCTCGGCCTGGAACAGGCTCGCCTGGAAGTCCATGACCTCGCCGGGGCCGACCGTCTCGCCGTCGCCCTGCACGAGAACCGCCTGCTCGGGGGTCTCGCTGAACAGCGGCGTCGGGAACGTCACCTCGGGAGCGCTCAGCAGCGCGCCCTCGGCCTCGACGAAGCTCGGCTGGTCGCCCACCGGCACGACGGGCGCGCACGCCGCGTCGGCGGAGGGAGCGCAGGCGGTGAGCGTGCCGAGCACGACGGCGGTCAGGATGATCGCGGGTGCGGAAGTGCGCACGGAACCTCTTCTTTCGACGGGGCGGGCTCTCACGACTCTACCGGCGCGTCAGCGACGCGCTTGGCCGAGCGCTCGGCGAGCGACTGGGCCTCGCGCACGGCCTTGCGCAGGCGCTTGGGGCTCGCCATGCGGTCGCCGAGCGCGCCCGGAGTCCAGAGCTCGACGTCTTCATCGCCGTGCTCGGTCTTGCTGCCGCGCTTGGCCTTCACGAAGCGCGCGGTCCCGTCGGCGAGCTTGCGCGCGGTGAGCAGGAAGCCCGTGTGCGCGACCATGCGGTGGTCGGGTCGCACCGAGAGGCCGTCGACGTTCCAGCCGCGCACCATCGTCTCGCTCGAGAGCGGCTCGGTGAAGCGCTCAGCGGCGCGGATGGCCTCGGCGACGCGGCTCAGCTGGGTGGCGGTCGCGACGTAGACGACGAGCACTCCCCCGGGCGTGAGAGCGTCGCCCACGGCCTCGAGGCACTCCCACGGGGCGAGCATGTCGAGCACGACGCGGTCGACGCTGCCGGCCTCGACGGTCTCGGGCAGGGCATCCTGCAGATCGCCCAGGGTGATCGTCCAGTTCGCCGGAGCCTCGCCGAGGAACGCGGCCGCGTTGCCGCGCGCGATGTCGGCGAACTCCTCGCGGCGCTCGAAGCTCAGCAGGCGGCCGGTCGGGCCGATCGCGCGCAGGAGCGAGATCGAGAGCGCGCCCGAGCCGACGCCGGCCTCGACGACCGTTGCACCCGGGAACATGTCGCCCATGGCGACGATCTGCCCGGCATCCTTCGGGTAGATGATCGCGGCACCGCGCGGCATCGACATGACGAAGTCATTGAGCAGCGGGCGCAGCGCGAGGTACGGCACTCCGCTGGAGTTCTCGACGACGCTGCCGTCGGGCAGACCGATGAGCGACTCGTGCGGCAGCACGCCGCGGTGGCTGTGGAAGGCCTTGCCGCGCTCGAGGGTGACGGTGTTGAGGCGACCCTTCGAGTCGGTGAGCTGCACCTGGTCGCCCTCGACGAAGGGGCCGGACTGGCGGCGGAGGGTCATGCGGGTGCTCCTGTCGGGCGGTGATGGTGGCGCTCGAGAGCGGCGGCGAGATCGTCGACCCCGCGGCCGGCGAGCGTAGGCCAAAGCTCATGGGTGGGCGCCTCATGCAGCGTCACGTGGCACGGCACGACGATGGTCGCTGCACCCGACGAGACGGCCGAGACGAGACCGAACTCGCTGTCCTCGATCGCGATGCAGTCGCGGATGCTCACTCCGAGTCGTTCGGCGGCGACCAGGTACGGCTCGGGGTGCGGCTTGGCGTTCGTCACGTCGTCGCCCGCGACCACGAGATCGAAGGCGTCGTCGCCGAGGGCGGCCGCGACGCGCAGGGCCATGCGGCGCAGCGACATCGTGACGAGGGCCGTCTTGATGCCCGCCTGCTTGAGCTCGGCGAGCAGCTCGCGCGCGCCGGGACGCCACGGCACGGCGACCTCGATCTGCCGCATGACGTGGTCGGTGAGGCGATCGACGATCTCCTGCAGGGGCAGGTCGACGCCCGCGTCGCGGATGATCGCGGCGGCGTCGAGCAGGCCCGAGCCGACGAGCTGCAGGCCGTCCTCCTGGCTCCAGGAGCCGCCGAAGCTCTCGATGAGCTCGGTCTCGGCGCGCATCCAGTAGGGCTCGGTGTCGACGATCGTGCCGTCCATGTCCCACAGCACGGCGGCGACAGACGCGGGCGGGCTGATCGGTGCGGTCACGACGGGCCAGTCTAGTTGCGTTCTATTCTGGTGACCGCGCCGCCGGCAATGGGTCGAGGGGCGCGAACGAGAGCGAGAGACGTGACTCAGAGCGATCTGTTCCGCGGCGGGCGGCTGCTCGTCGTCGCCTTCGAGGGCTGGAACGACGCCGGCGAGGCCGCGAGCGGAGCCGTCAAGGCGCTCAAAGAGGTGCTCGACGTCGTGCCCATCGCCGACGTCGACCCCGAGGACTACTACGACTTCCAGCTCAACCGCCCGACCGTCGAGTTCGACGACGACGGCA
>JAOASR010000036.1 GCA_030158585.1 Microcella sp.
TGGCGGGCCTGACCGCTCAGCTCGCGCACCGAGATCGAGTACCGCCCTGGCAGGCCCTTGAGCTGGGTCGTCAGCTTGCCGAACAGCTGACGCTCGCTGATCGAGTAGCCGGGACACTCGGTGAGTGCCGCCACACTCGCGGTCAGCACGCCCTCTCCGCCGAGCACGGTCACCTCCGACGCACCCAGCCGAGAGAGCGCGTCGAACTTCATCGATCCATCGATGCACGTTGACGCGACCGAGTAGAGCGGGGCGCCGACGGCGCCCGCCAGCGCCGCGCCTGCGAGCGCGTCCGGGAAGTCAGTTCCGGAGGCGAGGAACGCTCTCGAGGAGCTCGAGAAGAACGCCTGATTGACCTTGTACGCCGTCTCGTAGCGGTCGGCCCCTGCATACCGAGCTACCGCGATGCCCGCCTTCTTCAGCGAGGCGGCGATGCCTGACGACAGGACGCTCGAGCCTCCGACGAGCGAGACGCGCGCCGCACCGATCTTGGACAGCAGGGCGAGCGTCTCAGCGTCGACAGATGTCGCCTGGCCGTTCACGAGCACGACAGGGATCCCCCGTGATCCCGCCGCGGCCGACGCGACAAGAGCATCCGCGAAGTCGACTCCGGTCGCGACGATGACCTCAGCCGCGCTGGGGAAGGCGCTCGCGACGATGGATCGCGCGGTCGCGTACCGATCGGCGCCTGCCAGCCGGTCGACCTGGTAGCCGAGCTTCTCCAACTGGGTCTGCACCGATCGACCCACGACGGAGACGCCTCCGACGATGCGCACCCGGGTGGGAGTGAGCCGGACGATCTCGGCCAGCACATCCGCGCGCAGCACCGTCGCGGGGGTGAGGAGAAGAGGCGCTCCGAGCGCTGCGGCGGCCGGAGCCGCGGCCAGCGCGTCGGGAAAATCGTTCCCGTTGGCGAGGACCACCGTGGTGGCCCCCGTGGGATACCCCGCTTGAGAGATCGCGATCGCGGTCTCGAAGCGGTCCCGACCAGCCAACCGGTCGACGGCGACCGACCCGACGAGCGCGGGCTCAGCAACCGGGAGGAGCGGAGCAGGTTCGGGCCCCGCAGGATCCGATGGAAGCTCTTCTGTCGGCGCGTCGCCCCCGTCTGGGCCGTGGTCGGCCCCGGTCCCGTCACTCGGAGACGGAGCCGGGGAGGGCTCGACGATCGGGCTCGGCTCGGCCGTCGGCGTCGGCGTCGGGCTCGGCTCGGCCGTCGGCGTCGGCGTCGGCTCGACGATCGGGCTCGGCTCGGCCGTCGGCGATGCCGTGGGCTCGGCGAGCGCGTGCGCCCCCGTTCCCGCCGGCGCGATGATGAGCGCGAGCGCGAGCGCTGCGGTCGCAACGGCTCGTGCCGTCGCTACGAGATTCCCCATGACGATTCCCCCCGGTTACGTCTGAGGAAAAGGTAACTCACGAATCGCCGTCGGCATGCGGCGCAGGGCGTCCCGATCGTTCCGAATTGTCCGCGGAGGTTCGTGGAGCGAACCTCCGTGATCTCACCCGCGACGGAGCCCGCGATCCTGCCCTCAGACAGACGTGGCGACGACGCAGCGACCGTCGCCGCCCATCACAGGCACTGCCTCGAGGATCACAGCAGCCTCCCCGCGGCGCAGAGACTGACCGCCGATCGTGATCTCACCCTCGAGGCACAGAGCGACGGCCTGCGCGGCAGAGGGGATGACCCGCTCCGACCCTGACGACACGCGCGCATCGATGAGCGCGAAATCGACCTCGACGGGGCGGTACACCGAGATCCCGGGCATCGGATGCTCGGCCTCGAGCTGTGGCGCGGGCATCGGCGTCGCGTCGAGCACGTGCAGCAGCTCGGCAACGTCGACGTGCTTAGCCGTCAGACCTCCGCGCAGCACGTTGTCGCTCGCCGACATGAGTTCGATGCCGAGGCCGTCGAGGTACGCGTGGATGTTTCCCGCCGGCAGGTAGAGCGCCTCGCCCGGGCGCAGCAGAACCGTGTGCAGGAGAGTGGAGATCGCGATGCCCGGGTCTGCGGGGTGGTGCTCGGCGAGCATCCTCACGGAACCGAGCCAGGCACCGCGCTCGTCGCCGATCGTTCCCGACGCGTGGTCGCTCAGGGCCCTCACGACCTCGTCGACGGTGTCACCGCGCTCGAGTAGCCACGCGACCAGCGATGCCAGGGACGTGTCGTCGGTGAGCCGATCGAGCAGCGGCTTCAGGCGTGCGTCGGCGAGCGATGCGAGATCGGCGCGAGCCTCGGCGACCGGGCGGAAGCCGCACAGCGCGCGGAACGGGTCGCTCACAGAGAGCAGCATCTCGGGCTTGGGGAACGGGTCTTTGTAGTTTCGCTCGGCAGAGTCGAGCGGGATGCCCAGGGCGTTTTCGCGCGCGAAGCCCTCGCGAGCCTGCTCGAGCGTCGGATGCGCCTGCAGCGACAGCGGTGCGGCGGCTGCGAGCACCTTGAGCAGGAACGGCAGGCGGCCACCCGGCGCGTGCGCGGCGGTCCACTGCGCCAGGTCCTCCTCGTCGGCGCCCTCGACGATGCGCGCGGGCGAGCCCGGGTGGGAGCCGAGCCACAGCTCGGCCTCGGGGCCACCGGAGGGCTCGGTGCCGAGCAGATCGGCGATCGCCGTCGTCGAGCCCCACGCGTACGGCCTCGGGGTGTTGGTGATGCGGATGAGCACGCTCCAGGCCTTCCCTTGCAGGGTCACGACAACGGGGTTCGCACCCTCGAGAGCGGTATTGGCACTCGGGCCCAAGCACCTCGACGGACCGCCGCTTCGACCCTAGCCTGACGGCATGACCGACTTCACGACCCTCGCCAGCGACTTCCTCGGCTTCGAGGCCGAGCTCGCCGACCACGAGCGCGAGGCGCTCGTCGGCCTCCGCCAGTACGCCGAGGCGAGCATCCGCCCGATCGTCGACGACGCGTGGGAGAAGGCGGAGTTCCCCCGCCAGATTCTGCCGGGGCTGCACGAGCACCCGATCTTCGGGCAGCTGTGGGACGAGACGCGCACCGGCGAGTACTCGGCGCTCTACGGCGGCTGGTCGGCGCTCGAGCTCGCGCGCGTCGACGCGAGCATCGCCACGTACGTCGGCGTGCAGAACGGCCTCGCGATGGGGTCGATCGGCGTCAACGGATCGGCCGAGCAGAAGTCCGAGTGGCTGCCGAAGCTCGCGAGCGGAGAGATCACGGGCGCCTTCGGCCTCACCGAGCCGCTCTCGGGCAGCGACGCGGCGCAGGGCCTGCGCACGACCGCGACGCCCGACGGCGACGGCTGGGTGCTCAACGGCTCGAAGCGCTGGATCGGCAACGCGACCTTCAGCGACATCACCATCATCTGGGCGAAGAGCGCGGAAGACGGCCAGGTGAAGGGCTTCATCGTGCCGACCTCAACTCCCGGGTACACGGCAACGAAGATCGAGCGCAAGCAGTCGCTGCGCATCGTCCAGAACGCCGACATCACCCTCGAGAACGTGCGGGTGGATGCTGCGCTCAAGCTCGAGAAGGCCAACTCGTTCCGCGACACGGCGGCGGTTCTCCGGCTCACGCGCGCCGACGTCGCCTGGGCCGCGGTCGGCACGGCGATCGGCGCCTATGAGGCCGCCGTCGCGTACACGAAGGAGCGCGTGCAGTTCGGCAAGACGATCGCGCACCACCAGCTCGTGCAGGATCTGCTGAGCCGCAGCCTCATGAACATCACCGCGTCGATCGCGATGTGCACGCGAGTGTCGATCATGCAGGACGCCGGTACGCAGCGCGACGAGCACGCCTCGATGGCGAAGGCGTTCTGCACGACAGCGATGCGCGAGACCGTCGCGCTGTGCCGCGAGGCTCTCGGCGGCAACGGCATCGTGCTCGACTACGGCGTCGCGCGCTTCTTCGCCGACGCCGAGGCGCTCTACAGCTACGAGGGCACGCGCGAGATGAACAGCCTCATCGTGGGTCGGGCGATCACGGGGGTCGGCGCGTTCGTGTGAGCTCCGGCGCGGTGGCCCCTCGCGGCCCCGCCGGTAGGCTGAGGGTCATGTCCTGGCTCCGCGAGCGCCGCGTCGCGCTCGCCGCCGTGACCCTCTTCGTCCTCCTCGCCGGCGACGGCGTGCGATACCCGCTCACCTGGTACGGCTGGGGCGCGATCATCGCCGTGCTCGGCGCGTGCTGGGTGACCCTCGCCGTGCGCTCGCGGCTGTCGTGGCGCGGCATTCCGATCGCGCTCGCGCTGTTCGTCGGCCTGGCTGTGCTGAGCCTCGTCTGGTCGGCTTATCGGCTCGAGACGGCGATCGGCGCCGGGCTGCTCGTGCTCACGACGCTCGGCGGCGTCGTCGTGGCGCGCACTCTCACGCTCGAGCAGGTGCTGCGCGCGCTCGGCGTCGCCCTGCGCTGGATCATCGGGCTCTCGCTTGCGTTCGAGCTCGTCGTCGCGACGCTCATTCGTCAGCCCGTGCTGCCCTGGTGGGTCGACTACGAGGGCGAGATTCCCCGCGCCTTCTACTGGTCGCGCAACGAGCTGTTCGAGGTGCTCGATGGCGGGCGCATTCAGGGCATCGTCGGCAACGCGAACCTGCTGGGCTTCGCCGCGCTGCTCGCGATCATCGTCTTCGCCATCCAGCTGGTCGACCACCGGGTCGGCCAGGCTGCCGGATACGGCTGGCTCGCCGCCGCCGTGCTGACCTTCGCGTGCGCGGGGTCGTCGACGATGATCGTGGCCGCAGCGGTCACCGCGATCGTGCTGGGGCTGCTGATCGTCGCGCGCGGGCTGGGCGCGCGGGCGCGCATCCGCCTTCTCGTCTTCAGCGCGGTGGCGGCCGTCGGCGCACTCGCGCTCATCGTGATGTTCCGCGACACGGTGCTGGGGCTGCTGGGCCGCTCGGGCGACCTCACGAACCGCGTCGACATCTGGGCGGCGGTGGCCGAGCTCGCGCTCGAGCGGCCGTGGCTCGGCTGGGGGTGGGTGAGCTACTGGGCTCCGTGGGCGGAGCCGTTCGACGGCCTCGCCGTCATCAACGGAGTCGAGTACCTGCAGGCTCACAATGCGTGGCTCGACGTGTGGCTGCAGCTCGGGTTCGTGGGCGTCGTCGTCTTCGCCGTGCTCGTCGTCACGATGCTGCTGCGCACCGTGTCGTGGGCGGTGGATGCTCCGCTCGGCGATGTCGTCGACTCCCCCGCCCTGCGCCTGCTGCCCGCGCTGCTCGCCACCGTGCTGCTCGTGCAGAGCCTCGCCGAGTCGCGCATCCTCATCGAGGGCGGCCTGCTGCTGCTCGTCTGGCTGGCCGTGACGAGCCGCACCCACGGCCGGGATCTCGCCGGGATCGGGCGATGAACGACCGCGCTCGTTCGCTTATCGACGCCAGCCGCTCGGTGCTCGCTTCGCCGCGCTTCACGCAGGCGCTGACCGAGGTCGCCATCGCGGTCTCGCTGTGCATGCACGCCGTTCGAGCGTTCCTGGGGTGGCCGGGATCGCTCGCAGTGCTCGCCGGTATCGTGGCGCTCGCGGGGCTGTCGCTCGCGAGTCAGCCCGAGCGCGCGGAATGGCAGGGCATCCTGCCGATCTCCCTTCTCGCACTCGTCGGGTTCCTCGTGACGAGCGGTCTGTGGAGCCAGTACGCCTCGAGCACCCTCGCGGGCGTCACCTACACGCTCGCCTTCGCCTTCCTCGGGCTCTACGTCGCCCTGGTGCGCGACACCATCCAGATCGTGAGGGCCGTGGGGAGCGCCCTGCGCGTAGTGCTGCTGGCCTCGCTCGTGCTCGAGGTGCTCAGCGGGGTCCTGATCGACACCCCGCTGACCTTCCTCGGGATCGCCGGCAATCTCGCCCAGGGGGGCCCGATCCAAGGGCTCGCCGGGACGCGCAACTACCTCGCGTTTCTCGCTGCACTCGCGGCGCTGAGCTTCTGGATCGAGTACCGCACCCGCTCGGTCTCCCGCGGGCTCTCGTACGCTTCGCTGGGACTCGCGGCGGCGACGATCCTCTTCGCCCGCTCCCCCGTCTCGGGGCTCGTACTGGCGGCCGTAGTGGCCGCCGGACTCGTGCTCGTGCTGCTGCGTCGGCTGCGCGAGCCCGCGCGCAGCGCGATGCAGAGCATCCTGCTGATCTCGGCCGTCGTGTCGGCTGGTCTCGTCTGGATCTTCCGCCAGCAGGTGCTCGCACTCGCCGGGGCGACCGCCGACGCGACGATCCGCACGAGCGTGTGGGCAGACCTCGAGCGCTTCATCGCGCAGCACCCTGCAGAGGGCTGGGGCTGGTTGGGAGCGTGGCGCGAGAACCGCTATCCCTTCATCGTCGTACGTGATGCCGTGGGGCGGCAGCCGGACTCGGCGCTCAACGCCTACGTCGATGTGACGCTGCAGCTGGGGTTCATCGGTCTCGGTCTGCTCCTCGTCGCGCTGGGGCTCGCTTTCGTGCGCGCCTGGCTCGTGGCCACAGAACGCCGCTCCACCGTGCACGTCTGGCCTGCGCTCGTGCTCGTGCTTCTCGCAACCACGAGCATGACCGAGAGCTATCTGCTCATCGAGGGCGGCTTCATGCTGTTCGTGATCGCCGCGCTCGTGGCTGCACGGGAGCGATCGTGGCGAGGGCGGCTGGCGAGCAATTAGCCAGACGCGCCCCGCCACGCAGACACAGCCGAGTCAAGAATCTCGTTGAGTCCCCGCTGCGCGCGCCATCCGAGCTCGCGCTCGATCTGGTCGACATCGGCGATCACGGCCGCGGGGTCACCCGCCCGACGTGCCAGCACCTCTGCCCGCGGAGCGTCGGCACGCCTCTCACGAAGACCCTCGACGACATCGTGGACGCTGGCACCCTGACCCGTACCGACGTTGAGCGCCCGATGCGGAACGGCGACGGAGGAGAGCGAGTCGAGAGCCGCCAGGTGCGCCTCTGCGATGTCGAGAACGTGCACGAAGTCGCGGATGCACGTGCCATCCGGAGTCGGGTAATCATCACCGAAGATGCGCGGCGGGGCGCCCGCGTCGAGGCGCTCGAGCACCATCGGCACGAGGTTGAGCACGGCCCGGTCGGCCAGCTCGGGCCAGCCCGCACCTGCCACGTTGAAGTACCGCAGGCTGATCGCGCGCAGGCCGTGGGCGCGCGCGGCGTCGGCGACGAGCCACTCCCCCGCGAGCTTGGTGCGGCCGTACGGATTGACGGGCTCGGTGGGAGCATCCTCTGCCACCACACCTCGAGCGTCGCCGTAGACGGCGGCGGAGCTCGAGAAGATGAGAGCGGGCACGCCCGCCGTCACCATCGCATCGAGCACGTTCCGCACGCCCCCGATGTTCTGGCGCGAGTACCAGAGCGGACGCGCGACCGACTCGGGAACCTGCTTGCGAGCGGCGAAATGGATGACCGCCGCAACGCTCTCGGAGCGCATGATGTCAGCCAGGCGCGCGACGGCACCGTCGCCTGACACGTCGAGCCGATGGAGCACCATGCCCTGAACGCGCTCTGCCCGACCCGTCGCGACGTCATCGACGACGATCGGGGTGTCGCCGCGCTCGAGAAGCAGACGACAGACGTGCGAACCGATGTAGCCGGACCCGCCGGTCACGAGAACGCGCATGGTTGAAGCCTAGGTCAGACCTTGTCGCCCGGGATCAGCACGAAGTGAGGCGGGCAACCCTGGAGCCGAGCACCGCCGAGCCGCCCAGGAGCACTGCGCGGGTCGCATTGATCTCGGCAATGTGATCGACGATGCGCGGATCGACGCACGTGGAGGCGGAGATGTACATCGGCGCCCCGCGCAGCCCTGCGAGCACGCTGCCGGCGAGCGCATCCGGGAAGTTGGTGCCCGAGGTGAGATAGATCTCGGTCGCCGAGCGAACGACGTTGGCGTTGATCGCGAGCGAGGTGGCATAGCGATCGGCGCCGGCGAGTCGACGGACGGTCGGCACCACCGATTTTGCCGAGGTCGCGATGCCCGAGCTGACCACTCCCGTCCCCCCGGCGATACGCACTTCCTGCACGCCGAGCTCGCGCAGCAGGCTGACGGTGCTCGCGTCGAGTGCGCGCTGCGTGCCGGGCACGAGGATCACGGGCGCCCCGACGTTGACGCCTGCGGCCCCGGCAGAGAGTGCGTC
Source organism: Microcella sp. (assembly GCA_030158585.1). GTDB lineage: Bacteria > Actinomycetota > Actinomycetes > Actinomycetales > Microbacteriaceae > Microcella. Next base: position 8,054 of record JAOASR010000036.1, read on the forward strand.
CGGGAATCCGGCACCCGTCGCGAGGTAGGCGACCTCGGCCCCTCCTCGGAAGGCGCGCCGGGCGATCTCTCGCGACGTGGCGTAGCGGTCCGCTCCTGACCAGCGCTCCACGGAGCCGTAGGCGCGAAGCGCCTGAGCCACCGAGGTGGAGACGACAGCCGCCCCGCCCACGATGACGATGCGATCGGGGTCGAGCCGCTTGAGTTCGGTCGCCACCTCGGCGGGCAGCGACTGCGGGGCGGTCAGGAGCACCGGACCGCCGAGAAGCGCGGCGGCGGGACCGGCGCTGAGCGCGTCGGGGAAAGAGAGCCCATTGGCGATGAACACGGTGCGAGCGCCATCGGGGAAAGCGCGCTGCGAGATGCGCGCGGCCGTGTCGAAGCGATTCGCCCCTGCGATGCGCGCGGCAGTGAAGGTCGTCCACGAACCCGAGATCTTGGAGGACACTGACCGCGCGCCCCACCGCGCCCGCACCGTGTACGTGTGTTCCCCAACAGCCAGATCACTGATGTCGACCGACCATGTTCCGTCGGCCGCAATACCGGCCTTGCGGACCGCGCCACCGTCGATGACGACCTCGACACGGTGCCTGGTGCGCGCGAACGGAACGGTTCCCGAGAGCACGTCTCCGGAGAAGACGGGGCTGGTACCCGAGAACGACGAGATCGTCGGGCGGGCGACGGCGATCATCGGCTCCCAGCTCGATCCGTAGAGGGTCTGGGCGCTCGCGGCTCCGACGTAGGGCGAGTAGAGCGGAGCGAATACGCCGATCGACGCCCCAGCGGTGCCGCAGATCTCGCCCGTCGCATCCGTGCCCACGGCCGAGGTGACCCCCACGGCCGTCGAGCCGACCAGCGCCGAGCCTCCGCTGTCTCCCTGGATCACGGTCACGCAGGCGAGGATGCCGTCGACGAGGTACGACGTGGGGTCTTCCGGCGGCCCGACTCGGAGACCGGCCTGGAAGCCGACGATCGTCCCGCAGCTCCAACCCGAGGAGCTGCCCGACTTGCACAGGGTCGACCCGGAGGTGACGATCTTCGCCGCGTCACGCACGAGCAGTGGTGAGCTCGACGTGGGCGCACGAGTCCCGCCGCCCCACGTCAAGACGCTCGGTCGAGCCGTCACGTCGCCGGACGACACCGCGAATCGCCCGAAGTCCCAGCCTTCGCCCGTGCGGTAGGTGCCGGGGACCGGAGTGCCGATGGGCGTCCACTCGAAGTTGGAGTCGTCACCCGGGGCCGCCATGGAACCCAGCAGCCGGACATCCGAAGACCCTCCGAGACAGTGACCCGCCGTGATCGACTCGGAGGCGCCGGTCGCCGTCGCGACTCCGGAGAAGCCCGCGGAGCAGCGGAAGCCCGAGTAGTACGTCGGAGCGCCGCCGTGCAGATCCGCAGCGGGCGTGAAATCGACGTCAGAGACATCGAGCGTCGGTGCGGGCTCGGTCGTCGCCTCGATTCCGAGAGATTCGACGGCCGCCTCATCACCGGCATTCTCGACGATGACGACGACCTCGCCGTCCTCCATCGTCGAGGCCTCGACGCCGACGCCGCGGGCACGCAGCTCATCGACGACGGCTCCCGCGCGTACGGCGAGTTCTGCCTCTGCCAGGAACTCGGACCCGGTGAGGCCGACATCACGAGCGAGCGACTCGACGAGCTCGTTCGGCAGATCAGCCGCCTCGTCGATGAACTCCTCCGGGTCGACCTCCAGGTCGGGCAGCGCGCCGGTCGAGCTCACGCTCGCCCCTGTCGCCGCAGCGGCAGGAGGAGTCGCGAGCGCCCCGAGGTGCACGGGCGCGGCGAGAGCCAGGGCGAGAGCGGCGACCACGACCCCGCGCATCAGCACTCCTGGAAGTCGTATACGTCGCGACCCAGGACCCCGGTGCCTCCCACGAAGGCGACCGACGACACCCGAGACTCGACCATCGATCGCACCGACACCTGCGGCAGGCACGACGGCGTCGCGAGGACGAGCGGTGACTTCTGCGCACCAGCAACAGCTGCCGCGCTCAGCGCGTCAGGGAAGTCGAGCCCGCTTGCGACATAGGCTCGCTCAGCATTCGGGAAGGCGAAAGCATTGATCAGTGCCGCGGTCTCGAACCGATCGGAGCCGCCGTAGCGAGTGATCGCGCCGATGCCCGCTCGATCACGGATCGACTGAGTGTAGAGGGTCGACACGGCCGCCGGACCGCCCGCGACGACGATCGAGGTGACGCCGAGTCGAGAGAGCACGTCGAGTGTCGGGCGGTCGACCGACGTCGCGCCTCCCGGCACAAGCAGAACCGGCCCGCCGAGCGCGCCGGCTGCGGCGCTCGCAGAGAGCGCATCGGGGAAATCGGCGCCACTCGCGATGAACACCCGCGGCGCGCCCTCGGGGAAGCTCGCGAGCGCGATCTGTCGCGCCGTCTCGAAGCGGTCGGCTCCTGCGTCACGTCGGATGCTCGGCGCGAGCTCGGCGAGCTGCTGGTAGACGCTCCTGCTGACGACGCCCTCACCTCCGACGACGACGATCGACTGCGGTGCGAGGCGACGGATCTCAGCGGACACCGCGTCGGGCAGCGAGGTGGGCTCGGTCAGCAGGAGAGGGCCGCCCGCCCGAGCGGCCGCGGGCGCAGCAGCGAGCCCGTCAGCGTAGAGCGAGCCGACGGCGACGAACACTGCGGGTGCCCCGGTGGGGAAGGCCGCCTTCGAGATCTCGACGGAGGTCTCGTACCGCGTGTCTCCGGCGTAGCGAGACCGCTCGACTCCCGACGGCATCTCGCCCGTCGGATTGCCGAACCAGTCGGTGTAGTAACGCCAGAAGTTGCGGTTGCCATACGAGGAGCAGGCATCCCCTGTGCCGTAGAGCTTCGCGAGTGACGCGGTGTTCGGCGTGTAGGGCGTGTAGTTGTAGAGACCGGCGGTGGCGGCGTTCTTGATCGTGACCGACTTGGTGCCGCAGGTCGGCGGGCTCACGACCCAGGAATTCGGGTGCAGGTAGATCGACTGGGTGCCGATCTGGTGCTTGAAGGAGCCAGGGCTCATGCGGTAGCGCTGGAACTGAGATGCGGCCGAGTAGACCTGGTTGAAGAAGCCGAAGAACAGCGAATCGCAGACAGCCGTATCGGGGCAGCCGTATCCCATGGCCACGCGGATCGCACGGTCGCTGGGAGCCGAGCTCGTGATGAGGCCCTGCTCCTTCTGCAGAGTGACGAGGAGCGCCTTGGCGCTGATTCCGCAGGCCGCTTGCACCTTGAAGATGATGCGTGCGGCCGACTCGTTCGCCTCGCCGCGGTACTCGGCACACCGGGCGGTCGCCGCTCGCGTCGTCGTCGACTGCCGGAAGACGTCGAGGCAGTTCGTGCTGTCCTTGGCGCACGGTGAACCTTGTGACTCGAGGAAGGCCTGGATCTCGGCCTGCGTCATGGCGTCGCTGTTGTAGAACAGGTAATCGCTGATGAGGTACCCGGGATCGAAATCGGCTATATCGGCCGCGCGGGCCGGCCGGGCGTCGAACACTGCAGGCAGCATCGCGACGGCCATCGACATGACCGCGATCCAGCTCAGGAGCAGGCGGGAGCGCGTGATGCGCGAACGCGGACGAATGGACGACTGAGTCACAGCCACGAGTAAACCCCCCTGGAGCGGTGATCCCCCCGACCACACGCCCTGTAGCCGAGAGTAACTCCCTGCGGGCGCAGAACGCGAGCCCGCATAGTGGTGACACGAGGAAGCGATGCCTCTCATGTTCGCTCCCACGAAGGTGCGCCGCTCGCCGCTCAGCAGGGGATCAGTCGAGATCCAGGAAGCGCGCCATCGCCCGCGCGCTGCGGCCGCCATCATGGACTGCGGCCACGAACGCCGGACCCGCCGCCGCGATCTCGCGATAGTGGCCGGGTCGCGCGAGCACGTCGAGTATCACCTCTCTGAGCGAGGCAGGAGTCGCCGAGACGATCGGGATCTCGAGCCCGGTGCTGTCGCGCACCGCCTCCCTGACCTGCTCGTGCAGGTGCGCCACTACTAGCCTTCCAGCCGCCATCGCTTCGACCGCCGCGACGCTGTAGGTGCCGATGCGGAACTGCTCGAGCACGATGTCGTTCTGCGCGATGATCCCGGGCATGTCGGCGAAGGGGACGCCCTGCGCCTGCCGATAATCGATCAGGCCGTCCTCGTGCAGCCCTCGCATCGTGGCGTCGATGAGGTGCGTGCCCTTGACGTGAGCGTTGGATGGCACATGCACGACGCGCGGCACCCGCGAGGCGAGAACGGGCACGTCAGTCGCCCAGCGCTGCGCATCGACGACCACCGGAAGCCAGATCGACGGGCTCCAGTCGAGCAGCAGCTCCGGAGTGCTGACGAAGAGCGGAGCATCCGTCGCCCGGAGCAGCGCGCGATGCAGAGCCGTCTGGCGTCGATACTCCGGCTCGCGCTCCCACGCACCGTCGGCGAAGGGCGACCACTCATCGATCGCGCCGTGGCGGTCGGGGTCGCGCAGGTCGCTTCCGTGACTGATAAGACCGACGCGGATGCCCCGCTCACGCAGCGCCGCCACCTCGGCGATCGGATCGTCGTCGAACAGTCGCCCGAACAACGGCCGCGCGGCCTCGAGCAGGACGTGCGTGTAGTGCCGCGCGACCGCCTCGAACTCGCGACGCTGCCAGCGCCGCGAGAAGCGGTAGACGTTGACCGGCACTACGGTGTCGGCCGGAAAGATCGGCATGCCTGGCGCGCGGAACTGGGTGGCGTGCGCGGCCACCCCCGGGAGAGCCTCGGCAGCGCGCGCCCAGGCGTTGCCCTGCCCGGCGAAGTTGACGGGCCCGACGTAGAGGCGCACCTCCGCATCGAGCCGCGGGGCCGGCGCCGGCACCTCGGCCGCGGTGTAGCGGTAGCGCGGGGCCCTCAGACGCCCGCCGATCGCGTCGGGCAGGACGTCGAGCAGCTGTTGAGGCAGGGTGCGGGTCATCGAGTCTCCTCGAGCCAGGGGCGGAGCTGCTGAGCCGTACGCGCCCCGTCGTGCACCGCCCTGACGAAGTCGGGGCCGGCTGCGGCCGTGGCGAGAGCGACGCTCGGGTCGGCGAGCAGCCTACGCAGCACCGCCTCGAGCTCATCGGCGTCGGCCTGCACGATCGGCAGGTCGAGTCCGGTCTCAGCGCGCACGTGAGTTCGCACCTCCGACGCGACGTGCGACACGACGATTCGTCCTGCGGCCAAAGCCTCGCACGCGGCCACGCCATACGAACCGATGCGGAACTGGTCGAGCACGATATCGGCGCCGGCATAGGCAGCTGGCATCTGCGTGCTCGCCAGCCCCTCGATACGGCGGTACTCGATCAGCCCCTCCGCATCGAGCGCGCGCAGAGTTCCGTCGACGAGATCGGTGCCTTTGACGATCGCCGTGCTGGGAACGTGCGCGACGATCGGGCGCCCATCGCGGGCGAGCGGCGCGGCGTCGGCACGCCACCGTTCGGGTTCGACGACGACGGGCAACCACACGGCCTGCGGCAGGTCGGAAAGCAGGTCGGGGGTCGAGACGAACAGGGGGCATCCGACGGCGTCGATGAGGGCGCGCGCCCGGTCGGCCCGCACCTGCAGGGCCGGCGTGAGCGCCCACAGACCCTCGGCGTACGGGGAATGGCGCTCACGAGCGCGGTGGGCGGCCGGATCGCGCACGTCACTGCCGTGCCAGGCGAGGGCCACCCGGATACCCGCGCCCCGCAGCGCCTCGATCTCACCGAGAACGCCGCGCCCGAAGGCGTCGCCGAACAGCGGCTTGGCCGACTCGAGCAGCACGTGCGTGGCGCCGGCGAGCACCGCCTGACGCTGCGCTCGCTGCCACGCGCGCGACCAGCGGTAGTCGCCGAGGGGGACGAGCTGGTCGGTCGCGAAGCCGAAGTCGCGCACGCTGCGCACCGCCATCGCCTGCGCGCCCACGTCGGGCAGTCGCTCGGCCGCACGCGCCCAGGCGCACCCCTGCCCCGCGGAGTTCACGGGGGCGACGAGCAGCCGCACCGCGGTGTCGGGCAGCTGCACGGCCGGCGGCGGCGCGACCGGGTCGAAGCGCTGCCCGGCTGGGACGACCCGCGCGAGCACGCGCGGCGGCACCGCGCTCGCGAGGGCGCCGGCGGCGCGCTGCCCGACGGCCCGCAGCCGCGCGATGGCGCTCACGCGCGGCCCGCCAGGAGGGGTGCGACGAGCTCGCGGATCACTGCGGCGTCGGTCTCGAAGCTCAGCTCGCGTGCCGCGGCGGTGCTGGCGGCTTTGAACGTGCGCACCGCATCCGGCGTCAGAGAACCGAGGGCGCGCACGACGTCGTCGACCGCGAACCCCTCGGCGACCACACCCAGGCGGTGCTGCTCGACGAGTCGCTGCATCTCGACGGTCGGCCCCACGACGATGCCGAGCCGCGCCTGCACGAAGTCGAAGAACTTGTTCGGCAGGGTCAGCCGCGCGTTGGTGTGGGTGGGCGGAATGACGAAGACACCGACGTCGTAGCCGTTGAGGGTGACCGGCAGCGCGGCAGGGGCGACCGGCTCGCGGAAGCGGATGCGGTCGCACCCGGCTGCGCGCTGCTCGAGGCTGCGCTGGTAGGCGCCGCCGTCGCCTCCGGGCACGAGGAAGAGGTCGAGCGAGAAGCGGTCGTCGAGCGCCCGCACCGCGTCGATCATCGTCTCGAGGCTGCGGCCGTGCACCGCCGCGCCGCTGTGCACCAGGCGTACCGCGTCGTCGGCGACCGGCGTCGCCTCGAGCGGCTGCCAGGGATTCGAGTTGCGCACGACGGCCGGGCGCACCCCGAAGTCTCGCTCGTAGAGCTCGGCGATCGACAGGCACACCGTGCTCGTCACGGCGCTCAGCGGCAGGTAGCGGGCGCACAGGTGGCGCATGAGCGGCGCCACGAGCAGCCGCCAGCTGAGCACGTGCGTGCGCTCCTCCGGTGCCCACTCGTGCAGGTCGGCCCAGACGGGCGCGCCACCCGCGACGGCGTGGGCCAGAGCGAGCACGCGGGCGTCGTTCGCCACCACGAGGTCGAAGCGCTGCCCGCGCAGAGCATCCAGCGCGAAGCGGATCGCCGGCGCCGCCAGCTCGGCCCGCCGCCATTGCCGCAACGCGAGGGTCGCCACGCCGCCGACGGTCTGCGGCAGCGAGGTCAGCTCGCGGGGCACCGCGATGTGCTCAGTGGCCCCCTGGGGATGCCCGCCGTAGCCGAGTGTCGTCACCGAGCCCAGCTGCGCGAGCACGCCCACCTGTCGCAGCACCCGCGCGTCGCGCTCGATCGGCGACAGTGAGATGCACAAGATGCGGGGCACGCGTGAATCCTACGGGCGAGGCCGCGCGTGGGAGACTGAACGACGGTTCTGCCCGCCCCGCCCGCCTGCCCCGCCGAAGGAGACCGCCGTCGTGGCCGACACCGCCCCCCACCTGCTGTACGTCGCGTGGGGCTACCCGCCCGGGCGCGGCGGCGGCGTGTACCGCGCCCTCGCCACCCCCAACGCGTTCGCGCGGGCTGGGTGGAAGGTCACCGTGCTCACCGGGCTGCGCGAGACCTTCCAGTACTCGACCGGCATCGACGAGCGGCTCGAGCAGCGCATCGACCAGCGCATCACGGTGCACCGCATCCCCTTCCCGGGGGTGCCCTATGAGGTCGACTTGCGCCGCTGGTCGCCGCTGCGCGCGCGCCTGCCCGAGGTGCACAATGCATGGCGCGAGCGGCGCGCGCGGCGCGCATTCCCCGAGCGGGTGTACGGCGAGTGGCGAGCGCCGCTGGAACGGGCCGCGCTCAGCATCCACCGCGAACACCCCGTTGACCTCACGATCGCGACGGCTAACCCCTACGTCGATTTCACTGCGGCGGCCGCCCTGCACGCGCACGCGGGCGTGCCCTACGTCATGGATTACCGCGACGCCTGGCAGCTCGACGTGTTCAGCGGCGAGCGGGCGACGGCCGCCGGCGGCATCGTTGACCGCTGGGAGACGCGCCTGACGGCCGATGCACAGGAGGTCTGGTTCGTCAACGAGCCGATCCGCGCCTGGCACGCGGCTGTGCACCCCGAGCGCGCCGACCGCATGCGCGTCGTCGCCAATGGCTACGATGCCGAGCTGGTGCCGTTCACCGACATCGTGCGGGCCGGCCGGGGAGAAGGTCTCATCTTCGGCTACATCGGCACGATGTCGCCGAAGGTACCCCTCGAGCCGCTCATACAGGGCTGGCGCCGCGCCCGCGAACTCGACCAGCTCGTGGCGCGCTCGAGCCTGGTGCTGCACGGCGACCTCGGGTATGCGGGAGCGGCCAACGAGCAGTGGCTTCGGCTGCTGCGCGAGAACGCCGAGCACGGCGTCGACTACCGCGGCCCCGTGTCGAAGGTCGACCTCGGCGGCACCTACGCAGGGTTCGATGCCCTCGTGCTGGCCCTCGGTACCGGTGCTTACGTGACCAGCGGGAAGGTCTACGAATACTGCGCATCCGGCCTCCCCATCGCGTCGGTGCACGATCCCGGCAACGCCGCCAGCGACGTGCTGCGGGGGCACCCGGCGTGGAGCCCGGCCGACGGACTCGGTGCGGAGCAGGTCGCCCGGGTCCTCATCGAGACCGCCCACCGCTCGGCTGCGCAGACGTCGCCGGAACGCGCCGCGACACAGCGCTGGGCAGCCCAGTACGAACGGCAGGCGCAGCTCGACTCGCGAATCGCCGAGCTCACCGCCATCGCCATGGAAGGCCGTGCATGAGCATCGTCATCGTCGCCGCGGGGCCCGCTCCCCTCTACACCGCCATTGACCAGCTCGGCGAGCGCCTCCGCGGTCGGTCGATCATCGCGGTCGTCGGCGGCGCCACTGCCGACGACCAGGCCCGATTCGTCGCTGCCGGGCTCACCACCATCGCGCTGCCCGGGCTCCCCCCGCTGGCGGTCGAACGAGTCCTCCGCGGCTCCGCGATCGGCCGGACCCTCCTGCGACTCACCTCCGCCGACCGCGGCGTGCGACTCGCACGACGCGCGCGCGCCGACATCGCGGCCCGCCGGGCCCTCGACGAGGCCGGCGTGCTCGTGGCGGCCGAGCGCGATGCTGTGCTGACCGTCTGGCGCGCCGCCCGCAGGGCCCCCGCATCGACCACAGCCGTGCTCGGGCTCCCCGCGCTCGCCGCGATCATCCGTCACGATGCGCACGACGGTAGCGTGACCGCATGAAGGTACTGAGCGTCGTCGGGGCCCGACCGCAGTTCGTCAAGCTCGCGCCCATCGCGCACGCCCTCGCTCCCGCGCACGAGCACGTCGTCGTGCACACGGGCCAGCACTACGACGCACTGATGAGCGACGTGTTCTTCCGCGATCTGGGAATCGCGGCACCCGACGTCAACCTCGCCGTCGGCTCGGGCGCCCACGGCGCCCAGACCGCGGCGATGCTCGCCGGGCTCGAGCCGATCTTCGAGCAGCACCGGCCCGACTGGGTGCTCGTCTACGGCGATACCAACTCGACGCTCGCCGCCGCCGTGGCCGCCGTCAAGCTGCACCTGCCCCTCGCGCACCTCGAGGCCGGTCTGCGCTCCTTCAACCGCCGCATGCCCGAGGAGCACAATCGCGTGCTCACCGACCACGCGGCAGACCTGTGCCTCGCGCCCACCACGGTGGCGATGGGTCATCTGGCCGACGAGGGTCTCGCCGAGCGCAGCGTTCTCGTGGGCGACGTCATGACAGACGTGCTGTACCAGGTGCGCGACCGCGTGCTCGCAGCGCCGCCCGCCTTGCCCTGGGAGGGACCGACAGGCATCGTCGCCACCATCCACCGCGCCGAGAACACCGACGACCCCGTCCGCTTGCGGGCGATCGTGGAAGCTCTCGCAGAACTCGACCGGCCGGTGCGGCTGCTCTCCCACCCCCGCCTGGTTGCCGTCGCCCAGCGGGAGGGCATCGCGCTCGATCGAGGCGCCGTCACGGCGACCGCGCCCCTGGCATATCCCGACCTCATCGCCGCCGTGCTGTCGAGCTCGGGCGTCGTCACCGACTCGGGAGGTCTTCAGAAGGAGGCCTACCTGCTGCGGCGCCTGTGCACGACCGTCCGGTCGGAGACCGAATGGGTCGAGACGGTTACGGCGGGCTGGAACGTCATCGCTGGCGATCGCCTCGACGAGCTCGCCGCACTCGTCGCGCGCCCGATCGCACACGAGCCCCTCGACCACCCCTTCGGTGACGGCCGCGCGGCCGAGGCTGTCGTCGCCACCCTCGCAGCACGAACGGCGCGATGAGCCCGCACCTGCTGTACGTCGCGTGGGGCTTTCCGCCCTCCCGCGGCGCCGGCATGTACCGCGCTCTGGCAACCGTGGCCGCATTCATCGACGCCGGTTGGCGGGTCACCGTGCTCACGGCCGACCGGGAGGCCTTCGAGACGCTGACGGGGGTCGACGTGGAAGCCGAGGCAAGCATCCCGACCGCCGCCACCGTCGTGAGGGTGCCGTTCGACGCGCGCCGCGGAGAACGCGACCTCGCTCGCTGGAGCCGCCTGCGCATGAGCTCGCCGCTGCTGTGGAGCGGCCTTCGGCTGGTCGTCGAGACGGCGCGGTTCCCCGAACCCGGCTACGGGCACTGGGCGAGACCGATCGCGGCGGAAGCACGCGCCATCCACCGGCGCGACCCCATCGACCTCGTCATCGGCACCGCCAACCCCAACGTCGACTTCGTGCCAGGCGCCGCTCTGCACCGCACTGCACGGGTTCCGTACGTCATGGACTACCGCGACACATGGCACCTGGACATGTACGCCGACCGGCGGCGCGGAGCACGGTGGTCGCGATCGGCGCGGCGCGAGCGCCGCCTGCAGCGCCGCGCCCGCGAGCTCTGGTTCGTGAACGATGCGATTCGCGAATGGCATGCGCGTGAACTGCCCAGTGCCGCGGGTCGGATGCACGTGGTGCAGAACGGCTACGACCCCGCCTTCGTCGACCCTGCCGTTCTGAGAGCTACGGACACCCAGGGCCGCCCCCTCACGCTGGGCTACCTCGGTACCATCTACGGCCCGATGCCGATGCGCGAGACACTCGACGGGTGGCGCCGCGCCCGCGAGAGATCCCCGCTCGTCGCTGACGCCCGCTTCGTCATCCGCGGGCGCCTCGGGCACTACAGCACCCCCGACGCGGCCATGGCGGCGCTCATTGACGAGTACGCCGACGACGGCGTCGTCTACGGCGGGCCGGTGAGCAAGGCCGATGTCGCCGGCGTATACGCCGAGTTCGACGCTCTCGCACTCATCCTCGGCCGCAGCCGCTACATCACCAGCGGGAAAGTGTTCGAGTACGCCGCGACCGGACTGCCTGTGGTTTCGGCGCATCACCCCGAGACCGCATCGACCCGTGTGCTGCAGGGGCACCCCGCGTGGTTCCCTATCGAACGGGTCGACTCCGAGACCGTGGCGGACGCCATCATCGCCGCGCTCCAGGCCGCCGCTGCGCCCGACGCCCCAGATCGACGGGCCGCAGCTCAGCGGTGGGCCGAGCACTTGGAGCGCGACAGGCAACTCGCGCCGCGCATCCAGGCCCTGCGGGCCCACGTCGATGGGGCCCGTTCGTGACCGCCAGCCGAACCGTCGTGATCGTTACCAACGGACGCGAGCCTGCGGAGGCCATCGCGGCAGCGCGTGCCGCAGCGCCGGGCGGCACGACCGCTGCAATCACAGCCCTGGTCTGGGGGCCCACGCCACCCGACGCAGGCAGCGGATCACCGGGAGAGATCGTCGGTCTCGGCAACCACCCGGCGGGGCTGCTCGATCGCGTCACCGACGTTCTGCTGCCCGCGGGCCTCACGCGGGCGCTTATGAAGAGCGGGCCCGGCCGGCTCGTGCACAGCCTGCTTCCCAGCGACCTGGGTCGACGCGTCTGGCGTCGCGCCCGGCGTATGCCCGAAGCGGTCGCCCTGCTCAGCGGTGCGCGGCTCGTCATCGCTGCCGACCCTGGCGCCGTGCGCACCGCATGGTTCGCGCTGCACCGCCTGGGCGCCGAGCGCGCCGTGATCGCCGGGCAGGGATAGCGCCCCGATCGGCTATGGGGTCGGGGTCGACTCGCCGCCCAGGCCCGCGAGCTCGGCCTGGGTCGCGAACTCGGGCACCGCGCGCCGCACGGCGTCGAACGAGCCCTGCGCGACGAGCCGGCCGTCGGCGAGGAAGACGATGAGGTCGTTGTCGCGGATGGTCGCCAGGCGGTGCGCCACCGAGATGACGGTCATCTCGCCCTGCAGCGAGCGGATCGCCTGCACGACATCGCTCTCGGTCTTCGTGTCGAGGGCGCTCGTGGCCTCGTCGAGCACGAGCACGATCGGGTCGTTGTAGAGGGCGCGGGCGATGCCGAGGCGCTGCCGCTGGCCGCCCGACAGGGCCATGCCGCGGTCGCCGACGCGCGCGTGCACCCCGCCCTCGCGCTTCTGCACGACCTCCCACAGCTGGGCGCGCCGCAGCGCGCGCTCGACGCGCTCGAGGTCGAGCTCGCCCGACCAGGTGAGAGCCACGTTCTGGGCGACCGTGCCGTCGAACAGCGCGACATCCTGCGGAACGTAGCCGACCCGCGAGCGCCACGCCGCCATCACGTCGTCGAGGTTCTGCTCGTCGAGCATGATGCGGCCCTCGGTGGGCGACAGCAGGCCGAGCAGCATGTCGACGAGCGTGGTCTTGCCCGACCCCGACGAGCCGACGATGCCCACCGACGTGCCGAGCGCGATCTCGAGGTCGACCCCGCTGATGGCGGGCGACTCGCTGCTCGGGTAGGTGAACGCGGCACCCTCGATGCGCAGCGTGCGCGGCTCGCCCGCGATCGGGTCGTGGCCGATCACCTCGGCCCGCTCGATGTAGACGCGCGACTGCGCGATGTCCTCGAGCACGGCCTGCACGTGCGCCGAGTTCGCCTGGGTGGTCGTGAGGATCGACTGCAGGCTCGTCAGCGACGGCACCAGCCGGAATCCGGCGACGCCAAACAGGGCGACGGAGGCGAGGGCCCCGGCCGGGCCGCCCGTCAGGTAGGCCACGCCGCCCACCAGCAGGAAGCCGCCGATGAGCCCCGCATCCAGCACGAAGCGCGGCACGGCCGAGATGAAGTGGATGTTCGCGCGCGCCCGCGTCGAATGCATGCGGTTGGCGTGCACGACGCCGGCGACCTCGCCGGCCTTGTCGCGCAGCGTGATCTCTTTGAGCGCCGAGACCATGTCGGTCATCAGACTCGCGACCTTGAACGAGTAGTCGCGGTTGACGCGACCGGCCTGCACCGCGCGCTTCGAGATGACGCGAGCCTGCAGCGCGGCGAGCCCGCCGAGGTAGACGATCGTGACGAGCGCGGTGATCGGCTCGGCGATGATGATGACGACCACCACCGCGACGCTCGTCACGACGAGGGTCGGCAGGGTCAGCACCGGCAGCAGGAACCCGCCGATCGTGTTGCCGATGCCGACGTCGGCGAGGCGCACGAGCTGGGCGGTGTTCTTGCTGAGCCGGTCGGTCCACGGCGCGCGGATGTAGGCGTCGAACAGGCGGTCGCCGATCTCGAGCTCGAAGGCCGCGAAGCGCCGGGTCGCGTGCCACTGCAGCACGAGGCTGATGGCGGCCTTCGCGATGACGACGAGCGAGATCACGAGCAGGAACCACACGTACGAGTCGGGGCCGATGCTGCCGATGAGCGGCAGCTCGATGTCGGATCCGGTCACCATCGAGCCGAGCGAGACCGCCAGCAGGGCGATCGCCACGACGTCGACGGCCGCGAGCAGCGAGGTGGCGATCGAGTAGCCGACGATGAACCGGCGCGCGCGGGCGGGCAGCAGCGGCACCAGGCGGCGCAGGGTTCGCACGATCATCAGCACGATGTCCGAGCCTACCTTCGGGCCCCACCACCTGGCCCGACGAGCGCCGGAGCCGCCGGGGTCTGCGACTGATAATCTCGGCTCTCGTGCCCCCTTCCGTGTCTACCGCGCGCGAGGCAAGGCTGGAATCGCTGACGGGCCTGCGGTGGTGGGCGGCCTTCGGGGTCTTTCTGTACCACATGGCCAATCTCGCGCCGCTCCCGATCGTCGAGGTTCTCGACCTCGGGAACTACGGCGTGATGTTCTTCTTCGTGCTCTCGGGGTTCGTGCTCACCTGGTCGGCGCGACCTGGTACGAGCGTCGCGACGTTCTACTGGCGTCGGTTCGCACGCATCTACCCTGCGCATTTCGTGGCGCTTCTGCTGGCCATCCCCGTCTTCTACAGCACCAGCCCGAACCCCGATCAGTGGTGGGTGAAGCCCTTCGATCTGGGGGTGCTGCTGCTCTCGGTGCTGCTGATCCAGGGCTGGTCGTCGCAGCCCGTCATTCTCTTCTCCGGCAACCCGGCAGCGTGGACTCTCACGGTCGAGGCGTTCTTCTACTCTGTGCACCCGTGGTTGCAGCGGATTCTCGTCGTCCTGCGTTCACGTGCTGCCGTCGTCGTCGCGATCACGCTCATCGTCCTGGCGTTCGGGTGGCGGATGCTCGAGCTCGCCTCTCCGGCCGTGGCAGGCCTCCCCGTGCCCATTCCCGTCAGCCGCCTCGTCGAGTTCGCGGTGGGAATGTGCCTCGCCCACGCCATGCGAAGCGGCTGGCGATTCGGTGTGCGCCCCGTGTTCGTGCTCGGGGCCGGGGCCGCTCTCGTCATCATCCTCACCGTCGACACGGCGACTGCGTGGCTCGGCCCCGTCCGCGACATCGTCCGCGCCACCCAGACCGAGTGGATTCTCGTCTTCTGCGCGCTCCTCATCGCCTCCGTCGCCTCGCGCGACGCCTCCGGCGGGCGAAGCCGACTTCGGGGACGATGGATGGTGGCCCTCGGGGAGGCGTCGTACGCGTTCTACCTTGTCCACGCGACGGCCATCTACTTCGTTCTCGGGTTCGTGGGAAAGCAGTCTCTCGGCTGGGAGGGGATCATCTGGTACCCGCCCCTCTTCGCTGTCGCCCTGGCGCTCGCCTTCGCTCTGCATCTGGGAGTCGAGAAGCCGCTTGAGCGGCGCATGCGTCGCTGGTGGGACGCGCGGCACGCCCGGAAGCTCACCCAGACTCCGGTCTCGCCGGTCAGTTAGGGCAGCATCGCTCGGATCACGACCTGCGACGCTCTGTCGGCGACGGCCGTTGAATCGACGCTCTCGCGAGCCCACGCCGCTTGGTGATGACGCTCGGCGTCGGAGGGCGGGCGCGACAGCATGGAGCGGATCGCGAGAGCGACAGCCTCCGGGTCGTGCGCGACGGCGATCCCCAGCGGCGCGCTCGCTGCGAAGTCCGCTCCTGGCCCGTCGCCGGAGAACAGAATGGGCGCGCCGGCGGCCGCGGCGGCGTAGAGCTTCGTCGGAAAGGCGAATTGATAGCCGCCGACCGGTCTCACGCTCGCCAGCGCCACCGCCGCACCCCGAAGGAGCGTGGCGATCTCGGCAGGCTGCGCGGTCGGCCGGAACGAGGCACGTCCGGGCGCGATCCGCTCCGCACGACGACGCAGTGCTTCGACCTCCGTCCCCCCTCCCACGAAGATCAGCCGCGCCTCGGGCACGTGGGCAAGCGCGTCGACGAACACTCCTGCTCCGTGAACCTCGGATGCGGTGCCCGCATAGAGCAGGTAACCCGGCTCCGTGCCGGAGACTGGTCCGTCGGGCGAGAACACGCTCGTGTCGATGCCATTGCCCACCTCGGCGATCGTCGCGGCGGAGACTCCCAACTCGATCAGTCGAGCGGTGACCGTCGCCGACACGCTCAGAACGGCCGCCGATCGTCTCCAGACCACGCGCTCCATCCAGCGCACCGCTCTCACCACGAGTGCCGGGCTCCCCGCGCTCCCCGCCGCGTCAGAGAGCACATCAGCGGCGTAGTAGACGACGGGCGTACGCCGCAGCCACGCGACCGCGAGCGCGACGAGCCCGGTGGTCGGAGGTGGCTCGACGACGAAGACTGATGCACGTCGCGCGAACAGCAGTCGCGCGAACAGCGGGAGATCGAAGCTCAGGTACGAGAAGTAGCCCCTGACGGCGCCGTCGGGGCCGCGCAGCACCGGAGCGCGCTTCACCCGTACCCGAGGGTCGGCGATCTGTGTGCCGTCAGGGGCGAACGCGCGAGGAAGTCGAGAGGTGACGACGGTGACGTCGCAGCCGCGGTCAGCGAGAGAGGTCGCCAAGGCAGCCAGCCGAAAGGACGCAGCCGCAGGCTCCGGGGCGAAGATTCGGCTCGCGATGACGACGCGCATCGTCAGAAGGTGACGGCGGTTCCCGTGCGGGCCGAGTCGAGCATCCCCTCGACGACCGCGAGGGTGCGCAGGCCCTGCTCCATCGTGACGACGTCGGTCTGCTCGCCCAGCACGGCGTCGCGGAAGTTCTCGTGCTCGACGCGCAGCGGCTCGCGCTTGGCGAACGCGTAGCGGATGACATCGCCCTCGCTCACGCCACGGAAGCTCGAGACGCTCTCCCACTCGAGCGGAATGGTGCCGTTGGCGTAGAAGGTCAGATCGCCCGTCGAGGTGTCGGCGACGAAGGCCCCGCGCTCGCCCGTGACGATCGTCACGCGCTCCTTCATGGGGCTCAGCCAGTTGACGAGGTGCGAGACGACCGTGCCGTTCGCCAGTCGGCCCGTGGCCGTGACCATGTCTTCGTACTCGCGGCCGCTCTTGTGCGCGGTCTGGGCGAAGACCGTCGCGTACGTGCTCTGCGCGACCCACGCGGTCAGGTCGATGTCGTGGCTCGCGAGATCCTTGCCGACGCCGACGTCGGCGATACGAGAGGGGAACGGTCCCTGTCGGCGCGTGGCGATCTGGTAGACGTCGCCCAGGTCGCCCGCCTCAAGACGGCGGCGCAGCTCCTGCAGGGCGGGGTTGAAGCGCTCGATGTGGCCGACCGCGCCGACGAGCCCCTTCGCGGCGAAGGCGTCGACCATGCGCTGACCCGCCTCGACGGAGTCGGCGATGGGCTTCTCGACGAGCGTGTGGACCCCGGCCTCCGCGAGCCGGAGAGCGGCATCCTCATGGAAGCGCGTCGGCACCGCGACGACCGCGATATCGACGCCCGCCGCGATGAGCGCATCGATGTCGGGAAGGATCGGGAGGCTGCCGGCGACGCCGTGCGGATCGCCGCCCGGGTCGGCGATCGCGACGAGCTCGACGCCCGGCAGCTCGCGCAGCACGCGGGCGTGATGGCGGCCCATCATGCCGACGCCGAGCAGACCGGCGCGCAGCGTCATCAGGCGCCCGCCTTCGCGACCTTGTTCACGGCCTTGACGATGCGCGACAGATCCTTCGGCGAGAGCGACGGATGCACGGGCAGCGAGACGACCTCGCGCGCGGCTCGCTCGGTCTCGGGCAGGTCGAGCCCCGGGGCGAACTTCGCGAGCGAGGGCAGGCGGTGGTTGGGGATCGGGTAGTACACGCCCGAGCCGATGCCGTGCTCCTCGCGGAGCGCCTTGGCGAAGCCGTCGCGGTCGTGCGGCACGCGGATCGTGTACTGGTGGTAGACGTGCACGGCGCCGGTCGCGACAGTGGGGATGACGACGTTCTCGAGTCGAGCATCCAGGTACGCGGCGTTCTTCTGGCGCTGCTTCGTCCAGCCGTCGACCTTCGTGAGCTGCACGCGGCCGATCGCAGCATGGATGTCGGTCATGCGCGCATTGAAGCCGACGACCTCGTTCTCGTACTGCTTCTCCATGCCCTGGTTGCGCAGCAGCTTGACGTTGCGCACGAGCTCGGGGGTGTCGCACGCGACCATGCCGCCCTCGCCCGATGTCATGTTCTTCGTCGGGTAGAGGCTGAACATCGCGAAGCGGCCCCACGTGCCGACGGGGCGGCCGTCGAGCGAGGCGCCGTGCGCCTGCGCCGCGTCTTCGTAGATCTCGACGCCGTACTTCGCGGCGATCGCCTCGAGCTCGCGCATGCGCGCCGGGTGGCCGTAGAGGTGCACGGGCATGATGCCCTTCGTGCGGGGGGTGATGGCCGCCTCGACGGCAGCCGGATCGAGGCCGAAGGTGTCGGGCTCGATGTCGACGAACACGGGCGTCGCGCCCGTCAGCGCGACCGAGTTGCCCGTCGCGGCGAACGTGAACGAGGGCACGATGACCTCGTCGCCGGGGCCGACGCCGGCGGCGAGCTGGCCGAGGTGCTGGCCGGCCGTGCCGCTGTTGACGGCGACGCACGCACGGCCCTGCACGAAGTGCGCGCCGAACTCCCGCTCGAAGGCCGCCACCTCGGGGCCCTGGGCGACCATGCCCGACTTCATGACGCGCATGACGGCGCGACGCTCGTCACGGCCGATGATCGGCTTCGCGGCGGGGATCAGGGGCTTGCTCACGCGTTCGCGTCCTCTCTCAGTGCTCCGTCGACCTCGCGGTAGACGTCGCCGGTCTGCGGGCACACCCAGGTGCCGTCGTTCTCGACCAGGCGCACGCCCGCTCGCCCTACCCACCCCAGGCGGCGCGCGGGCACACCGGCCATGAGGGCGAAGTCGGGAACATCCTTCGTGACCACGCTGCCAGCGGCGATCGTCGCCCAGCGGCCGATCGTGACGGGCGCGACGCACACCGCTCGAGCGCCGATCGCGGCCCCCTCGCGGATCGTGACGCCGACCGGCTGCCAGTCGTGGGCCGATTTCGGGCTGCCGTCGGGGTTGACGGCGCGCGGATAGGTGTCGTTCGTGAGCACGACCGCCGGCCCGATGAAGACGCCCGCCTCGAGCTTCGCCGGCTCGTAAACGAGGGCGTAGTTCTGCACCTTGCAGTTGTCGCCCATCTCGACCCCGGTGCCGATATAGGCGCCGCGGCCGACGACGCAGTTCTCACCGAGGCGGGCGTTCTCGCGCACCTGCGCCAGGTGCCAGATGGACGAGCCTGCGCCGATGGACGCGGATTCGGCGACGTCGGCGGAATCGACGATGCGCACGTCGGACGATGCAGTCACGGAGGGGGCCCCCAGGATGTCGGGACGGGTGTCGCGCGCGGCTCGAGCGCGACCTCCAGGCTAACGCGTTCTGTCAGAATGGCCCGTATGCCCACCGCACCCGAGCCCGGCGACGCCGGCGCGCCGACCGTCGGGCGCGACGAGTCGGTCTGGGTGGTCATCCCCCTCTTCAACGAGGCATCGGTCGTCGCGGGGGTCATCGCGGAGCTGCTGACCGCCTTCGTGCACGTCGTGTGCGTCGACGACGGTTCGACCGACAGGTCGGCGGAGGTGGCGGAAGCAGCCGGTGCCCGCGTGATCCGTCACCCGTACAACCTCGGGCAGGGCGCGGCACTGCAGACGGGAATCAGCTACGCCCGCGACCAGCAGGGCGCCGAGTTCATCGTCACCTTCGACGCCGACGGGCAGCACCGGGTGGTGGATGCTCTGGCCATGGTCGCGCTCGCGCGCGCGGAGGAGGTCGCGGTCGTCTTCGGCTCGCGGTTCCTCGACGACCGCACGCGGCCTGGCCTCCTGAAGAAGACGGTGCTCAAGACCGCCGTGTGGGTCACCAACATGTCGACGGGGCTGACGCTCACCGATGCCCACAACGGACTGCGCGTCATTCGCACCGATGCCGCTCGCTTCGTCAACCTCAAGCAGGACCGCATGGCCCACGCGACCGAGATCGTGCTGCAGCTCGGCCGCAGCGGACTGCCGTACCGCGAGTTCCCCGTCGAGGTGCTCTACACCGACTACTCGCGCGGCAAGGGCCAGTCGCTGCTGAACTCGATCAACATCCTCGTCGACCTCGTGATCAACTGACCGGGAGGAGACCGACGCCATGTGGTTCCAGATCCTGCTCGTGCTCGCCCTCGTGGGCACCGCCGTGTACCTGCTCAGGTCGACGCCGAACGCCAAGCACCTCGCCATCCGGCGCCTGGTGGTCTTTCTGGGTCTCGCCGTCGGCATCGTCGTCGTCGTCGCGCCCGGGTTCCTGACCCGCATCGCGAACGCCGTCGGCATTGGTCGAGGAGCCGATCTGCTGTTCTACGTCGCCATCCTCGCCGGGCTCATCTACGTCGTGAACGAGTACAAGCGTTCGGTGCAGCTCGCCCGCGCCAACACGCAGCTGGCTCGCGAGCTCGCTCTGACCGAGGCTCGCCTGCAGGATCGCATCGCCGAGCTCGAACGAAAGGAACCGTCGTGAAGATCGCCGTCATCGCCCTGGGAAAGATCGGGCTCCCGCTCGCCGTGCAGTTCGCGTCGAAGGGCCACGAGGTGGTCGGCGTCGACGTCAACCCGGCGACCGTCGAGGCGGTCAATGCGGGACGCGAGCCGTTCCCCGGCGAGGCCCACCTGCAGGAGCTGCTGAGCGAGCTGGTGCCGGCGGGCCGTCTGCGCGCGACGACCGATTATGCGGATGCTGTGCCCGGAGCCGACGCAGTCGTGCTCGTGGTGCCGCTCTTCGTCGACGAGAACGCCGTTCCCGACTTCGGCTGGATGGATGCCGCGACCCGCAGCCTCGCCGAGCACCTCACGCCGGGCACCCTCGTCGCGTACGAGACGACACTGCCCGTCGGCACGACCCGCACGCGCTGGAAGCCCATGCTCGAGGAGGGTTCGGGGCTGGCCGAGGGCACGGACTTCCACCTCGTCTTCTCGCCCGAGCGCGTGCTCACCGGTCGCGTCTTCGCCGACCTGCGCAAGTACCCCAAGCTCGTCGGCGGGCTCTCCCCCGCGGGTGCCGCGGCGGCGGTCTCGTTCTACGAGGAGGTGCTCGACTTCGACGCGCGCCCCGACCTCGCCCGCGGCAACGGCGTCTGGGATCTCGGCAGCGCCGAGGCCGCCGAGATGGCCAAGCTCGCCGAGACCACGTACCGCGACGTCAACATCGGCCTCGCGAACCAGTTCGCGCAGTTCGCCGCGACGGCCGGCATCGACATCTACCAGGTGATCGACGCCTCGAACTCGCAGCCCTACAGCCACATCCACCAGCCCGGCATCGCCGTCGGCGGACACTGCATCCCCGTCTACCCGCGCCTCTACCTCTGGAACGACCCCGCGGCCACCGTCGTGCGCGCCGCGCGCGAGGCGAATGCGGGGATGCCCGACTACACGGTCGGCCTCCTCGAGGGTGTGCACGGCTCGCTGCAGGGGCAGCGCGTCGTCGTGCTCGGCGCCGCCTACCGCGGCGGCGTGAAGGAGACCGCGTTCTCGGGCGTCTTCCCCGCCGTCAAAGCTCTGCGCTCGCGCGGGGCCGAGGTGCTCGTGCACGACCCGCTCTACAGCGACGACGAACTCGCTCGCTTCGGCTGGGCGCCGTACCACCTCGGCGAGCCCGTTGATGCGGCCTTGGTGCAGGCCGACCACGCCGAGTACCGCGAGCTGACGCCGAGCGATCTGCCGGGCATCCGCACCTTCATCGACGGCCGCCGCGTGTCGAGCGCCGACCGCTGGCCGGACGCGACCTACCGCGTGATCGGCATCCCGGGGGCCTGAGCCCTCGCGGTCGCCACGGTGCGCACCAGGATCCAGGCCAACAGTCCGTACGCGAGCGACCCGAGCAGCCAGACCGCGGTCGGCCCGACCGGTCCGACCCACCACCATTCCGCACCGGCGTCGAGATTCGGGTCGGCTCCGTCGATGCCGGTGACATAGCGGCGGATGTTGAAGTGCAGTGCGATGAAGTGCGCGCCCGCGAGCGCCGCAACGATCGCAAACCGCTGCGCCCGTGAGAAAGCGAGCACCTGGGACGCGCGGGTGAGAGCGAGCATCCCGCCCAGCATGATGATGAGGGGCAGGAGGTAGCGAGGCTGGACCTGCTCGCCTACGACGTCTCCTCCGCTCTGAAGGACGTACACCGGCAAGGCCAGAAGCACGGCGACCAAGGCTCCCACTGCGAGGGCCTTGCGGCCCCACATCCTTCCGAGCCCCACGAACCCGACGCTCACGAAGACCGCCACGGACGCGGCGGGCACGATCGCCGGCATCGAGGTGTCGAGCCACCCGAGGGCCCAGTCTCCCAGCACCCCCGAGAGGAGGAACGGGACGTTGAGCACGTTGTAGGCGAAGAGCCCGAAGCCGGTCAGTGCCGACTCGGGTTCGCCCCCTGAGCCGCCGGACACGCCGGAGCCACCTGCGAAGCCGCTCAAGCCGCTCTGCGACTGCCTGGCCGAGAGGAAGAAGGCCAGCGCGACGACGCCCATGACGACGGGAAGGGCCGCATCACGGGCCCACGTGCGCCACCGGTCGCGAGCGGGCCCGAGCCTCGAGCGGCCGGGGAGCGTCAGCACCATGACGAGCACCATCCCGAGCCCGGAGTACAGGGCCGCGTCGCCGCGCGATCCCGCAGCCATGAGAACGCCGACGACGAAAAGAGCGCCGAGCGCCCCCTTGCGCAGCGCCTGACGGCCTCGCCACGACACAACGGGCGTCTCGAACCACCCCAGCAGGGCGAGCCAGCTCGTGGCCACCCCGATCATCGCCCACGCGCTGGGGTTGTTGGTGCCGAGCACGAAGACGCCGAGAGGCACGGTGGTGATCAGCCAGCCCCACGCGAGCGGACCGCGCAGGCCTCCAGGCAGCAGGAGCCAGAGCGCTACCGTGAGCAGGGTGAAGAGGAGCGCCGTCAGCAGGCGCATGGCGAGCGCCGAGAGCTGAATGTCGGGGCCTGCCAGTGCTCCCATCGCGGCGTAGTACAGAGGCGGATACGCGCCGAGGAAGTTCCCTCGCTCACTGACGACGAGCTCATCGAGCGACCACGTCCAGTCGACACCCTGACAGGCCGCGCTCAGAGTCGGGTCGTAGGCGAAGCATTCGATGTCATCGAGCGCCGCGGGAACCTCGCGTTCACGCGGCGACCCCGTCTCCTGGCACGTCTGCTCGGCGGCCGAGCTCGCGCACCAGGCGCTCACCAGGTGGTAGTCGTCGTCGGGGCCCGCGCCGATCGGCGAAGCGAAGCTCCACGACGTGAGCGTCAGCATGATCAGCACGGGCACCCACGCGAGGAGCGGCAGGCGACGGAAGCGCGTGATCACAAGGTCCCTTCCAGCTATGCGGACCCCTCCGGACCGTCATCGAACGACATCAGCTTGACGTATTCGGCGACCATGGGCACGGTGCGCCGCACCGTGGCGAAGTCTCCCTCGGCGACCACTCTGCCGTCTTCGACGACCGCCACCGTGTCCGCTCGCTGAACGGTGCTGAGACGGTGGGCGATGACGACGACCGTGAGCTCACCGCTGAGGGAGCGCAGAGTCTGGCTGATGACGGCCTCGGTGGCGGCATCCAGCCCGCTCGTCGCCTCATCGAGAACGAGAAGTCGTGGCGACACGTACAGCGCCCGCGCGAGTCCGATGCGCTGAACCTGGCCGCCGCTGAAAGCCTCGGACTGCTTGCCGACCAGCGTGTCGATGCCCTGCGGCAGCGCGTCGATCGCGTCGAGCAGTTGAGCCTGGCCGAGCACGGAGTGCACGCGGTCGCGGTCGATGTCAGCCGGGTCGATGCCCAGCGCGACGTTCTCGGCGACCGTGCCGCTCACGAGACCCGGCTTCTGAGGCACGTACGAGACGAGCCCCGGAGCCACTCGGCGCAGAGCGCGCGGCTCGACGCCCCCGATCGAGATCTCGCCCGCATCGGGCTCTCCGAGCCCGAGGATGAGCTCGACAAGCGTCGTCTTGCCCGACCCCGATGGCCCGATGATGGCGGCGAAGCTGCCGGGCGGGATGCTCAGGCTCACGTCGTCGAGAGCCGTGGCCGCGGCGCCCGGGTAACGGTAGGTCACACCGCGAACCTCGACCCCGAGCGGACCGTCTGCAGTCGCCTGTCGCTCGTCGCGGGACACGTTGCGGGTGGGGCTCGGGGGAACTGCCGCGAAATCGCTCAGCAGCTCGCGAGCCGAAGCGGACTGCTCGGTATTGACCTTGAGCGCCGCGACTGCTGTCTGCAGCGGAAGGATCGCGCCCATGATGCGCACTGCACCGGCGAGGAACACCCCCAGAGTCGCCAGTCCGCTGGCGAGCTGGCCGCTCAGCAGCTGCTGACCGACGAAGACGACCACGCCGAGGATCAGGGCGGTCTCGACGACGTACCGCGGCATGCCGCCGAGGAAGGCAAGGGTTGCTCCTGAGCGCGCCGCGCGCTGACGCGATCGGTGGATGCGGTCGAGGAAGAGACCGGTTCGACCGAGGACCGTCAGTTCGCGATACGTGTCGAGGGTATCGCCGAGCGCGCCCAGTGTGAGAGTCGCTCCTTCGGCGGCGTCCTCTCCTGCCCGCTTCAGCACCCGGGCGATACCCGCCTGCATCCCGACGACGATGAGCGCGAAGTAGCCGAGCGCGAAGAGGGCGACCACGGGGTCGACGATGAAGAACGCGACCGCGACGATCACGAGCAGGAAGCCTTCGACGACGATGCCCGCCACATTGTTGAGCAGTCCGGTGAACGTCCACTTGATCGACTCGGTGAGCGCGAACTGCAGCTCGTCGCGCGAGAATCGCCGAAGGTGCGCGAGAGAGCCCGTCAGCAGGTGCGAGGCAAGAACGTCAGCGTTGCGCGACTCGACGCGAGCGATGAAGGCGGTGAGCGCGCGCGACAGCGCGATCGCGATGCTCGCTTTGACGATGAACACGCCGAGGACGAACAGCACCAGCAGAAGCAGCCCTTGACCGTCGAGCCTGGGCAGCTCGACGCCGAAGACGACGGCGGACGCGTCAGAACCGGCGAACTGGGTCGCACCCAACGCCGCGACCACGCCGACGAGCAGGATACCCAGCACGTCGAGGAAGCCGACGAGCGCGCGCGCGGCTACCAGCGCCCAGTAGCTGAATCGCTCGCTGGGCGTCAGCAGAGCGAGAGCGTCACGCGCGGCGGAAAGCATCGGTTCAGCGTACCGGCGAGGGGCGGGCGCCCGCGTTCGACTGCGACATCGTCACCACGGGGCTTGCGGCGGTGTTCACGAGCAGGGTGACGAGGAGGGCGAAAGCGACTGACCCGATCAACCACACGGCGTTCGGGCTGACGGGCAGGCCCGGCCACCACCACTCCACGCCCGCGTCGAGATTCGGCCCTGACTCGTCGATGCCGGTCACGTATCGCCGGATGTTCAGATGCAGGGCCACGAAATTGGCCACCGAGAGCGCGAGAACGACCACGAGACGCTGTGCGCGAGACAGGATGATCGGCCGATCGGTCGGTCGAATCGTCAGCAGCACGACCAGCAGCGCGATGAGGGGCAGAAGGTAGCGCGGCTGGAGCTGCTCGCCCACCGCGTCGCCACCGGCCTGCAGCACCACGACGGGGAGCACCACCAGCACCAGCACGACACCACCGATCATGAGCGCCCGTCTCCAGCGGAGGCTCGCCAGACCCAGCGCACCGACCAGCACAAGGGCCGCGACCGTCGCCGTGGGCACGATGGCAGGAAGAGAGGTGTCGAGCCAGCCGAGACCCCATCCGTCGCCGAACACGCCCGTCCAGAGCCTCGTCACATTGAGGAGGTTCGACGCGAGGAGCGAGAAGCCGGTCAGCGGCATCGCTTCTGGCCCTTCGCCCGGATCGAGCCGATCGATGGCGGAGCCACGTTCCGGGTCGTCGAACGATTCCCCCGTGAAGCCGCTTGCTCCGCCGCGGGCCAGATACGCCCCCGCGAAGAGCGCCAGTGCTACGAGTGCGGTGGCACCAGGAAGCAGGGAGCTGAGGTAGAAACGCCGGGAGTTTCTGTAGGCGATCGTCACGATTGCCCCGATCCCGAGGCAGAGGAAGACCGCCGCATCGGATCGTGCCCCCGCTGCCATGAGGGCTGCGATCACGAAGACCACACCGAGCCCGACCCGTCGGCGACCTTCGGTCTCGTAGAAGCCGAGCAGCGCGATCGGCGCGGCCCCGACACCGATCCATGCCCAGAGACTCGGGTTGTTCGTGCCGAACAGGAAGAGGCCGAGCGGCACGGCCGTCAGCAGGAACACCCACGCGAGGGTCGAACGACGGTGCGCGGGAAGCAGCGCGTAGAGCGTGCTCGTCAGCCCGAGGAAGAGGACTACGGACAGAACGCGCATGCCCACGGCTGAGGCCTGCACGTCGTCGCTCGTCAGAGCGCCCGTGATCGCGTAGTACACGGGCGGATACGTTCCGAGGTAGTTGGCCCGACCGGTCTGTGCGAGAGTCTCGAGCGACCACGTCGAACCCGACCCCTGGCAGGCCGCGCTCTGCGTGGGCTCGAACCGGAAGCACGCGATGTCGACGATGGCCTTCGGCGCGTAGACGCCATCGCCGGAGTCAGGAACTTCGCACGTCTCAGCCGCCGTCGGCCCGGCGCACCACGAGCTCACCAGGTGAAAATCGTCGTCCGGCCCGGCGCCGACCGGGGATGCCAGCACCCACGCCATCAGGGCGACCGCGGCGAGCACGGGGGCCAGCGCCAGGCGCGGCAGGCGATGAAAGAACGCGGGCATACAAGAACGACCTCGAAGCAGAAGTGCGGAGCGAATCTTCACGTCGGTGACGACAACAGAGGAAACCTATCCGATCGAGGCACGACGCCGTCATCGGTCTCCCCGAGGCGCGCGCGTCAGCGCTGACGCTGCAATGACGCAGCGACGCTCATCTCTGCAGCCGGCGGCGCACCCGCGAGACCACTCCGCGCGGGCCCTCCGCGCGGAGGTGGTGCACCGTCATCCGCACCGTGTGACCGAGTCCGGCAGTGCGTCGCACGCGCGCGCCGACTCCCATCGCGTCTCGAGATCCCGCAGCGTCCGCGGCGCGGCGCGGCCGGGCGGCCGCCTCCAGCACAGGACGAAGCACGACATCCCAGGCGTACCGCTCGCGCACGCGCGCGACATTGGCGCGCCATTCGTCAACCTCGGCCGACGAGGCCAGCACCCGAACGAGGGCGTCGGCGAGAGCATCCACATCGTTCGCCGGCACCACGATGCCGAGGCCCTCATCGGCGATGAGGTCAGCGAAGCCGTCTCCCTCGGTGACCACCATCGGCAGACCCGCCCAGAGGTAGTCGAGGATGCGCGTTCGGAACGAGAACGTGGTCTCGACGTGCACGTGATGCGTGCTGACGCCGGCGTTGGCTTCGATGAGGTATGCCCCGCGTCGGTCGTAGGGCACCCAGGTGTCGTTGAACACGACCTCTCGGCCTTCTACTCCGAGCTCGACCGCGAGGTCGAACGATTGACGCACGATTCCCATCTCGTCGACACCGGGGTGACGAGTGCCGAGGAAGAGCAGTCGGATGCTCGGCTCGCGCACCTTCGCCGCCGCCACCGCCCGGATCAGGGTGAGGGGGTCGAACCAGCTGTAGACGCCGCCGCCCCAGATCAGAACCTTCGACCCGTCGTCGATGCCGGGAATGACCCCTCGCATGCCACGCCCCGGGTCGGCCGCGGGCGGCGTGGGGTCGAGGCCGAAGGGCACCACCGCCAGCAGGTCGCGAAGGTCGGGATCGTCGGCGTACGTCGCCGGGTTCAGTCGACCAAGCCCCGCGAGCTGACCGAGGTACAGCAGTCGCTGCCGTTCGCTCGCGCACAGGATCAGGTCTGCTCGCCTCAGCTGATCGTTCAGCGTGTCGCGCGCGGTCGCTACGCGAAGGGCCCACGTGGCAGGCGGCAGCTCGCGGCCCTGCTCGAGCATCTCGAGATGCATCGGGTCGTACGCGTCCACGATCAGCATCCGATCGGTGCGGGCGATCGTGCGGAACTGCGTCGAGGCGTAGCCCTGGAAGATCACGACCTCACACCAGCGCTCGTGCACAGAGATGCCGCGTTCGTCGCCGGGATCGACGCGCGCCATCGTGAAGGGCGGAGAGGGATGCTCGGCGCGAGTCGTCGACACGAGTCGCACCTCATGGCCGGCCGCCTGGAGAGTGAGCCCCATATTGAGAGCACGGATGGCCGGACCGGCCATCGCCGCTGCCAGTGGGTCGCCCGTGATGATGAGCACGCGCGTCATGCTGATCCTTCCCCGGCGGGAGTGGTCAGATCGCGCAGAGCATCCATCGCGCCCCGACTGTACCGCTCGTAGCGTCCTGCGACGACCCCGGCAAGAACGGCCGGGAGTCTCGCGAGGCGCGCGCGCGGCAGTCGAGCCCGCCGCGCCTCGTGATCGGCCTTGCCATCGAGCAGCGCCTGCACCTCGAGCGGCACTCCGAGCGACCGGCCGCGTGCAGCGAGCAGCGACGATCGCTCCCTGAGGCGGGCGGCACGCTGGGCTCGCGGCTCTCGGAGTCGCGCGAGGCGATCGCCCATCGTCGGGCGGCGAGCGCCGATCTGGTTGGACCCGTGCTGCCGATAGTCGATGAGGGGCTCGGGGACGAGACGAACTCCCCCGGTCGCGGCCGCCACCGCCGCGAGCCATTCGTCGTGCACCCACTCACGCGGCATCGGCAGGGCGGCCTCGAGGAGGGAACGCCGGAGCAGCACGGTCGCCCCGGTGACGAGATTGCGGCGCAGCAGGACGGGCAGCGCGCGTCCTGATGTCAGGCCGACGCGTTCGGCCGCGGTCGCCTCGAGTGCGTCGAGAAGAGAGAGCCCGAGCGGTTTGCCATCGCCGTCGACCAGCCTGGCGTCGGAGTGCACCAGCAGAATGTCGGGAGATGACTCGATGGCGGCGGCCAGCACGGCGAGCTTTCCGGGCCTCCACTCGTCGTCCTGATCGCTCAGGGCGATGAGATCGCCGGTGCACGCGCTCAGGGTGGCCGCGAAGTTGCCCGTGACGCCGAGCGCCGGTCGGCGACGGAAAACACGAAGCTCGGTCGACACCCCCTCGGCGCGCGCTCGCGCGTGCGCCCCCTCGATGAGAGCGATGGTGTCGTCCGTGGAGTCGTCGTCGCCCACCACGATCTCGAACGGAGCAGGAGACTGCTCGAGGATGGAGCGCAGCTGGGCCTCGACATGCTCCGCGCCGTTGTGAGTGCACATCGCCACGGAGATACGGGGCGGAGTCGGCAGGGGCGTCACGCCGCCAGCCTAGAGCGGTGAAACCGACGACTAGAATTCGGGGCATCATGACGAGCGCGCAGGAGTCGACCGCATCGAGGGCTCCCACCACCGGAATCGTCACCGTCGCCTACCGCTCCGATGGCGTGCTCACCGAGTTCCTGCAGTCTGTCAAGGGCGCGTCCCAGCAGGCCCTCGACCTGGTCATCGTCGACAACTGCCCGGCTGAGGGCGACGCCCGCGGACTCGCCGCAGCCGCCGAGGGCGCGTACGTCGCCCGCCCGGACAACCCCGGCTACGGAGGCGGGATGAACGCGGGGGTGGCAGCGCTCGCGCCGAGCATCCGCTGGGTGCTCCTGAGCAATCCCGACGTGGTGCTGGCGCCCGGAGCGATCGATGCACTGGTGGCGGCAGGCGAGGAGGACCCCCGCATCGGCGCTGTGGGCCCCCGGGTCGCCAACGAGGACGGCTCGACGTATCCGTCGGCGCGCGCGGTTCCGTCGCTGCGCACCGGCATCGGGCACGCGCTCTTCGCCAACCTCTGGCAGACCAACCCGTGGACCCGTCGCTACCGCAACGACGAGGAGGCGGCCGTCGAGCGGCGCGACGCGGGCTGGCTCTCAGGGTCGTGCGTGCTCGTTCGACGCGAGGCCTTCGACCGCATCGGCGGCTTCGACGAGGGCTACTTCATGTACTTCGAGGATGTCGACCTCGGCTACCGGCTCGGCAAGGCCGGATATCGCAACGTGTACGAGCCCGCGGTTGTCGTTACGCACTCGGGGGCTCACGCGACGACAACGGAATCAGCGCGCATGCTCAGCGCCCATCACGCCTCGGCTCGACGATTTCTGTCGAAGAAGTACGCGGGCTGGTGGCTATGGCCGGTCAGGGCGACCTTGAGCGCGGGGCTCGCGGCGCGGTCAGCACTCGTGCGTCGGCACGTCAGATAGCGCGGCTACTCCGCCGCCGCGAGCGGATCGTCGACGAGATCGAGACCACGCGAGGCGACCAGCGCCGCGGCGTCCGCGACCAGCACTATGCCGTCCGGCGCGTGCGGCTTGCGGATCACCCCGCCGGCCGCGGCGGCCTCGCGGATTGCGACCGAGAGCTCTTCGAGTGTGGGCGTCGCTCCCGGCTCGAGCGCGACGAGTACGCGAGCTCGAGACGTCGCGAGTGCCAGCTCAGTGCTCAAAGCGACACCGCCGTCCCACGCCGTGCGCCGCACGGAGACGTTGTCATCGGCCGAAGTGGCGAGCGCGAGTATGCCCGTCTCGGCGCGCGGAGACGCGGCGTCGACCACGGATACGTCAACGACAGTCGACAGAGTGCGCGCGTGTCGGACGCTCGCAAGCGTCGCCGCCCAGCGTGCACGAGTTCGGATGACGACTGACACGCCGTCCACCCGCTCGGGCAGCCGGTGCGCGAGCTGTTCCCAGTCGACGAGCGCGCGCTCGAGCACGACGCGGCGCCAGAGCGGGCTCTCGCGCGTCGTGATGCGGTCAAGGCTGTCGAGCCGATGGTCGTAGTCGACGCCGATGACCGGGACGAGCCGTAGCTCGAGACGCTTGGCGAGACGCAGCACGAGATCGTAGTCGACCCAGCGTTTGAGCGACTCGTCGAAACCTCCGATGTCGGCGAGCGCCGAGCGCCACACCACGAGCGCGTTGAGGTCGACGGCGTTACGGCCTTCGAGGAGGGTGGCCAGATCAACCTGCTCGGCCGCGAACTCGAAAGTGCCGTCACTTCGGCGGATGCGCACGACCGTGTGCACGGCGCAGCGCGAGTTGTCGCCGATCTGGGCGACGGCCGCAGCGAGGTGTTCAGGAGTCCATGTGTTGTCGGAATCGAGAAACGCGACGAGCTCGCCGGCGGCAGCGTCGATGCCTCGATTGCGTGCGGCGGAGACGCCTCTCGCCTCCTGTGCGATGAGGCGGATGCGCGAATCCTGCGTTGCCCGGTGGCGCACGACTGCCGGCGTGTCGTCAGTCGAGCCGTCGTCGACGACGATCAGCTCCCAGTTCGAGTAGCGCTGCGCGACGATCGAGTCGATCGCAAGGCCGACAACTCTCGCACGATCACGCACAGGCATGACGATGGAAACGAGAGGCAGGGCGGCCGGACCCGTGCGCGCTTCGACGGGCGCCCCCCGCGTAGCGGACGGTGAGAAGTCAACGGCGTGGCGGCGCAGCGATCGAGCGTTCTGCCGAGCGAACTCGAGCGCTCGCTCATGTGCGACGCGGCGAGCCTGTTCGAAGGTGACCGGCGCGACGCCGGGTGCGGCGGAAAGCATCTCCGTCGGCCCCAGCCGCGCGATGACCGCCGAGGCTTCATCAAGCCAGTTCCGCTGCCCGGGCAGTGCGAGCTGCGGCCCCGCGGAACCTCGGCGGGCTCCTGCGGCGGCACTCAGCCTCGCATCGTCGAGCCACGCGGGCTCGATGAGTGGATGCGGCGCGTACTGCAGCCGAGGCTCCGTCGCCGCCCACGCGGCCGCCGCATCCTCATCGGAACGGAAGTCTGCACCTAGCTGGGCGCCGAGGTAGCCGGCGTCGATGAGACCAGCGCGCAGAAGTCGATCGGCCAGAGCTCGACGAAGAGAGGCCTCACGGTTCGATCGAATCCGATAGGCGAGCGTTCGAGGCGAGAGCACGCCACCATGCAACAGCACGGCGGGGGCCGACGCTAGTCAGCCGCGCACGGCGCCTCTCGCTACTGTGGGGCGGGGCTGCTTCTGCGGCTCAAACGAGCCCGATGTGGGCCGGCCGGAGAGGGGCACGCGTGAGCGCACTTTCGAGAGGTGGACGACTGCTCGCCGATCTGGCCCGCGTCGCCGAGCGGTACATGCGCTCTCCCGGGTTTCGCCGCGCTGCCATGAGCGCGCTCGCCCTCCCGTCGACGCCGCTCGAGCTCAGCGAGGCCACGCTGCGAGAACTCGCCGCCTCGCCCGTGGCCGCGCGCCCCTACGCCGGGCTGAGCGGGGCGGCCCTCGCGCTCAGCGCGCTCTCTCACGACGACAAGGGCGCACCGGCTGTGCGGCTCGTACTCGCCGAGCTCGACCCAGCGCGCATCTTCGCCGGAGTCCACACCGCTCTGCGGGTCGCCGATGGGCTCGCGATCCGCCTCGACCTGCCGCTGCAGGTGGTCGTGCTGAGCGAGTCGATCGGCACCGGTGACCGCGACGCGCTGCTCGACGCCATCGTCGACCGGTTGGGCCGCGATGGATCGCGGACCACCGTGGTGACGCGCGATGCGCTGGTCTCGGCGAGCACGCACCCCCATGACGTGTGGGTCGCCACGCACTGGACAACGGCGCATCCTCTCCAGATCGCCGCTCGGGCGGAGGTCATCGACCCGGCGCGCGTGGTCTACCTGGTGCAGGATCACGAACCAGGCTTCACTGCGCTCTCAACCGATCGCATGACAGCTTCGGCGACCTACCGAGCAGGGTTCCGCCTACTCGTCAACAGTGAGCCCGTCGCCGCCGTGCTGCGCGCGGTCGAGAACGTGGACGTGGATGTTTCACACGTGTTCGCTCCCGACCTTGACCTCGACCGACTGGCGACCATCGCGGCGCGGCGCCCTGTATCGCGCGAGCCCGACAGGCCCGTCACCGTCTTCTTCTACGGTCGCCCGTCGAAGCCCCGCAATCTCTTTCCGCTCGGCATCGCCGCACTGCGCATCGCGGCGCAGGCACTGCCAGGGTCGGCGGTTCGCTGGGTGTCGGCGGGTGAGGGGCACCACCCGATCGAACTCGGCGATGGGCATCGGCTGCAGAGCCGCGGGATTCTGGGCTGGGACGAGTACTTCTCGCTGCTCGCCGAGAGCGACGTCGTGCTCTCACTCCAGGCGAGTCCGCATCCCAGCCATCCGCCGATCGAGGCGGCGCTGAGCGGTGCGACGGCAGTCACGAACGAGGTCGCGGGCACCCGCGAGCGGCTCCACTCGCGACTGCACGCGGTCGACGCCGACCCCGCCGCGCTCGGATCGGCGATCGCCACCGCGGTGCGCTCGCTGAGCGAGGGCCAGATCGCGCGGACCCCGCAGCCTGACCTCACGGCCCTCGGTCAGCCCCTCCCCTCGTCCCTCGACGCGATCGCCGCCGCTCTGCGCAGCGGCTGAGCGGTGCCGCCGGGACGGTGTCCCTCAGCCGTCCTGAGCGTCGAGATACTCCTGGTACTGCTTCGTGACCGTCTTCGCGGGGCCGACGGCCTGCAACTCACCCTTATTGAGCCACGCGACCTGGTCGCACATCTCGCGCACCTGGGCGAGCGAGTGCGTGACGAGAATCACTGTGCGACCGGAATTGGTGAACTCGCGGAATTTCTCACGCGACTTCTTCTTGAACGCGCCGTCGCCGACGGCGAGCACCTCGTCCACGACGAGGATGTCGGGCTTGACGTGGATGGCGACCGAGAACCCCAGACGCACGTACATGCCCGATGAGTAGTTCTTGACCGGCTGGTCGATAAACTGCCCGACGCCCGAGAAGTCGATGATCTCGTCGAGCCGCGCCGTGATGTCTTTCTTGGCGAGCCCGAGGATCGAGCCGTTGAGGTAGATGTTCTCGCGGCCGGTGAGCTCGGGGTGAAAGCCCGACCCGACTTCGAGCAGCGAGGCGGCCTTGCCGTTCATGGTGATCGAGCCCTCATCGGGGTGGAGGATGCGCGCGAGGCACTTCAGAAGCGTGGACTTGCCCGAGCCGTTGCGGCCGATGAGGCCGAACGTCGAACCCTTCGGCACTTCGAATGAGACGTCCTTGACGGCCCAGAACTCGTCGGCGACCGACTTGCGACGGCGCATGACGGCCGACTTGAGGGTCTGATTGCGCTCCTTGTAGAGCTTGAATCGCTTCGACACATGGTCGACGATCACGGCGGGCTCGGTCACAGCAGCTCTGCCAATCGCTTCTCGTTGCGCGAGAAGGTGAGATAGCCCAGCAGGAAGACGATGAGTGCCGCCGCGAGGCAGTAGATCGAGTCGTCCCAGGCAGGGAGGCGGTTGTCATAGAGCAGATTCCGGAACACAGCGACGAAGCGCTCCATCGGGTTGAGACGGTAGAGATCGAGCACCCACTGGCCGACCTGCTCGGCGCGCCGCTCGACGAATTCGAGCGGATAGATGATCGGAGTCAGGAACATCCACATCTGCAGCACGATGCCCGTGAAGTGCTGAGTGTCGCGGAAGTGCACGTTGAGGATCGCGAGCATCATGGCCAGCCCGACGGCGAAGAGCGCCAAGAGAGCCATGAATACGATGATGACCGGGATGAACGGGATCGGCATCGCTCCGAAGAGCATCAAGACGATCGCCAGCACACTCAGCTCGAGCGACCAGGTGACTGCGGTCGACGCCATGACCGCCAGCGGCAGGTGCATGCGCGGAAAGTAGACCTTCTTGATGAGGTTGGCATTCGAGACGACTGAGGTCAGACCGCCGTTGACGACTCGCGTGAAGAATGTCCACGGCAGCATCGCGCACATGAGCCACAGCGGATAGCCCTCGACACCGCTCGGGTCGCCGGGCGGCGGTTCGAAACGCAGCAGGAAGAGGAAGACAAGCGTGTAGACAAGCATCGTCGCGAGCGGATTGATGAGCGACCACAGCTGCCCCAGGAAGGTGCGCCGGTACTGACCTTTGACCTCGCGAATAGTGAGGTTGGCCAGCAGCTCGCGTGTGGCGGCGAGCTCTTTCACATAGGACATGCAGCACTTTCGGGTGGTCGACGCGTCGTCTTATTCTAGGCGTCAGCGCGCGCCACAACGCGCCGCGTGGACGAGGGACCTCAGCCGATACAGTGGGAACACCATGCTGGTCTACTTCGTCAACCACTCCTCGGCGATCGATCACCTCGGCGGAGCCGAGCGCTCTCTGCTTAAGCTCGTCGAGGACTGGTACGCCGCCGACCCCGAGTTCGAAGCCTTCTTCATCACGAAGGCGCCCCGGGGCCAGTTCGTGGCTGCGCTCGAAGGACGTGGTTGGGGTTACCGCGCCTATCCATATCGTGGATGGGCGCTTCCGCAGAAGAAGCCCCACCCGAGCGAGCTGACGTACTACTCGCGCGAGGATTACGCCGCGACGACCAAGATCATCGCTCTCATGGAGAAGGGTCGACCCGATCTTGTCGTCACCAACACCCTCGTCGCCCCGTGGGGCGCCTTTGCGGCGAAGGTGCTCGGTATTCCACACGCGTGGTTCGTCCGCGAGTACGGCGATCTCGACCACGGTCTGTCTTTTGTCAACGGACGCGCACAAACGATCGCCGACATCGGCCTGCTTTCTGAAGCGGTATTCGCAAACTCCGAGGCCATTCACCGTCATCTCGCCCGGTATCTCGAGATCGAGAAACTGTCGATCGTGTACCCAACGGTGGAGCATGCCGAGGTGCGACGCCGTTCCACGGAGCAGCCGGAGATTGAGCCATTTCCGCGCGACGAGCCGGGCCTGCGAATTACTGTCGTCGGGCGTCTGGCAGAGTCCAAGGGCCAGTGGCGTGTTGTCGAAGCGCTCGGGCTTCTTGCCGCGAACGGAATTGCCGCGAGCGTGTGCTTCGTCGGGGCGAAAATGGAGCCAGATCACGACCTGAAGCTGCTGAAGCGCGCGCGCGAGCTCGGCGTCGACCAGCGCATCGTCTTTGCAGGCGAGCAGCCGAATCCTTTCCCTTACGTGGCTGCCGCCGACGTGTGCGTCACCCCGTCAGGTCGCGAAGCATTCGGCCGGACGACCCTCGAGTACCTCTGGCTCGGCAAGCCGGTCGTCGCAACCTCGAGCGGCGGCAGCAGCGAACTCGTGCGCCCCGACGTCAACGGTTTCTTGTTCGATCCTGACCAGCCGAACGATCTTGCGAAGAAGCTCGAGCGTTACGCGCGCGAGCCAGAAATGCTCGTTCGCCACCAAGTCGCCGCTGTCGAGCGCGCCGAATACCTGGCCGCTCCCGAGCGCGGCAATCCCGCGGCAATTGAGAGGATGCGAGGGCTCGTGGGCCAGCCCGCTTACAAGCTTCCCGAAATGGCCCGGTTCTGGTTTACGTTGCCCTCGCTTTACGTGCAGACGCATTCGCGCTCCCAGGTCACCTTGACCTACCTCATACGCATCTTCCTGATTCGAGCCCGCAACTTCCTGCGCGACCCGATCGGATCGAGCCGCCGTCGCATTCGGGCGGCCCGCGCACGCCGTGCCTGAGCGGCCCCCCACCACGGTCGTCGTACCTGTCTACGGAGATGCACCGAGCCTCCTTGCGTGCGTACGATCGCTCATGATGACGGTCGACACCGATCACGACCGCGTGCTGCTGGTCAACGACTGCGGACCCGATGCGGACGCGATCGAACGGAGCCTTCTCTCACTGATCGAAAACCGCGCAGGCTTCCGGTACGAGCGCAACCCACGCAACCTCGGATTCGTCGGAACGTGCAACCGGGCGGCTTTCGAGTTGGACCTCTCAGGCAACGACCTGCTACTGCTCAACAGCGACACGGTGGTGACACCGGGCTGGCTGGAGGAGCTCGCCGCGGTGCTGCACGTCGACCCATCCCATGGCGTGGTCTGTGCCCGCAGCACGCACGCGACGATCGCGAGCATGCCCTTTCGACTGCAGGATCCAGGCGCAACGCGCACCCTCGCACGCTCAACAGAGGTGCTCGCGATGGTCGGCGATCGACTGCCGAGATACTCGTACCCGCCCGTGGCGATGGGGTTCTGCTTCCTCATCCGACGTGATCTGATCGATCGCTTCGGGCTGTTCGACGAGATCTTCGCCCCCGGCTATGGCGAGGAGAACGACTTCTGTCTGCGCATCGGCCGCGCGGGCTTCAGATCGGTCATGGCTCACCGTGCGCTCGTCGCACACGAGGGCGCTCGCAGTTTCCTCGACATCCGGCGCGCTCGGCTGCGTGCGGACCACGAGCGCATCCTCGTGAAGAGGCACCCCGACTATCCGGCGCGCGTGCGCGACTACCTCTGGTGCGAGGTCGACCCGATCGATGCATTCGCAGATGTGCTCGTTCCGAAGGCCAACGCCATCGGCAGGCTCGAGGCGGTTCTCGTCGAAGCCGGACCGCCGGCCGCGAGGCTCATGGAAATCGCCACGGTACGGAGAGACGACCTGGGCCTGACGGTGCTGACGAGCCAGCGGTGCGCCCGCGCCTGGCAGAAGTACGTCGGCACAGATCGCGTCGTGGTGTTCGGCGCGGAGGAGGGCCGAGTGTGGGATCTCGCGCTGTGCGATGCCCCACCCGGCAGCGAGGCGCACCTGCGAGCCGGCCACGCCGCGCCCCGGGTCGCGCCGACAGCATCCCTCGCGCGGGGAGACATCGGCCAAGCCCTCGTCAGTGCTGCGCGGACCCCGATCGCGGACGCGGAGTTGCGGGAGCGCTGGAGGTCGGATGCAGAGCGAATGCGGTGCACGGGCATCCCTGCTCAGCCGCGACCGCCAGCGCGGCAACGCGCCAGAGCGATTCTCGAGCGGCGGGCTCCGCGACTGCTCGCCGCCGCACGTCGGACTCTTCGACGCTGAACCGGTCGCGGCCGAGGGGAACGGTCAGCGCTGCGCCGCGGGGCGCTGCTGCTCGATGAGCCGTTCGAGGTATATGCCGTAGCCGCTCTTGCGCAGCGGCTCGGCGAGGGCGAGCAACTGCTCGTCGCCGATCCAGCCCGCGCGCCAGGCGACCTCCTCGATGCAGCCGATCTTGAGCCCCTGCCGGTGCTCGATGACGCGCACGTACTCGGAGGCCTCCATCATCGAGTCGACCGTGCCCGTGTCGAGCCAGGCCGTTCCCCGATCGAGCACGGTCACCTGCAGGCGCCCCTCGCGCAGGTATTGCTCGTTGATCGACGAGATCTCGAGCTCGCCCCGCGCGCTCGGGGCGATCGACCTCGCGACCTCGACGACGCCGCCGTCGTAGAAGTAGAGACCCGGCACCGCGAAGCTGCTGCGGGGCGCAACGGGCTTCTCCTCGATCGAGATCGCGCGGCCGTCGTCATCGAACTCGACGACGCCGTAGGCGGTCGGGTCGGCCACTTGGTACGCGAAGATGAGGCCGCCGTCGATGTCGCCATTCGCGCGCAACGACGAGCCGAGGCCCGCGCCGTGGAAGATGTTGTCGCCGAGCACGAGGGCGGCACCCTGGCCGTCGAGGAACTCTTCGCCGATAAGGAAGGCCTGGGCGAGGCCGTCGGGCGATTCCTGCACGGCGTACTCGATGCGCATGCCGAGCTGCGCGCCGTCGCCGAGCAGCGCGCGGAACTGCTCGTTGTGCTCGGGCGTCGTGATGATGAGCACCTCGCGGATGCCGGCCATCATGAGCGTCGACAGCGGGTAGTAGATCATCGGTTTGTCATGGATGGGCATCAGCTGCTTCGAGATGCCCTTCGTGATGGGCCACAACCGCGTGCCGGAGCCGCCCGCGAGGATGATGCCGCGCATCAGCGCGCTCCTTCCGCTGCCAGTTCGTCGTAGCGCGCTCGGCAGGCATCCCACGTCGGCAGCAGGCCCGCCGCGGCCGCATCGGCGAGCGACGGCGCATCGGCATCCTTCGCCGAGAGGATGGGGGCGCCCAGCTCGCTGGGGATCGCGAGCCCGATCATGGGGTCGAGCGGGTCGACGCCGTGCTCGCGCTCGGGCCGGAAGACATCGCTGCAGAGGTAGCTGACGGTCGAGTCGTCCTCGAGCGCGACGAAGGCGTGCCCGAGCCCCTCGCCGAGGTAGATCGCGCGGCGGTCGATCGTGTCGAGCAGCACCGAGTCCCACTGGCCGAACGTCGGCGAGCCGACGCGGATGTCGATGACGAAGTCGATGACGGCCCCGCGCGTCGCGGTGACGTACTTCGCCTGGCCGAGCGGCACATCCGCGAAATGGATGCCGCGGAGCACGCCGCGCTTCGAGACCGACGTGTTTGCCTGCCGCAGCGCGAAGGGGTGGCCCACCGCTTCGACGAACGACTCGTCGCGGAACCACTCGAGGAAGAATCCGCGCTCGTCAGCGAACTGCAGAGGCGTGAACTCGAACGATCCGGGGATGCTCAACTGGCGGAATGGCACCCGCCGAGCCTACCGGCGGGAGGTTCGCGAGAGCCAACAGCCTCGAATTGGGGGGATCCTGGCAACGTTCGGATCGACGTACCATGAGAGCGCGCGTGGGGACGCGCTGGCGCGGCTCGGTGAGCACGCGCACAAAGATTCGGGGGAGTCGCCATGAAGGATGTCGTTCGGCAAACGATCGCGTTCGGCGCGGCAGCGCTCATCGCGAGCACGATCATCCTCTCTGACAGCCTTGGCGTTGCAGTCTCCGCGGCGCATGGGGCGAGCGCTTCTGCGTACGGAGTGGGCGCTCCGAACCTCGCGTCGCCTTCGACGGGGGCCCGGTACATCTACGTTGCGACGAACGGGACGGACTTCGACCGCGAATTCCAGGCCTGGTACAACGGAGGCGATTACAAGACCTACAACAGGTTCACCTGCCTCACGGATCCGACTCGGAAGTCGTGGGGTTCGCAGACGACCTGCACCGAACCGACCATCTCTAATCCGCTCCGGACCATCAAGCTAGCCATGCGGGTCGCGCGACCCGGTGACGTCATCGTGGTCCGTGGGGGCACCTACGCGGAGGAGATCGGCTGGGGCATCGTCGCTGGCACCTCCACGAAACCCATCACGATGCAGGCCCGACCGGGCGAGAGCGTAGTCGTGAGCGGCACCATGTCGCTCACCAACCCCCACTACTGGCGTGTTGTCGGCCTTCGCTTCGTCTACAACGCGAACATCCAGAAGGGCCAATCAGTGGTCTCCTTCGCGGGCGGGACTGGGTGGAGGTTCGAGAACAACTCCGTGACGGGGTCAGTCGGTGTCGCGAACCTGCAGATCATCTCCGCGAAAGCGTCGTCCTCGTCCGCGTCGGCATTGCGCGCCGCGGCGCCGAACGGCTTCGCGGTGAGGGGGAACTGCATCACGAACAACCGCGGCACTGGTCCGCATGGTCAGTACCACAACATCTACGTCATGTCCTCGATCTACTCCACCGGTGGCGTGATCGAGCGGAACCTGCTGGCAGGGGCCCCAAGAGGCGCGAACATCAAGGCCGCAGCCGCCAATTCTCAGACCGGATGGACCAGCCCCAGCAACCTCACGATCGCCGACAACACCATGGTGTATGCGGCTTCAGGAGTCACCGTCGGGCTGCAAAGCCAGAACATCGAGATGACCGGCAACCTCATTGCGATGCCAGCCAACGAGTTGACATACGACGGCGCCGTGAAGACCTACCAGATGAAACACGCGAGCACGATCGGGTTCAAGGACAGCTTCGTCGCCGGATACCGCAAGGTCGTGGAGTACGACTACGCAGCACCCGAGGACATCTTCGTCCGGCGAATCCAGTCAGGCCCGGCCGCGTTCACTGGTTCTGTCGCAAACTGCTCCGTCCGTACAACGTCGACTCCTGCGTCGTTGTACGGTCACCTCGCGCCGTAAGCGCCCGAATCGCGGTCAGCCTGCTCGACGACGCGGACGCTCGTCGCCGGGTTCCCACGTCCGCAGACTGTCCTCCCGAGTGATGCCCCGCCCCGCCATGTCCCAGGCAAGATCCACGAACGACGACCAGTAGGGTCCCACGAGGTGTTGGGAGCCGGCGAGCATGTGCAGGTCCGCGACCGCGGCGATACTCGCGTCCCGCGAGTTGTACGGGAAATCGTGATGCTGCGTGACGACGACGTGACCGAGCGACGTCAGTCGCTGACGAGCTTCCACGGTGTCGCACGACAGGAAGAAGACCGGGTCGTTGTAGAGGGCTGCAAGCTGGTCCATCCTGGTCTCGAACCACTCAACTGGCGAGTGTGTCAGCGTCTTTTCGTGCGTGAGCGGACTTGACCGAACCTGAACGCCGATGTACGTCCGCCCATCGAGCTGCGCTCGAAGCGCTCGAAGTCGCGCGTCGACCGCGTCGCTCGGTTCGAGCGTCGCGAGGCGTCGCCGCCACTCGAACTCCGCTCCATCGAATCGCATTACCTCGGATGTCCACACAAGCCACACCTTCCTGGCACGCTCGTCGTCGGTCCACGTCGATGTGTCATGCGACAGCGTAGGGACGTCGGCATACGAGCGAGTGAAGGCTTCCTTGGACAGGGGCCGTCCGTTCGGGAATCGCCACAGGTCCGTGAGGACGCACTCGACGCCCGGCGGGCGCGTCGGCCACACGTAGCTGAGCACGCGCCCCGAACGTTCCGCGAGTTCAGCGGCACCCGCCAACGCCCGCATTCGGTTGCCGAGCCCTGCGTTGCGCGGAATCACCAGGACGAGCTCTCCCGTGCGCCGACGGTGGTACGGCCGACGGAGCTCCGAGACGAGGCGTTCCCACGCATTGCTCATGCACACACCCTATGGCGTTCGGGCGCTGCGAAGCCGGCCGTTGAGCCCACCGCGCACCTGAGAGAATCGCGACGGCGATACGTGCTCACGTCAAGCAGTCGACGCGCGAACGTCGTCGGCCAGAGCGACAAGCCGCCGGGCTCTCGCCCGGAACGAGTGGTCCCTCTGAACCCGTGCGGCGATTCGACGTCGATCTCGAGCACTCGGGAACAGTCGGTCGCGATCGCGCCAGAGATGCTCGAGTTCTTCGAGAGTCGAGTATGTCCGGACGGCGCCGCCGAACAGTTCCTCGATCCCCTCGACTTTATCGGAGATGACGCGCGCCCCCGCGGCGACCGCCTCGAAGACGCGATTGTTGATGAATCCCTCCTTTGCCATCTCAGGGAAGTGGTCGCTCAAGACGACGGCGGCGGCGGCGTACCTCGATGGAAGCTCGCCATTCTCGAGATACTCCCCCGCGTGGTAGTCCGTGAAACCGAACTCATGCCAGTTTGGCCCCCACAGCTCCAATGGCAGCCCAGCCCCTCGAGCGTCCGCGACGACTTGGCGGCCATGGGGGGGCCTCGCTCCGCCGACGAAAAGCGCGCCCGCCGCGAAACGCTGCGCCCGAGATGAGGGCCGGAAACGATCAGCGGCGGCCTGGAGCAAGACCTCGACCCTGCGACCCGAGAGCGCACTTGCTCTGGCTGCCCAAGGCGCACTCGACGCAACGATCACATCGAAGCCGTCGAACTCGCGCACGTCGACGAGCTCCGGACGGCTGATGATCCACAGTATGTTTCGCCGACCGGGCACCGGTGTAATCGGGTGCCGACCGCGAAGGACGAGGACGACATCGTCGAGGTAGGACCAGCGACGTGCGCCTGGGTGGAATCGGTCGACGACAGCATCACATCCTTCGGCGCGTAAAGCTCGTGCGAGATCCGCGGCGAAAGGAACGTCGCCCCATCGGTCTCCTGAGCGACTATAGGCAGCACCCACCTTGATCGCCCAGCGCATCCGACCCCGGAAAGGATGCCCCTCGGGCCGCGTGAGAATCGGGCGGGGCCGGTCGGACTCGTTGGTGGGCGGCGCGACGTATGCCACGTCCCAGCCGGCGGCTCGCCACGGCAGCGGCTGCCGTTGCGGGAGCCAATCCGCGGATCCCTCGTCTTGCACCGGCGGCACGGACGCGAGTCGCACCTCCACGTCCGACGTCAGCACGGTTCGGCTGCCGAGCACGACAACGAGAGAGCCTTGCCTCGCGAGCGCGTCTCCGATTGACGTGGCGAAAGGCTCCGCTTGAACGATCGCTCCCCACCACATCCCGAAGTTCGTTTCGCTGGGGCGGAAGGCGACCGCCCCTGGCGCGAATCCACGGGCGACTCGCCGCTCTGAAGCGGGAAGGTCATCGGGCGACAGCCCCTCGAGGAAGGGAGCTCGATGGGACGTCCCAGGGATGACCTCGAGTCCGGCTGCGATCAGCGTCCCATCGGACGCGCTGATGACCGGCTGACTCCCAGAGACCGCGGGCTCGTCAAGGGCATCCACCAACATCTCCACAGCCGAGTCCCGCCAGACAAGGTCAGGATCCGCAATCACGATCGCTGCGTAGTCGGACAGCGCGTCGCTAGCCTCCTGGTCAGAAACACCCGAGAGTGACTCGTGACGAACGACGCGAACTGACTCGTAGCCGCCCAGCGAGGCGACCGCGAGCGCGCCGGACAAGTCCCTGTTTGGGTGGACGACGAGCACGACGCGAATCGACCGGTCAGAAGGACCCGCGAGTGCCGACCTGATCGCGCGAATCAGTCGCTCGGGCCGCGCGCCGCGATCGATGACGACGACGAGCGTGGAGTTCGATCGTCGGTCGAAATCGAAGACGTCTCGAGGTCGCGCGACGCCGTCGGACCGACGAGACTGCCTCGCGATGGAGGTCATCGATGCACGGATTCGGCCCCAGGTGAGGTCGACGTCCCCGTATGGGAGAGGATCCGTCGGGCTCAGTCGAGCGACCTCTCGCGCTTCGAGGCTCCGCCCTCGACTTTGTTGACCTCCTCGGGTCGGATGCCCCTCTGCTCCGTTCGCGGATGAAGGCGCCAACTGCTCGCGTGCGTGCCACGGGAATCCCCAGGGAACACCCCTGGCCTCATCCGTCTCCAACCACCGGAGAACAGCCAGAAGATCCCCGGTCTGCAGCAGGACTCGAATCACCTCGGGGAGGGACGAGACATCGAGCAGCGGGTGGAAAGGCGCTAATCCATCTGCTCCGACCAGCCGATACCGCGCCGCGACCTCTTGCGGGGGTAGCGCAGGAAGATCGAGGACCGCCGCGACGAATTCCGTGTCGAAGAGCGGGTGTGCCGCCACTGACCAGTCCGCACCCGTCGCAATCAACGCCCCTTCTGCCGCATTCTCGCCTAGCACGGTTCCTCTTCCTGGGCTAC
Organism: Microcella sp.; assembly: GCA_030158585.1. GTDB lineage: Bacteria > Actinomycetota > Actinomycetes > Actinomycetales > Microbacteriaceae > Microcella. The sequence continues at coordinate 51,626 of JAOASR010000036.1, forward strand.
GTCTGTCACACAGGAGAGGGTATGCGCCTCCACCCAATTCCTGGTCGCCCGCGCCTCTGCCGAAGGAAAACGAACCATCGTCCGAAATCCGATCACGCGCGAAAATGCTACTGACGGCCACCCGCGGTCCAGTGCATGGGCGCCGCCGCACAGGATCGTCAGACCCGGAGGCGAGGGGGTGCCGCGATGACAGCCACCGACTACCTGCCGCTCAACCGCCGTCGCTTCGAGAGCAATCGCGGCACAATCCCGGGCGATTCCGTGCCGTGGGAGCTGGATGACAAAGAGACGGGCCTGCGCTGGGCCCGTGACCAGGGGTACCGAACGACCGAGTTCCTTCGACGCGCGTCGGCCCGCGAGGCGGTCGAGGACGGCCTCGCGCGCTGGGGCAAGGTGGTGCTCAAGCAGCCGAACAGTCACTCGCACCACGGCGTCTACATGCTCGAGCGCACGGACACCGGCGCCCTCTTCGACCACCTCCGGCTGCGGCGGGTGCCCGATCTGGACGACATGCCCATCCATGGACAACCTCCGCCGTACTGGCTCGCAGAACAGTGGGTCGACTCCGGGATGCCGGGCGCACCGATCCCGCCGGACTACAAGATCTTCTGCTTCCGCGGCCGCATCAGCCACATCTGGCAGGTTGACCGGGTGGTCGCACCGGCGCGGCTCGCAACGTTCGATGGCGCCTTCTTTCCGCTCGAACTCGGTCGGCATTTCACGGCGCCGTCGACTCGGTTGCAGCGCGGCTGGCACCGCCTTCCGATCCACGCTCGAGCGATGCTCGAGATGGCGCGAACGCTCTCGCTGCGGATGGACATGGCCTTCGTGCGGATCGACTGCTTTGACGGTCCGGACGGGCCGTTGGTGGGCGAGATCACCTTCGCCTCGGGCCTCGAGGACAAGGGCGGCTTCCTGCCGTCACCGATGCTGGCATCGATCATCGATGACGCGCTCCACGGCCGAGGAGTGCGCGCCGCATCCGGGTTCGATATCGACCTCGACCGATTCTGGTCGATGCCGCACCCCGCGCGAGACTTCACGAGCGACGCCCACGAGTTGCGCGTGATTCAGACGGGCGCGCTGAGCGGCGATCGGCAGTACCCCGGGGCGGCGCGGCGGCGACTGCGCCCCGGGCCGGGCGCGGAAGTGCTCGAACTGTCGCTGCGCACGATCGCGATCCTGAACGGCGAGCATCGAGGCGCGTACGACCTGCAGGAGTGGCTCGCGGAACCACGCGGGGTGATTCGCAGCCCAGCGCGTCGCGAGGAGTTCAGGTCGATCGCGCGCGAATTCCACGCCGCACGTGCCCACAACGTGTGGCACGCGCGCCGCGCCGCCGAGCTCACCGCGGAGGTCGTGATGGGGGACAATGGGTGACGGAACACGAGCGAAGCCCGGATGCGGGTGGCTGAGGGGAGAACGATGACGTCCGCGTCGCAACGTATGGTGGTGTTCCCGTTCTGGACCGACAACCCGTATCTGAACCAGCTCTACCTTGCGCCCATTGCGCAGGGTCTCGAGATCACGCGAGTGAGCGCGTTCGACGGTCTCCTGGCCGAGCTCGCGACGCTAGCGGCAGGGGACTTGGTGCATCTGCACTGGACGGGCCCGATCGTCCAGCGCGGCGAGACCGAGGTCGAGGGGCGCGAACGTCGCCTCACGTTCCAGGCGGCCGTCGACGCGGCGATCGATCGAGGGGCACGTCTGATCTGGACGGTGCACAACGCCTTCCCGCACGAGATGCGGTACCGCAATGAAGAACTCGAACTCATCCGGTTCCTCGATGCCCGCGCATCGACCATCCACGTCCTTTCGCCGTCGACCGCCGACGTTGTCCGCGTCGACTATTCGCTCGACGAGTCCAAGATCGTCTCCGTACCGCACTCCAGCTACTGGGGGGTCTACGACCAGACGATCGGACGAGCCGAGTCGCGGGCGCTGCTCGGGCTCGCTGACGATGACCTCGCCATCGTGTTCGTCGGCCAGATGCGCCCGTACAAGGGGATCGACGAACTGCTTGCGACAATCGGTGTCCTCGTCCAGCGCGACCCGCGCTACACGCTCATCATGGCCGGCAAGACCAGTGATGACGATGTTCGAACGATCGACGATCTCGTCCCGGCGAACGCGCGGGTCTATCGCGAGCACCGGTTCATCCCCGACGAGGAGGTGCCCCGCTGGCTTTGTGCGGGCGACGTGGCCGTGCTGCCGTATCGCAATGTTCTCAACTCGGGCAGCATCTTCCTGGCAGCAACGTTCGGGCTCCCCGTGGTCGTACCCGACCAGCCGAGCCTGCGGCACGACTTTGGTGCGGAGCCGTGGGTGACGTTCGCCGCGTCAGATGGCGGACCGACGGCCATTGCGGATGCAGTCGAGCGGGCACTGAACCATCGCGAAACGGCAGGGAGAAGCGCTGAGGCGTGGGCGCGGACGCATACCCCATGGGCGATGTCGCGACGCTTCGCGGCGGATGTCATCGAATCGCACCTCGTTTCCCGAGCGACCGCTGTCTAGCGCCTGCCAACCAAGCGTCGTGCGCGCCCACGTAAGGCGGATGCGAGCTTCCGGGCGGGGGTCGGCTCGCGCAGGAAGACGACATGGTGCCCCGGGCGCTTCACTCGGGACATCCGAACTGTCGCCCACTTGCCTGTCGGCTCCGCCGGACTTGCCGCGAGCGCGGCGATGGGCCGCCGGTACAGGAGTCGTGGCGTTCGAACATCGAGCTCGAGCAACCACACGCCCAGGGCTCGCCAAGAACTCACATCCAAGGAGAGCGCGATCACTCGTTGGCCTCCTTCGAGCTCCAGCCACGGGGCCGAGATCTCCTCGCCGGAATCACGATGACGCCCAACGATTCGGACGGCGAGCACCGGCGGGTCGGAGTGGAGGTCGAGCGCGAGCGCGAAGGTTTGTCGCCCGACCGACGTGACCGAAGCGGATGGCGGCGGGAGCGCGAGTGCGCGGATCAGTTCACGAGCACCAGCGGTGTCACCGAGTGCGCTCAGCCTGAGAAGCTGACGTTCGTTTGCCGTGAGTAGGGGACGAACGGCCGCGGGCAAGACGCGATCGAGATGTCCGATCTCCCGCAACAGGTCGTTCACCGCATCGTCGTCAGCGTCATCATCCAGAGCCCACATCGGCGCGGCGATACCGCGCCGGAAACCTCGCTCGATCACCCTCTCGAATGCGTCACCCTCTCGCGATAGCGCTGCGATCGTCGACCCGATCACCGCGAAGGCCGCAGCACTCGCTGTCGGAGAAGGGACGGCGATCTCACCACTGGCATCGAGACCGCGGAGGGCGGCGTAGCGTCCCTCAGCGACGAATTGCAGATACCGTCGATGATCCGGAGAGATTCGCTTCCACTCTCGCCAAGGAGTGCGCTCGATGCAGGACGCAACGAGCGAGGACACGCGTCGCAGCGAATCCGGATCCGCGCCGGCGTCCGCCTGCGGGACGAAGCGCGCGACGTGCACCCATAGGTCGGCCTGGAAGAGCAGGTTGACATACACCCGCAATGTGCCAGGGCCGGCCACCGGTTCGAGCTCGTCGAAGCACGCCAGCTCCTGCTCGAGGTAGCTGAGCACCCCGGCGGACTGCGCGGCACGCGAGGTCATCGAGCGCGAGCCGGGCCGCTCGCGGTAGAGATAGACAACATCGGGGATGACGTCGATCGACCTAGCGCGCACAAGCGCCTGCGTCATCGGCAGGATGTCGTTCGAACGTACGACGTTCGGGAAGGCCAGCGCGTGCCCAACCCAAAAATCACGGCGGAACATCTTGTTCCAGCACGCACGGCCACGGATCAGCGAGGGATGCTCCTCGAGGGTGACACGCTCGAGCCGATCCTTGTAGACCGGCCAGTTCAGCGTCGGGTCCCATGTGCGCGTGGCAGAAAACTTGAGGTAGCGCCCGCACGCCATGTCCGACCCGGTGCGCTCGAGCGAGTCGATGAGCGCTGCGAAAGCGCCGTCGGGCACGATGTCGTCGCCGTCGATGAAGATCAGGTAGCGGCCGGTGGCGAGCTCGGCGCCGCGATTGCGCGCGAGGGCGCCGCCGCGCTCGGTCGATTCGATGAGTCGGAACCGCGCATCCGCCGAGGCGATCGCGCGCACGCGCTCGACGGTGTCATCGCTCGAGTGGTCGTCGACGACGATGACCTCCATCGCGCCGATCTCCTGCCGCGCGATGCTGCGCAGGCATTCGTCGACGTAGACCCCGACATCGTGCGTCGGCACCACGACCGACAGCACCGGGGGCTCGACCGAGGTCAGCGGGTCTGGGGTCATGAAGGGCGAGTCCGAATCCGAAGCGGCTGTCGACAAATGCTCTTCGACCTTACCTGCACGAACCAGCCGAGACGCCCTCGCTAGGCTTGGGCTTCGTGAGACTTCTCGTCACCGGCGGCGCCGGATTCATCGGCTCGAACTTCGTGCACCACATTATCGCGCGCTCGGATCACTCGGTGACCGTGCTCGACAAGCTCACATACGCCGGCACCCTCGCCTCGCTCGAGGGGCTGCCCGAGTCTCGTTTCCGGTTCGTGCGGGGCGACATCGCCGACGCGCCGCTCGTCGACGAACTGTTCGCCGAGCACGATGCGGTCGTGCACTTCGCCGCCGAGAGCCACAACGACAACTCGCTCGACGACCCGCGCCCCTTCCTCGACACGAACATCATCGGCACCTTCACGCTGCTCGAGGCTGCGCGACGCCACGGCACGCGCTTCCACCACATCTCGACCGACGAGGTCTACGGCGACCTCGAGCTCGACGACCCCGCGCGCTTCACCGAGACGACGCCGTACAACCCCTCGAGCCCCTACTCGTCGACCAAGGCGGGCAGCGATCTGCTCGTGCGCGCCTGGGTGCGCTCGTTCGACCTGCCGGCGACCCTCTCGAACTGCTCGAACAACTACGGGCCCTACCAGCACGTCGAGAAGTTCATCCCGCGCCAGATCACCAACGTGCTGCGCGGCGAGCGCCCAAAGCTGTACGGCTCGGGCGAGAACGTGCGCGACTGGATCCACGCCGACGACCACTCGGCCGCGGTGCTGACCATTCTCGAGCAGGGCCGCATCGGCGAGACCTATCTCATCGGCGCCGACGGCGAGCAGAGCAACAAGGCGGTCGTCGAGCTCATCCTCACCGAGCTCGGGCAGCCTGCCGATGCCTACGACCACGTCGTCGACCGCCCCGGCCACGACCTGCGGTATGCCATCGACTCGACCAAGCTGCGGACTGAGCTCGACTGGAGCCCGCGCTTCCACGACTTCGAGGCAGGCCTTGCCCAGACGATCGCCTGGTACCGCGAGCACGAGGGGTGGTGGGCGCCCGCGAAGGACGCCACCGAGTCGCGCTACCGCGCCCAGGGCCAGTAAGACCTCGGCGTGCCTCAGCAGAGCACGGCCGTGATCACGCTCTCGATCGCCATCCCGCTCGCCACTCGCCCAGGGTGATGGCCACGACGCAGAGGATGTAGACCGGCAGCCCGACCAGCAGGGCTCGGCGCTGGTCTCCGGTCACGACGTATGGGAGCCACCGACGTGCGTGCTGCGCCCGCTCACGAATACGGCGAACAAAGCGGAGGCGAGGGCGACCCTGTGCGGCGAGCAGGAGAGCGCGGCGATAGCCACGGCGATAGCCGTCGGGAAGTGCGTCTCGAAGGCGTTCCAGGCCCCGATGAACCGTGACGACCTGCGGATCCCAGTGGATGGAGATGCCATGCTCGACGAAGCGGGCATGGTAAGCCGTGTCCTCACCGTCGGGCAGGGAGCCGTCGAACGGACCGACAGCCGTCAGCACGTCTCGGGAGTACGACACCCCGTACCGCAGTGCGTACTTCGAAGGCATGGTCGGCATGCGCAGCACATGAAGAGTGAGGTGGATCGCGAGCGTCGTGGGGTGCAGAGGCCTGTGGGGCACGAGAGCGCTCGCGACGGCGGGGTGCCCCGCTTCGTGCGCGTCCCGCCGAGCGCGGATCCAGCCGGCCTCGGCAGTGCAGTCGTCGGCGAGGAACGCCACGATAGGAGCGGTAGTCCGCTCGATTCCCACGTTGCGTGCGGCGCCGACGTACAGGCGCTCGGAGAACTCGGCGACCGGCACATCGAGACCCTCAGCCTCGAGGAGCGATCGCACGTCACCGCCACCGGAGTGCACCACGATGAGCTCGGTGCCGATGTCTTGCGCCATCACGGATCGAACCGCTGCAGGAAGAGTCGCGCGCGGCCCGTAGGACAGGACGATGACGGCGACCTCGGGGTGCGCGGCGCCGTCGGTCACGGTGTCGACCTTAGTTGTCGGTCAGGCGCCCTTACTTGCGCCGCTACCGTGGAGACCGTGACTCGCTACCTCATCACCGGTGCCGCCGGCATGCTCGGCCGTGACCTGCAGTCCGCTCTTGACGGCCGCGAGGTGACCGCGCTCGATCGCACCTCCCTCGACATCACCGATCCCGATGCGTGCCACGCCGCCATCGCCGAGCACGACGTCGTCATCAACGCCGCCGCCTACACCGCCGTGGACGCTGCGGAGAGCGACGAGGGGGCCGCCCGTCTCGTGAACGCGCTAGGCGCGGAGAACCTTGCCAGAGCATCCGCCGCCCACGGGGCCGTGATGGTGCAGCTGTCGACCGACTACGTCTTCGCCGGAGATGCCGCTGCCCCCTACTCGGAAGACGCACCCCTGGCCCCCGTCTCGGCCTACGGCCGCACGAAGGCCGACGGCGAGCGGCTCGCCCGCGCGGCGAACCCCGATGCCACGATCGTCATGCGCACCGCATGGCTCTACGGCGAGCACGGCTCGAACTTCGTCAGCACGATGGAGCGACTCGCCGGCGAGCGCGAGACGCTCACGGTCGTCGACGACCAGCGTGGCCAACCGACCTGGACGGCCGACCTCGCCGCGCAGATCGTGCAGACTCTCGACGCAGGCGTGCGCTCCGCGACGCTGCATGGCACGAGCGCTGGCGAGACGACATGGTTCGACTTCGCCCGTGCGATCTTCCGGATGCAGGGCTGGGACGATCGACGGGTTCAGCCTGTCTCGAGCGCCGACTTCGTGCGCCCGGCACCGCGCCCGGCGTACTCGGTGCTCGGGCACGAGGGCTGGCGACGAGCGGGGATCAAGCCGATCCGCCCGTGGGAGGACGCGCTCTCGGACTACCTGCGAGACGCTCGCTGACGACCGTTCCGCCCCTCGCGCCCCGATAGGCTGACCATTACCCCCGTTCGGGGGTAGAGGAGGTGCCATGTCGACGACCCACCTCCGCGTGATCCTCGATCGCGCGGGCGAGGAGTCCCCCTCCGGTGTCGGTCGATACGCCCTCGAGCTCACCAGGCAGCTGATCGCGACCGCTCCCCGAGACTGCGGTGTGCTGGGTATCGTTCCCTCCTCGCCCGAATCCGACTACCAGCGCATCGAGCGCGAGCTCCCCGGGCTCGCGCACCTCGCCAAGAGCGCCCTCGATCGCCGCCAGCTCAGCGCGGCGTGGCAGCACGGCTTCACGCGACTTCCGGGCCGAGGCATGGTCCACGCGCCGAGCCTGTTTGCCCCGCTGCGACGGCATGATCGGTTCGAGAACCCGAACGAGCAGATCGTCGTGACGATCCATGACGCGGTTCCGTGGACTCATCCCGAGATCATGTCGTCGCGCGAGGTCGCCTGGGCGCGGGCGATGGCCTCGAGAGCCAAGCGCTACGCCGACGCGATCGTGGTCCCCTCCCATGCCGTCGCCGAGCAGCTCGACGAGGCTCTGGGGCTGGGCGACCGGCTGCGAGTCGTCGCCGGTGCGGCGAGTGCGAGCCTTATACGCGGAAACGACGCCGCAGACCGCGCGACGCGACTGCGGCTGCCCGATCGCTACATTCTCGCCGTCGGTCCGTTCTTACCTGGAAACGGCATCAATGACCTGATCTGGGCACTCTCCGACGCGGCGGCGCCCGACCTTCCGCTCGTCCTCGCGGGGCCCGTCAACGACGATCTCCTCGACCTCGGCCGCGTGCAGTCGGATGCGCATCTCGCGCCCGAACGCCTTCTGCGACTAGGAACTCTCGACGACGCCGACCTAGCGGTGACCTATGATCGTGCAGCCGCCCTCGTCGCCCCCCATCTCGCCGGGGGATTCTCCCTGCCGGTGCTCGAGGCGATGAGCCTGGGCACTCCGGTGATCCACTCCGATGCACCAGCCCTTGTGGAGCTTGCAGCGGGAGCCGGCTTGTCGGTCGCACGCCATGACTTCGCCGGTTATCCTCGCCGCCTCGCAGAAGCGATTCGCCACGTAGCCGATTCCGGCCTCGCGGCCGAGGAACTCGTCGTTCGTGGTCGAGATCGCGCGCGCGCGTTCAGTTGGCGCGATTCTGCGGAGAAGACCTGGCAGCTGCACGCCGACCTGTAGGCGGCCGCCCGGAGCTCAGGGCTCGGTCGGCGCGACCGCATCAGCGACCAGCGAACGCGCGAACTCGTAGTCGGGTTCGACGTTGTCGATCGTCGGCGGGGTGAGTTCGACATCGACGATCGCCAACGCTCGCGCCTTGACGGCGAGGTCGCTAAGGAGGCCGACCATTGATTGGGGAATGTCCGTTCGAACGACGTTGCTCCCCGCGTTCGCGATGTCCCGGAAGCGCGTGACAACCGTGGCAGGGTCAATCTGACGCAGAATGGCCTCCTGGATCTGACGCTGGTGACGCATCCGATCGAAATCGGTGATGTTGTAGCGATTTCGGGCGTACCAGAGCGCCGTGTCGCCGTTCATGCGCTGCTCGCCGGCCACGATCTCGCCGACGACCGGACCACCATTGACTCCGAGCTGCATGGGCTCGGCATCGACGACGATTCCGCCCAGTGCGTCGATGAGGGCGTCGAAGCCCTCCATGTCGATGAGCACGGTGTACTGCACCTCGAGACCCGTCACTCCCTCGACGGCATCCTTCATGGCCTCGAGCCCTGGAGTGCTGCCGTCGCGCTCGGCCCGCGGGTAGAGCTCGGGGTGCTCCTCCGCCCATGGATACAGGTAGCTGATCAGGCAGTCGTCGCCGCAGTCAAAGCCGTTCGGCCACTCCTCCCAGAGCGGAGAGTCCTCCGAGAACGGGGCGTTGTAGAGGTTGCGCGGCACGCCGATCATGGTCACCGCGCCCGTGCCGGCGTCGACGCTCGCGAGGCTGATGCTGTCCGGACGCAACCCGATCCGGTCGGGACCGGCGTCACCGCCGAGCAGCAGAATGTTGTAGCGACCATCGATCGGCGGCTCGATGAACCCGCCGGCGAAGACGCTCCCCAGAGTGTCACGGCCGATGCCGGTCGCCCACGCTGCCCATCCGGTGCCGCCGACGGCCACGACGAGCGAGAGCGCGACGAATCCTGCAAGGGCGCCTCGTGCACGCGGCGCCGCCTTCACGATGCGCGCGAGAGTCAGGGTGTTGACGGTCGTCACCAGCCATAGCGCGGCGTAGAAGATGAGTCCGAGCTGGGCGATCCAGAGGGTCACGACGTTCGTTGCGATCGTCAGCGCCACCGGTCGAGCCAGAGCGAAGAGCAGGATCGCGGCGATGACGATGCCCCACAGCACGAACGTCGAGCCCACGGCGAATCTTCCCCAGCGGCGGTCACCCGCGAGCAGCTGCGCTGACCCCGGGATGAGCAAGTTGAGCCCCAGCAGCCACCAGGCCCGCTTGGCCATGAGCTCAGGTTGGTTCGTGTCAGGGCGCCGCAGCGGCGAGGTGAGACTCACTGCGCGCGGGAGGCGACCGCGGTCTTGAGCGCCTCGTTCTTCGCGGCGACGGCCTGCTCGAGGCCGGCGGCGAAGGCGGCCAGCTTCTCGGCGACCCCCGCATCCGTCGCCCCGATCATGCGCGCGGCGAGGATGCCCGCATTGCGCGCCCCGCCGATCGACACGGTCGCGACCGGGATGCCCGCGGGCATCTGCACGATGCTCAGCAGAGAATCCATGCCGTCGAGGTACGCGAGCGGCACGGGCACGCCGATGACCGGCAGCGTCGTGACCGAGGCGATCATGCCCGGCAGGTGCGCGGCACCGCCGGCCCCCGCGATGATGGCGCGGATGCCCTAGCCTGCGGCCGCACGGCCGTAGGCGATCATCGCGTCGGGCGTGCGGTGGGCGCTCAGCACCTCGACCTCGCAGGGGATGCCGAACTCGTCGAGCGCCGCGACGGCGTGCTGCATGACCGACCAGTCGGAGTCGGAGCCCATGACGACGGCGATGAGAGGTTCAGGCACGAGTGCCATCGTAGGCGTCAGGGCACCCAGCACCGTTCCGAGACACGGTCACCGACGGCGACGCGACTCCCCGGAACGCCGCCATTTGGTCAGAATCCATCGAAGCGGCCTGGTGATCCTCCAGCTCACGGTGGCGCGCGTGCGGTCGAGCTCAGCACGCAGCGCCTTCGCGGCCCGGCGCTCGTCGTTCCGCTTTGCGGTCATCCTCTCGAGTGTCGCAGCCGTCTCGGCAAGCGAGTCGCGGAGGATGTCGAGCTCCAACTCACGCGCTGCGACTGTGCACTCGGCCTCGGCTGCCGAAATCCGGTGAGACTCCACGGCACGACGCTCCTCGTCGAGTGCCCTGCGCAGCTCGGCGCTCTTCACCCGCTCTCGATGGACGGCCTCGAGGACTCGACGCGCCGACCGCACCTGATGCGTGACGATCTCCTGCGCCATCCAATGCTCGTGCACTGCCGCGTCGTCAAGCGGCGGACGGCGGGGAAGCCTCGACAGCATGCCTTCGAGGTGAAGAACAGCGTCGACGAGACGGTACTCCGGGCCCAGCGCCCTCTTCAGCTCGGGCGCTTCGCGCCTCGCCTGCTCGAGCCCGGCGACCAGGTCTCGGGCGATCTCGTCGGCGGTCAGCTGCGAGAACCCGCGGCCTGAGAAGTTGCGGCGAGCAGTCTCGTCGAGGTTGCGCGCCGTGAGCCACCCGGGCCCGCCGAAGTGGTCGTAGCAGTAGACCGGGCGCGAGCCGGCGAGCGCGTACTGCACCGTCTTCCCGATCGTCACGACGGCGGTGGCCTGTGCGATCAGCTCCGGCGTGACGCGCCTCACCTGACTGCTGGGGTGCGGTTGGCGACCGATGCGGATCACCTCGCAACGCTCTGCGACGAGGCCCAGCGCCTGCTCCATTTCGTCGGGCACGTGGTTAGAGACGACCAGCAGCCGCGGCCGGTCTTGGGGCGGGGCCGGCTCGATATCGAGGAAGCCATTGGGCACCGGGTTGCGGAAGAGTGCTCGTCGCTCCGGTTCGAGACCGGTGATCCAGCCCGTCTCCTCATGACGTCGCAGAGTCTCGGGCGAGACGAAGACCGACAATGCTGCCCTGGCGTTCTCCACACTGCTCACGAGCGGGAACTCCAGGGGATGGATGGCGGACAGGTGCGCGAAGATCACCGGCACGTCGGAGCGCTCGAGCAGTGCGCGGGGCACGACATGGTGGTGGATCCACGCAAGATGGATGCTCGCTGTACGGAGCTCGGCATCGAGCTCCGGATCATCGACATCTCGGACGACGACCCGCGGCACCGCTTCGGCCATCGTGCGCATGGGCTCGCCGGCCGTGCGGGTGGCGATGACCACCGCTGCTCCGCGCGCCGAGAAGTGCTCCGCGAGTTCGAGCACCACGATCTCGGAGCCAGCGAGATACTTCAGGTCCGCCTGGCCTATGACGACCACGCGCCCCGTCAGGTCTTCCATGAGCAGCTGTTGAGAGGAGATCCGGGGACCTCAGCCCTCGAACCGGGAGGCCGCGGCGCGCGCCCGGTACGCGACGTCGTCGAGGTCGGAGCCGATCACGGTGACGTGCCCGGCCTTGCGGCCGGCGCGCGGGCCCTTGCCGTAGGCGTGCACCTTCGCGCTCGGCTGGTGGCCCAGCGCGGCAGCGATCTGCGCATCGGGCAGTGAGCCGAAGACGTTGATCATGACGCTCCAGTCGGCGAGAGCATCCGTCGCCCCCAGCGGCCAGTCGAGCACGGCGCGCAGGTGCTGCTCGAACTGGCTCGTGACCGAGCCGTCGATCGAGAAGTGGCCGGAGTTGTGCGGGCGCATCGCGAGCTCGTTGACGAGCACGCGGCCGTCGGCGGCGTGGAACAGCTCGACCGCAAGTACGCCCGTGACACCGAGGCCGTTCGCGACCACGGTGGCGATCTCGGCCGCGGCGCGCTCGGCGGCGTCGCCGACGGCCGGGGCGGGGGCGATGACTTCGGCGCACACTCCCCCGCGCTGCACCGTCTCGACGAGGGGCCAGAGCCGCACCTCTCCGCTCGGGCGACGCGCGGCGAGCTGGGCAAGCTCGCGCTGGAAGACGACGAGCTCCTCGACGAGCACGGCGCCATCGGCGAGCCAGTCGTCGGCGCCGTGGGCGTCGTCGACGATGCGCACGCCCTTGCCGTCGTAGCCGCCGCGGGGCGTCTTGACGATCGCGCGGCCGCCGTGGTCGGCGAGGAAGGCGGCGAGCTCGTCGGCGCTCTCGACGCGGGCCCAGTCGGGCATCGGCACGCCGAGCGCTCCGAGGCGCTCGCGCATCAGGAGCTTGTCCTGGGCGTAGAGCAGAGCATCCGGACCAGGGCGCACCGCGACGCCCTCGGCGACGAGCGCGCGCAGCACCTCCTGCGGCACGTGCTCGTGATCGAAGGTGATGGCGTCGCAGCCGCGCGCGAACTCGAGAACCGTCGCAGCATCCCGATAATCGCCGACGGCGGTCGCCGCGAGGCGGGCCGAGGAGTCCGGGGCCTCGGCGAGCACCCGGATCTCGATGCCGAGCGCGATCGCCGCGGGCACCATCATGCGCGCGAGCTGTCCTCCACCGATGACGCCTACGACAGGCATGGCACGTCTCCTCAGGACTGGGGATCGACGTCGGGGAATCCGCACCCGACACTTGCGAGGCTAGTCGAAGAGAGTCGCTCGTCGACCAGCGCTTCAGCTGAGCGGCATCACGGGCTTCTGTGCGCGCGTCGATCGCTCCACCTGCCGACGCAGCCACCAACCGGGTCGTCGTGGAAGATAGGGCCGGTCCGGCGCGATTCGGGTCAGGGCGAGATCGGTTTCGTCGGTCAGGTAGTCGTACCCGATCGATTGGAACGCACGGGCGGGATCCAACGCGGTGTACAGGTCGCGCCTCGCAGTCCGCGCGCTCGCCGAAAGCATCTTGAGGTGATACAGGTCGAGGTCGAGAATAGTGCGCTCGTACTCCGCATTGAGCGGATGCCTCGGAGTGTGCACCGGCGCTAGAGACATCTCGATGCCATCGATGAGGGGGAACAGCGCGAACTTGCGCTTCTCGCCCCAGATGCCATCGGATCGGAACTGGGTGGATGTCCACATCTCGCGGAATCGGAAGCCCCCGAGCACTGCACGGCCATCATTCGCCCTCATGAACGAACGGATCGTCTCTCCGGCGCCGCGCTCGAGCCGCTCGTCCGGGTCGATGACGAGCACCCACTCTGCACCCCGCTCGCGGGCCTCGTCGATAAGCCGAGATCGCACCTTCCCTTCATCGAACCAGGGCTCCGGATTCCTGCGGTCGTCATGCGACACCACGCCGTCGACGAACGAGATGTTCCGGAGAAGATCAGGGACGAGGTGCGCGTCGTGGCGGAACGCGAAGACGGCGAACAGCACGGGCGTCCGCGTCATGAGCTACGGACGACCCATGCCGATGTAGGTGAATCCTGCAGCTCTCCATGCGGAGACATCGAGGCAGTTTCGCCCGTCAATGACCGTGCGCGCCGACGTCAGCCCTGCGACCTCGTGTGGATTGATCCCGCAGAACTGCTGCCACTCGGTCAGCACGAGAAGAATCTCTGCGTCGACAACCGCTTCAGCAAGCGAATCGCGGTAATCAAGGTCGGGAGCGACCCGGCGGGCCGTCTCAACGGCCTCGGGGTCTGTGGCGGCAACACGCGCTCCCAGTGAGTCGAGACGCTGGGCGATGTCCAAAGCAGGCGAATCGCGAACGTCGTCCGAGTCGGGCTTGAAAGAGAGCCCCAGCACGGCGATTCGACGACCCTGAATGCTGCCGCCGAGCTGCTCGCTCACGACCTGCACGACCCGGGCGCGCCGCCGTTTGTTGACTTGGTCGACGTCGTCGAGGAAGTCGAGTGCGCTACCGACGCCAAGCTCCCGTGCACGGGCCCGGAAGGCACGGATGTCCTTCGGGAGACAACCGCCGCCGAAGCCGATGCCCGCGTTGAGGAAGCGGCGGCCGATGCGCGCGTCGAAGCCGATGGCGTCGGCCAGGGTCGTCACGTCGGCACCGGTCACCTCAGCGATCTCGGCCATCGCATTGATGAATGAGATCTTGGTGGCGAGAAATGCGTTGGCGGAGACCTTGACCAGCTCAGCAGTAGCGAAGTCGGTGATGATGCGGGGGGTGCCAGCCTCGAGCGAGCGGCCGTAGATCTCGTCGAGAACCTCCGCAGTTCGCGCGTCTCCGAATCTCACTCCGTAGACGATGCGATCGGGAGTTAGCGTGTCACTCACTGCGTACCCCTCGCGGAGGAACTCCGGGTTCCACGCGAGGTGCGCGCCCGTCTCCTCAACGCGCGCCGCGAGACGCTCCGCCGTGCCTACCGGCACGGTGGATTTGCCCACCACGAGATGTCCCGGCCCGATGTGCGGGAGGAGTGCGTCGATCGCGGCGTCGACGAATCGCATGTCCGCTTCATCGCTGCCGGCCTTCTGCGGGGTTCCGACCGCGACGAAGTGCACACGCGCGTGCTCCACCTCTGCGATATCGGTGGTGAACCGCAGACGACCATGTTCGGCGGCCAGCAACTCAGGCAGTCCTGGCTCGTAGAAGGGCGCCCGTCCCGCCGACAGCGCATCGACCTTGGCCTCATCGACATCGACGCCGAGCACGTCGTGCCCGAGCTCGGCCATGCAGGCCGCATGAACGGCTCCCAAGTACCCGCAACCAATCACAGAAATTCGCACCAAACGACTCTAATCAACTGGGTCACTGCCCGTTAACCACAAAGCGAAAGTGTTTCTTTGTTCAACGAGAGTTCCTTCTGCGGACCACTCGAAATTGACGGATCGGCACCCCGCTAGGGTCGAACCCATGCCCCACCTGCTCGCCCAGTTCGCCCGCTTCGGCGCGGTCGGGCTCGTCGGGCTCGTGGTCGACATCGCGCTGTTCAACCTGCTGCGCGTCACCGTGCTGTCGCCCGAGGCCGTCGAGAGCGGCCCGATCATCGCGAAGATCATCTCCACCTCGGTGGCGATCGCGGTCAACTGGGTGGGCAGCCGCTACTGGAGCTTCCGCCTGCGCCGCCGCCGCCCGCCGACGCGCGAGGCGATCGAGTTCGCGGTCGTGAGCCTCGGCGGCATGGCGATCGCCGTCGGCTGCCTCGTGATCTCGCGCGAGGTGCTCGGCTTCACGAGCCTGCTCGCCGACAACATCGCCTCGAACGTCGTGGGGCTCGGCCTCGGCAGCCTGTTCCGGTTCGCGCTGTATCGCTGGTGGGTGTTCCATCCTCGTCGGGATGCTCCCGCCGAGTCGCGCGTCAGCTGAGATCAGCCCGCGAGGGGTGTCGCGCCGGTCTGGCGACGCGCGTCGGCGACCGAGCTGCGGCTGTGCTCCATGAGGTCGACGAGCGCCTCCTGCACGAGCGCGGCGCGGGGCAGGTCGCGCAGCACGATCGGCCGGTCGAGGCCGGTGTTCACGAGGATGTCGCCCGAGCGGAAGAGTCGCTGCAGCCCGCCCTGCCGCAGCTGCACGTCGTAGCTGCGACTGTGCAGCAGCTCCTGCCGACTGCGGACCAGCAGGCCGCGGCGGATCACGATGCGCCGCGTCGTGATGAGCACGTGCGTGGCGAGCCAGCGCACGTAGGGGGCGATGGCGAGCACGATGACGGCGAGCGCGCCGGCGACGGCGACGGCGAGCCGCAGCCACGGGTCGTCGAGCGCGGTGGCGCCGTAGGCGGCTCCCCCGGCCGCGGCGAGCAGCACCACCACGGGCAGCACGAGCGCGCGCGCGTGGGCGCGCAGGAGCACGATGATGCGCTCGGGCTCGCGGAACTCCCCGGTCATGCCCTATTCATAGCGCAGGTGCGTGACGTCGCCGGCCGACACGGCGACGTCGGTGGACGTGCCGTCCGCTGGACGCACGAGCAGTCGTCCGTCGTCGTCGAGCCCGACCGCGGTGCCGCGCAGGGGCGGGAGACCGGGCTGGTCGACGCGCACGGCGGCGCCGAGAGTCGCGAGCACGGGCTCGACGAGAGCGCGCAGAGCCCTCGCCGTCGGAGCCTCGCGCCACTGCGCCACGAGATCGAGCAGGGCCTGCAGATACGCGGCGAGGGCGGGATCGGCGAGCGGAGCATCCGCCGGCTCGTCGACGACGCCCTCGATCGTGAGCGACGTCGCGGTCGGCACCGGCAGCTGCTCGGTGCTCATCGCGAGGTTGACGCCCGCGCCGATGACGACGCCGTGCGGGGTGAGCTCGGTGAGCACCCCGGAGAGCTTGCGGCCGTCGACGAGCACGTCGTTGGGCCACTTGAGCGCGGCGGCGGTGACGCCCAGCTCGCGGGCCGCGCGCGTCATCGCGACGCCCGCGAGCAGCGGCAGCCAGCCGAGCAGCCGCGGGTCGAGCGCGGCGGGGTCGAGCCGCACGAAGACCGAGATCGCGAGGGATGCGCCCGGCGGGGCGCTCCAGACGCGATCGAGGCGGCCCCGCCCGGCCGTCTGGTGATCGGTCGCGAGCACGGCGAGATCGTGCAGCTCGGCCGCGCGGCGAACGAGGTCGGTATTGGTCGAGGGGCACGAGTCGCGCCACTCGAGCTTGGGCGAGATGGCGCGGCTGAGGGGCAGGTCCATGCGTCGAGAGTACGGATGCTCGCCCTCAGCCGCCGACGAGCGCGAGCGTCTCTGCGAGCGTCGGGCCCGTCGCGGGCCCGGACCGCGTGACCGCAAGAGCCGCCGCCGCGTTCGCGATGCGCGCGGCTCTCGCAGGAGCCTCGCCCCGCGCGAGACCGGCGGCGAAGGCGCCGAGGTGCGCGTCGCCCGCGCCCGTCGCATCGACCTGGTCGACCACGAACCCGGCCACGCGCTCGACCGAGCCGCACACGGCCACGAGGCAGCCGTCGGCGCCGAGGCGCACGATCGCGCCGCGGTCGCGGGAGGCGAGGGCGCGCGCCGCCGCCTCGGGCGACGACTCGCCCGTGAGCGCGAGCGCCTCGTCGAGCGCCGCGCTCACCCAGTCGGCGCGCGCGAGTACCGAGCCGAGGGCCAGCGGGCGCTCGGCGACCGCGAGCGGCCCCGGGTCGAGCAGCACGGTCGCGCGCTCCGGCAGCCCGGCGACCCAGGGCCCGAGCACCGCGCCATTGGTCGAGTCGAGGAGCCCGTAGCCCGAGACGTGCACGAGGTCGTCATCGGCGATCGCGACAGCGGCGAGCGCATCGCCGTCGATCATCGCCTCGGCGCCGAAGGCGGTCGCGAAGCTGCGCTCGCCGTCGGGCTCGGTGACGGCGACGTCAACACCCGTGTCGAGCGACGGGTGTGCCGCGAGCAGCACCTCGACCTCCTCGGCAGCGAGCGACGCACGCACGAGGTCGCCGAGCGGCCCCGTGCCGTGCGCGCCGGAGTAGGCGGCGGCGAGCCCCTGCCGGCGAGCGGCGAGCAGCACGTTGACGGCACCGCCGGGGTGCAGTCCGCGGGAGCGGCCGAGCACGTCGCCGCCGCGCGCGGGGAGGTGCGGAAGGTCGAGCGCGAGGTCGACGATGGCGTTGCCGACGCTCACGAGGCGCGCGGTCATCCGGTCGCTCGGTGACGGAGAGCGAGCAGGGCGTCGGCGATCTCGGGCAGCTCGAGCGAGTCGGCGCCGAGTCTGGCGGCGCTCACCGCGTCGACGGTGCGGGCGGCGCCGTCGGGCCACGCCGCCGTGCCGTGGACGGCTCCCGCGATGGCGCCGGCGATCGCTGCGATCGTGTCGGCGTCGCCGCCGAGCGAGGCGGCGGACGTGACGGCGCGCCACGGGTCGTCGGGGTGCAGGGCGAGCACGGCGAAGGCTGCCGGGATCGACTCCTGCGAGGCGAGGCTCGTGCCGACGACGAGCGCGATGCGGTCGAGCAGCGCGACGGCGGCGTGATCGCGGGCGCGCGGGTCGAGACCCTCGGCCGGGCCCTCGCGTTCGACAAGCGCCATCGCCTCCGTGATCCGTGAGGCGACGTCGGCGCCGGCCACCCAGTGCCCACGGTCGCGGCACCGCTCGGCGGCATCGAGCCCCGCGGCGAGGGCGGCGGGCAGGTCGGCGCCCGCGACTCCCGCGCTCACGGCGGCGGCCACGGCCGAGGCGGCGGCGAGCGCGAGCGAGGTCGAGTGCGTCACCGAGCTCGCTGCCTCGACGGCGTCGAGCAGGGCATCCGCCCCCGTGCCGTCGGCGGCGAGAGGCGTCGCGATGCCGACCGGAGCGATGCGCATGGCCGCACCGTTCGTCGTGCCGAAGCGACCTGCCGTCTCGAGCGGCTCGCCGCGCAGCACCGCCTGCACGGCGCGCGTCGTCGAGGGCCCGAGCAGGTCGGTCGAGCCGCGGCGGCGCATGTCGTCCTCCCACTCGACGAGCGCGCGGGCCAGGTCGGCGGGCGCGATCCAGCCCTCGCCGGCGATGAGCAGCCGCGCGACGAGGAGCGCCTGCTCGGTGTCGTCGGTGATCGCGCCGGGTGGCATGCCTCCGGCGAGCGGATGCTCGGGCGCGGGCTCGGCGAAGCCGTCGACGGTCGGGCCGAAGCGCGCCCGGATCTCGGCGCGCGACAGCAGCTGCATGGGCATGCCGAGCGCGTCGCCGATCGCGAGGCCCTGCAGGGCGCCGAGGGCGCGGTCGCGTTCCCCCGCGGGCAGCGACGCCGCGTCGCCGATCACGCGCCCGCGACCTCGGCGAGCACCGCGTCGGCGGTCGTGATCTCGATGAGCGGCGCGTACAGGCTCATTGCGGCAAGCGCGCGCTCGTGGTCGGCCTCCGAGACGCCCGCGCACGCGTCCGCCACGACGCGCACGCGCACCCCCGCATCGGCCGCGGCGAGCGCCGTCGAGAGCACGCAGCAGTCGGTCGAGACCCCGGCGAGCACCATGTCGTGGCCGACGAGCGAGGCGAGCTCCGCATCCCATTTCGAGAAGGTCGTGCGCGTCACGACCCGGTGGTCGCGCGCGGGGATGCTCGGCAGAAGATCCCAGATGCCATCGGTCGGCGGCACGAGCGCGAACGGCCACTGCTCGTAGTACGGCACCCACGCGCCGACGGGCTCTGCGGGCGCGACGAAGCGCGTGAGGGCCACGCGATCGCCGAAACCCTCGACGAGGCGCGCGACGGTCTGCTCGATCGCGGGCGTGCCGGGCGCGAACCACGGGCTGCCCGCCTCACCGAAGACGCGCTGCATGTCGATGACGGCGAGCCACGGATGCTCGCGCGCGGGCTCCCCCGCCGCCGAGGTCGAGTCGCTCATCACGCGACGGGAGCGGTCGCGCCGAGGGCATCCTGCCGGCGCACGGCAGCGCGGCCGAGCAGGAGGTAGCCGACGAAGCCGATCAAGAGCGAGATGAGCACGCCGAGGTTGGCGCCCTCGAAACCGGGCGTGAGGCCGAGGAAGTACCCCTGCCAGAGGAACGCGTCGCCATAGAAGGCGTTCGAGACGAAGCCCCACCCGATCGCCGTGCCGACCACGAGCAACGCGATCGACTCCCAGCGCACCGAGCCGTAGCGGCCGCCGCGGTCGTAGAGCTCGGCGTCGGCGTAGGGCTGCTTCCGCAGGATGATGTCGGCGATGAACATGCCCGCCCACGCCGCGATCGGCACGCCGAGCGTGATGAGGAAGCCCTGGAAGGGGCCGAAGAAGTCCTGCGCGATGAAGACGACGAAGACCGTGCCGAGCACCATGAGCGCGCCGTCGATGCCGACCGCGGCAGCGCGCGGCAGCTTGAGGCCCGCGGCGAGCAGCGAGAGGCCCGACGAGTAGATGTCGAGCACCGCACCGCCGACGAAGCCGAGCACGGCGACGATCGCGAACGGCACGAGGAACCACGTCGGCAGGATCGTCGAGAGCGCCCCGACCGGGTCG
Source organism: Microcella sp. (assembly GCA_030158585.1). Classification (GTDB taxonomy): domain Bacteria; phylum Actinomycetota; class Actinomycetes; order Actinomycetales; family Microbacteriaceae; genus Microcella. The sequence goes on from JAOASR010000036.1 coordinate 71,679, forward strand.
GCGCCGATCGCGTCGAGCAGCGTCGTCGAGGAGCCGGCGAGCAGCAGGCCGACGAGCAGCAGCAGTGCGGGCGCCCACGAGGCCCCGAAGGTGGTCCACGCGACGACGCCGCGGCTCGAGGCGGTGCGCGGCAGGTAGCGCGAGTAGTCGGCGGCGGCGTTGACCCAGCCGAGCCCGAAGCCCGTGAGCATGAAGACGAGCCCGCCGATGACGGCGCCCGCCTCGGCGCCGGGCAGAGCGAGCACCGCGCCGAGGTCGATCTGCGGCAGCACGAGCACGACGTAGACGATCGTGAGCAGGCCCGTGGCGATCGTGATCCATTTCTGCAGGCGCATGATGAGGTCGAAGCCCATGACGCCCGCGCCGATGACGAGCGCGGCGACGACGATGAGCGCGACGACCTGCGTGCCGACGCCGGCATCGAAGCCGAGCGCGCCGAGCACCGTGGAGGTCGCGAGCACGGCGAGCGAGACGAGCACCGTCTCCCAGCCCACCGTGAGAACCCACGAGAGGATGCTCGGCACCCTGTTGCCGTCGACGCCGAAGATCGCGCGGCTCAGCACGAGCGTCGGGGCCGAGCCGCGCTTGCCCGCGAGCGCGATGACGCCGACGAAGAAGAACGACACCGCGATGCCGATCGCGCCGACGATGAGCGCCTGCCAGAACGAGACGCCGAAGTAGAGCAGGAACGCCCCGTACGCGATGCCGAACACCGAGATGTTCGCCGCCGCCCAGGGCCAGAACAGGTCGCGCGGCGTGCCCTTGCGCTCCGACTCGTGGATGACGTTGATGCCGTTCTGCTCGACGGCGAGCGCCGCAGCGCCCCCGCCCTCGATCGCCGTCGACATGAGGTGCCTCCGCTGCACGTCAGGGTGCGGCCGCCGGGAGGGGGCCGTCAGCCGCGAGCGTATCCCCCGAGGCGGCCGAGGTCTCGTGACGCACACCGGGAATCCCCCTTTTTGTGGCATTCCCCCAACGGTGCGGGCCCCTGCCTGGTCGATAGGCTGACCCGGTGACCGACGAGACCCCTGCTCCCGACCTGTCGACGACCGCCGGCAAGATCGCCGACCTCCGCGTGCGCTACCACGAGGCCGTCACGGCCGCGGGCGAGGCGGCGATCGAGAAGCAGCACGCCAAGGGCAAGATGACCGCCCGCGAGCGCATCGACACGCTGCTCGACCACGGCAGCTTCGTCGAGCTCGACGAGTTCGTGCGCCACCGCACCCATGCGTTCGGCATGGAGGCCAAGCGCCCCTACGGCGACGCGGTCGTCACGGGCACCGGCACGATCCACGGCCGCCAGGTCGCCGTCTACAGTCAGGACTTCACGATCTTCGGCGGCTCGCTCGGCGAGGTCGCGGGCGAGAAGATCATCAAGGTCATGGA
>JAOASR010000037.1:0-13424 GCA_030158585.1 Microcella sp.
TCATCGCGTGCGGCACGGCCGCCTACGCCGGCATGGTCGGCAAGTACGCGATCGAGCAGTGGGCCCGAGTGCCCGTCGACGTCGAGCTCGCTCACGAGTTCCGCTACCGCGAGCCGGTGCTGAGCGCTCGCACGCTCGTCGTCTCGATCAGCCAGTCGGGCGAGACGATGGACACGCTCATGGCCGTGAAGTACGCCCGTGAGCAGGGCGCCCGCACGCTCTCGATCTGCAACACCCAGGGTGCGACGATCCCGCGCGAGTCCGACGCGGTCGTCTACACGCACGCCGGCCCCGAGGTCGCCGTCGCCTCGACGAAGGCCTTCGTCGCGCAGATCACGGCGATGTACCTGTTCGGGCTCCAGCTGGGCCAGGTGCGCGGCACGCTCGAGCCCGAGCGCGCGCGCGGCCTCGTGCGCGAGCTGCAGGCCGTGCCCGAGAAGCTCGCCTCGGTGCTGAGCTCGGGCGAGCGCATCCGCGAGATGGCGCGCTGGATGGCCGACACGCAGTCGGTGCTCTTCCTCGGTCGCCACGTCGGCTACCCCGTCGCGCTCGAGGGCGCGCTCAAGCTCAAAGAGCTCGCGTACATCCACGCCGAGGGCTTCGCCGCGGGCGAGCTCAAGCACGGCCCCATCGCGCTCATCGAGCCGGGTCAGATCGTCTTCGTCATCGTGCCGAGCCCGCGCGACCCGAACTCGCTGCACGCGAAGGTCGTGTCGAACATCCAGGAGATCCGCGCGCGCGGTGCTCGCGTGATCGCGATCGCCGAGCAGGGCGACGCCGCGGTGCTGCCGCACGCCGACGAGGTCATCCGCATCCCGCTCGCCTCGCCGTTCTTCGAGCCGCTGCTCGCCGTCGTGCCCCTGCACATCTTCGGCATGGAACTCGCGGCCGCGAAGGGCCTCGACGTCGACCAGCCGCGCAACCTGGCCAAGTCGGTCACGGTCGAGTAGCGCAGGCCAGCGGTGCGGTCGTGATCGTGGGCATCGGCGTCGACGTCGTCGACCTCGCACGCTTCGAGCGCGCTCTCGACCGTACGCCGGGCCTGCGCGAGCGGCTGTTCGCCGAGTCGGAGCGAGACCTGCCGCTGCGCTCGCTCGCCGGCCGCTTCGCCGCGAAAGAGGCGCTCATGAAGGCTCTCGGCGAGACCGACGGCATCCGCTGGGTCGAGATGGCGATCGAGGCGGATGCCCACGGCAATCCCGATTTCGCCCTCAGTGGGCGGGCGGCCGAGATCGCCGCGCGGCGCGGCATCGACCGCGTGCATGTCTCGATGTCGCACGACGCGGGCATCGCGACGGCCTTCGTCGTCGCGGAGTCCGGCAGCAGCGGCCATCACTGGGTCCGTCCCGGTGCCCGGGGCCGGCCCGATCCCTGGGTCAGGCCGTGACCGCGCGACCGTTCCGGGAGGCGCGCATCGCGGTCGACGCGATCGCGCACAACGTCGAGCTGCTGCGCCGCCTGGCGCCGAGCCGGCACCTCATGGCGGTCGTGAAGGCCGACGGCTACGGCCACGGCGCGGTCACGGCCGCGCGCGCGGCACTCGAGGCGGGCGCCGACCACCTCGGCGTCGCCGATGTCGCCGAGGGCCTCGAGCTGCGCCGCGCGGGCATCGACGCCCCCGTGCTCGCCTGGCTCCATGACCCCGGCGCCGACCTCGCGGTCGCGACCGAGGCGGGCATCGCTCTCGGCGTCAGCTCGCGCGCCGAGCTCGAGCGCGCCGCCGCGGCGGGCCACCGGCCCGTCGTGCACGTCAAGGTCGACACCGGTCTCTCGCGCAACGGCGTCGTCGAGTCGGAGTGGGGCTCGCTGCTCGAGCGCCTCGTCGAACTCGTCGAGGCGGGCGACGTGCGCCTCGACGGCGTCTTCAGTCACCTCTCGAACACGAGCCCCGACGACGATCGCGCGCAGCTCGAGGCCTTCGAGCGGTTCGTCGAGGCCGTGCAGTCGGTCGGGCTCGAGCCGGGCATCCGCCACCTCGCCGCGTCGGCGGCCGCGATCGACCTGCCCGAGACGCGGTTCGACATGGTGCGCGCGGGCATCGCGATCTTCGGCCTCGCGCCCGCGCCGCAGCACCGCACGCTGGCGCTGCGCCCCGCGATGGAGCTCAGCGCCTCGATCGTGAGCGTCAAGCGCGTGCCCGCCGGCAGCGGCGTCTCGTACGGCTACCTGCACCGCACCGAGGGGTCGTCGACGCTCGCGCTCGTGCCGCTCGGCTACGCCGACGGGGTGCCGCGCCACGCGCTCGGCGCGCGCGTGCTCATCGGCGACGAGCTGTTCCCCGTCGCCGGGCGCATCGCGATGGACCAGTTCGTCGTCGACGTCGGCGACCGCTCCGTCGCGGTGGGCGAGCGCGCCGTGCTGTTCGGCGACTCGGCGACCGGAGCCCCCACGGCCGACGACTGGGCCGACGCCGCCGGCACGATCGGCTACGAGATCGTCACGCGGCTGGGCCGCCGCGTCACGCGCACCACGACGAGGGCGCACGCGTGAGCGCCGAGCACCTCGTCGTCGCCGACCCCGACGCGATGGCGGCGCTCGGCGCGCGCGTCGCACGGCAGCTGCGCGCCGGTGACGTCGTGCTGCTCACGGGCGAGCTCGGCGCGGGCAAGACGACCTTCACGCGCGGCCTCGGCGCGGCCCTCGGCGTGCGCGGCACGGTCACGAGCCCCACGTTCGTGCTCGCGCGCACTCACCCGCGCGACGACGGCGCGCCGCTCGTGCACGTCGACGCCTACCGACTCTCCGACGCGGCCGAGCTCGACGACCTCGACATCGACTTCGACGGCTCGATCGTCGTCGTCGAGTGGGGTGCGGGTCTCATCGAGCACCTCGTCGACGCGTGGCTGTCGATCGCGATCGAACGGCCGACGGGAGGCGGAGCATCCGCCGTTGACGCCTCAGTGACCGACCCCGAGACCGACCCCGACGACGCCCCCATCGAGCCCCGCACGGTCACCGTCACGGGCGTCGGCGAGCGCTGGGCCGACCTAGGCTGGCTGCATGCTGCTCGCGATTGACACCTCCGCGGGCACGTCGGTCTCGATCGTCTCCGACGACGGGCGGATGCTCGCCGAGCGCTCGAGCGACGACACGCGCCGGCACGCCGAGCTCATCGGCCCCTTCCTCGCCGAGGTGCTCGCGGCCGCCGAGGTCGACGACGCGCGCCTGACCCACGTCGTCGCGGGTATCGGCCCTGGGCCGTTCACGGGCCTGCGCGTCGGCATCGCGGCCGCGCGCGCGGTGGCGCTCGCGCGGGGCATCCCGCTGCTCGCCGTGCCCAGCCACGAGGCCGTGGCCCTGCAGCTGCTCGAGGGCGGAGTGGCCGCGGGCCGCTTCGCGGTCATCACGGATGCCCGCCGCCGCGAGGTCGCGGTGACCGTCTTCGCCGCGCGGCTTCCCCTCCCGACGGTGGTCGAGCCCGCGCACCTCGTCGCCCGCGCCGCGTTCGCGCCGACCGAGGGCGTGACGCCGTTCGAGGTGCACGAGATCCCCGCCGCCTCGCTCGCGCACGCCGCCCTCGCCCGGCTCGCGACCGGAGCCGCCTTCCCCGACCCGCAGCCGCTCTACCTGCGCGCCCCCGATGTCACGCTCTCGACGCCGAAGCGGGTGAGCTGAGAGTGACGCGCGGCGCGAGTCCGACGGCCGGAAGCGGGGGCGCCGCCCCCGCCATCCGCGTGCGCGACGCCGAGATCGCCGACCTCGACGCGATCATGGCGCTCGAGACGGCGACGTTCCCGGGTGACGCGTGGAGCCGCGACCTCATGGCCGCCGAGCTCGCGAACCCGCACTGCGTCTACGTCGTCGTCGAATCGGGCGACGAGGTCGTCGCGTACGCCGGGCTGAGCGCGCCCGCGGGGGCAGAGCAGGCCGACATCCAGACCATCGCGGTCGACGCGACGCACCGTCGCCTCGGCATCGGCACGCTGCTCATGGGGCAGCTGCTCGACGCGGCCCGGGCGCGCGGGGCGCGCGAAGTGTTCCTCGAGGTGCGCGCCGACAACCCCGGCGCCGAGGAGCTCTACCGTCAGCACGGCTTCGAGCGCATCGGCGTGCGGTCGCGGTACTACCAGCCCGACGACGTCGACGCGATCGTCATGCGGCGAGAGGAACGAGCATGACCGCGCAGCCGCTGGTCCTCGGCATCGAGTCGAGCTGCGACGAGACCGGTGTCGGCATCGTGCGCGGCACCGAGCTGCTCGCCAACGTCATCGCGAGCTCGATGGACGAGCACGCCCGATTCGGCGGCGTCGTGCCCGAGATCGCGGCGCGCGCCCATCTCGAGGCGCTCGAGTCGACGCTGCTCGCCGCCGTCGAGCAGGCGGGCATCGCCCTGGAAGACCTCGACGCCGTCGCGGTCACGAGCGGGCCCGGCCTCAGCGGTGCCCTCATGGTCGGCGTCGGTGCCGCGAAGGCCCTCGCCCTCGCGCTCGACAAGCCCTTCTACGCCGTCAATCACCTCGTCGGGCACGTGGGCGCCGACATCCTGCGCGACCCGGGCGCCGTCGACCGCGGCGAGCTCGAGCTGCCGACGATCGCGTTGCTCGTCTCGGGCGGCCACACGAGCCTGCTGCTCGTGCGCAGCCTCACCGACGACGTCGAGCTGCTCGGCGAGACGATCGACGACGCCGCGGGCGAGGCCTTCGACAAGGTCGCCCGCCTGCTCGGTCTGCCCTACCCCGGCGGCCCGCAGATCGACCGCGCCGCCGCCGACGGCGACCCGACGGCGGTCCGCTTCCCGCGCGGGCTCACGTTGCCGAAGGACCTCGTCGCCCACCGCTACGACTTCTCGTTCTCGGGGCTCAAGACGGCCGTCGCGCGCCACGTCGAGAAGCTGCGCGACGCGGGCGAGCCGGTTCCGGTCGCCGACATCGCCGCGAGCTTCCGCGAGGCCGTCGCCGACGTGCTCACCGCGAAGGCCATCGCGGCGTGCGTCGACCTCGGCGTGCCCCGGCTGCTGCTCGGCGGGGGAGTCGTCGCCAACGCCCGCGTGCGCTCCCTGGCCGCCGAGCGCGCCGAGGCGGCGGGCGTGAGCCTGCGCATCCCGCCCCTGTCGCTCTGCACCGACAACGGAGCGATGATCGCCGCGATCGCCGCCCAGCGCATCATGGCCGGGCACGGGCCGTCTGACCTCGGCGTCGGGGCCGACTCGACCCTGCCGGTCACGGTCGTGCAGGCTTAGCGCGCGGCGCGCGTCGTTGACACCTTCTCACCCCGCTGGCACAGTGGCGGAGTGCGCTCGTCGCGCACGCGCGGCCGCTGAGCGGTGCTGCGACCACCCCTCACCATCAGGAGCCCTGTCATGACCGACGCCCCGCCGCCGCCCCCCGCCCCCGACTTCCCGTCGCACCAGCCTGCCGCGGCCGCCAACCCGTACGCCGCGCCCGCCGCGAACCCGTACGCCTCGTCGAACCCCTACGCGGCCGCCCCGACGCAGAAGACGAACACGCTCGCGATCGTCTCGCTCGTGCTCGCCTTCGTCATCTCGCTCGGTGCCGTGATCTGCGGGCACATCGCCCTTAACCAGATCAAGCAGACGGGCGAGCAGGGTCGCGGCCTCGCGATCGCCGGCCTCGTGCTCGGGTACCTCGGCCTCGTCTCGGGCATCATCGGCGCGATCGCCTTCTTCGCGCTCTTCGCCGTCGCCGGAAACAGCTACACCACCTACTGATCGATCGACTCGACGGCCCGCCCGCGCTCCGTGCGCCGGCGGGCCGTCGTGCGCTGCGCGCGGCGGCGGATGCCCGACGCACGTCGATCGCGCACCGAGCGCGGCTACGCTGGCGGCAGCCCTGACCCGACGGAGGTTCCGCCATGGTCGACTCGACCGATCCCGCTGCCGCGCCCGAGCGCCCCGCGACGCCGCCCGAGCCCCACGACCCGCTCGAGCCCCACGACCCGCTCGACGCGACGCGCGAGCTGCCGCCGGTCACTCCCACGCCGGTGTCGCCCCCCGACAAGCAGACCCTCGGCATCATCGCCCTGGTGCTCGGCATCGTCGGCCTGCTCGCGTCCGCCGTCGCGGCGGGCCTCGTCTTCGGCGTCGCCGCGGCGATCCTCGGCCACCTGTCGCTGCGCAGCGAGCCGGCGGCGCGCGGCATGGCCATCGCGGGCCTCGTCACGGGCTACGTGAGCATCGGCATCTCGGTCGTGTGGGGCGTCATTCTGCTCGCCGCGTTCCTCATCCCGCTCTTCGCGGTCGGGCTCTTCGTCGGCACGGGCACGCTCGGCGGCTGAGAACGGCGAGCGCCGCTCGCGGCTGCGCCGACGCGCGCGTCAGTCGCAGCGCTCGGCGAGCAGCGCCACGCGCTCGCCCGCGGCGCGCGTGAGCACGAGCGTCGCGGCGTTCGGCCCCTGCGGCTTGAGCTGCCTGCGGAACGTCGCGGGGTCGATGTCGACGCCGCGCTTCTTGATCTCGACGGTGCCGATGCCCCGCTCGCGCAGCGCTTTCGCGACCTTCTTCACGTCGAGCGGCCATCGCTCGAGCACCCGGAACGCGCGCGCGAACGGCGTCGGCTCGAGCCGGTCGGCGCTCACCCACGCGATCGTCTCGTCGAGCATCCGCCCCTCGATGCGGCGCGCGAGATCGCCGATGAGCCGGGCCCGGATGACCGCGCCATCGGGCTCGTACAGGTACTCGCCGAGTGGGCCGGCGTCGACGTCGGGCGCATCGTCGGCCGCCACGAACTCTGCGGCACCGGCAGGGCCGAGCACGAGCGCCGCGCGGCGCACACCCGGCCTCGCGAGGGCGCCGCTCCACAGCACCACCTCGACGACCTCGCCGGCGTCGCTCACCCACTGCGCCTCGACGTCGTCGGGGATGAGCGCGCGGTCCATGCCGGGGGCGAGCTTGATGCCCGCGGGCCGGCGCGCGGCGATCGCGAGCGCGGCGTCGAGCGAGGGCGACCAGTCGTCGGGGGAGGAGAGCCGCCGCGCGCCAGTGCGTCGCGCGGGGTCCATCCAGACGGCGTCGACGCGCTCGAGGTCGACGGCCTCGGCGTCGCCGAGCTCGACGGTCGCGCGCTCCCAGGGCGCGAGGTTGTAGGCGGCGAGCGCGGCCGTCGGCTCGTCGCGCTCGACCGCGAGCACGTCGAGGTCGAGCGCCGCGAGCGCCATGGCGTCGCCGCCGATGCCGCACCCGAGGTCGGCGACGCGCGTGAGGCCCGAGGCCGCGAAGCGCCCCGCGTGCTGCGCCGCGACGCCGAGCCGCGAGGCCTGCTCGAGCCCTGCCTCGGTGAAGAGCATCCGCCCGGCGAACGGACCGAACTTGGCAGCCGCCTTGCGCCGCAAGCGGTACTGCGTGAGCACGGCGGCGACGCGCGCGGGCGGATGCCCGGCCTTGCGCAGTCGCGCCACGAGCGCCACGGCATCGGTCGTCGAGTCGCTCGCCGGAAGGCTCGCGAGCAACTCGAGCGCCTCGCCCGTGAGCAGCTCGCGCACCTCGTTCGCGTCCATCGTCCGATCCTCCCACGCACCGCCGCCGCCCCGTCGAAGCGCCCGCGCTGGCACTCGGATTGCATGAGTGCTAAACGCTTCGGTACAGTTGTCCCTGGCACTCTCGAGGCGAGTGTGCCAATCCCCTCAACGTCTTAGGAAAGAAGAGGTCAACCGTGTCGGTCTCCATCAAGCCGCTCGAAGATCGCATCGTCATCAAGCAGGTCGAGGCGGAGCAGACCACCGCTTCGGGTCTCGTGATCCCCGACACCGCCAAGGAGAAGCCCCAGGAGGGCGAGGTCGTGGCGGTCGGCCCCGGCCGCATCGACGACAACGGCAACCGCGTCCCGCTCGATGTCGCTGTCGGCGACAAGGTCATCTACTCGAAGTACGGCGGCACCGAGGTCAAGTACGACGGCCAGGAGTACCTGGTGCTCTCGGCTCGCGACGTGCTCGCGGTCATCGTCCGCTAGTTCGCGCCATCCGCGCTCCGGCCCCCGTCTCGCTTCGGCGAGCGGGGGCCGTTCGCATCCGAACAGACGGATGCTCGGGCGTACACTGACGCGGTGCCCGACTCCCGCGCCTCCTCGTCGGGGCTCCTGCTCGCGATCGGGGCCTACGGCCTGTGGGGATTCCTCCCGGCCTACTTCCTCCTCCTCGCGCCGAGCGGCCCGATCGAGATCGTCGCCTGGCGCGTCACGCTCTCGCTCGTCTTCTGCGTGATCCTGCTCGCGGTCACGCGCGCCTTCCGGCCCTTCGCGGCGCTGCTGCGCGACCGGCGCATCATGACCCTGAGCGGCCTCGCCGGCATCCTCATCGCCATCAACTGGATCGTGTACGTCTTCGCCTCGACGAACGGCTTCGTCGTCGAGGCCTCGCTCGGCTACTTCATCAACCCCATCGTCACGGTCGCGCTCGGCGTGCTCCTGCTGCGCGAGCGACTGAGGCCCGCCCAGTGGGTCGCCGTCGGCATCAGCGTCGTCGCGGTGCTCGTGCTCGCGATCGGCTACGGCCAGCCGCCGTGGATCGCGCTCACGCTCGCCACGAGCTTCGGCTTCTACGGCTACATCAAGAACCGCATGGGCCCACGCGTGACGGCGGTCGCGAGCCTCACGCTCGAGACGGCCTGGCTCACGCCGCTCGCCGCGGTCGTCCTCGTGGTCATCGCCGCGAACGGAGCGCTCACGATGGGCGCCGAGGGGCCGCTGCACGCGGTGCTCCTCGGTCTCGCGGGCATCGTCACGGCCGTGCCGCTGCTGCTGTTCGGCGCCGCCGCCCGCCGACTGCCGCTCACCGTGCTCGGCCTCGTGCAGTACGCCGCACCGCTGCTGCAGTTCGCCTTCGGCGTCGCGATCATGGGCGAGCCGATGCCGCCCGAGCGGTGGCTCGGCTTCTCGCTCGTCTGGCTCGCACTCATCGTGCTCACGACCGACGCTCTGCGCCACCGCCGTCGCGCGGCGATCCCCGTCGAGGGCACCACGGCCGGATAGGGTTCGGGCGAGCCCCACCTCGGAAGGATCCCCATGCGCACCGCCGCGACCGCCCTCGTCTCCGTCCTCGCGATCGGCGCGCTCGTCGGCTGCACCGCCATGGAGCCGACCGCGACGCCCTCACCGGTGCCCTCCGAGACTGCCGCCGAGCCGCCCGCGCCCTCCGGCGACGGAACCCTGGTCATCGGCACGCTCGCCCCGCTCACGGGTGCGAACGCGGCACGCGGGGCGGTGCACGTCGCGGCCGTCGAGATCGCGGCGCGCGACCTCGACATCGCCGGCGGCGTGCTGGGTGCGCCCGTGCAGGTCGTCCACCGCGACGTCGCCGACGCGTCGAGCCAGAAGGCCGAGTCCTCGTTCGCCGACCTCGTGGCGCGCGGCGTCGACGTCATCATCGGGCCCTCGGAGCCCGCTCTTGTCGAGCGACTCATCCCGCTCGCGGCCGAGGCGGGCATCCCCCTCATCGTCCCGGGCGATCTGCCCAGCGCCATCGCCGCCGCTGACGAGAGCGGCACGCTGTTCCGCGTGACGCCGTCCCTGACGGCTCAGGTCGCCGCCGTCGGTCGGCAGCTCGCCGCCGACGGCGTCGAGTCTCTCGCCCTGCTCGTCGGCGAGGGCGACGAGGGTGCAGCGCTCGCCGACGCGCTCACCGCCGCGCTTGAGGGCACCGACATTGACGTGGTCGTGCCCGCGGCCATCACCGCCTCCAGCGACGCCGACGACCTGGCGGCGTCGCTGCTCGAGCCCGAGGCGGGCGACGGCGAAGAGGCCGCTCCCCGCCCCGTCGAGGCCGTCATCGTCGCGGCATCCTCCGACGTCGTCGCGCCCGCCGTCGAGGCCGCACTCGCGCTCATCGAGGCCGGCCTCGATGCCGACGGCGTCTGGATGCTCGGCGCGAGCGCCGCCGACCACTCGGCACTGCGAGGCGCGACCGCGCTCGAGGGCGCGCACGGCGTTCGCGCGGGCGCCGACGTCGACGACCGCTTCCGCACGATCCTCCGCCAGTCCGACCCGGGCATCCCCTCGTTCGCTTTTGCGCCTGAGATCTACGACGCCGTCATGCTCGTGGCGGTGTCCGCCGAGCTCGCAGCCGATGACGGGGGCGCCTCGATCGCGGCCTTCCTTCCCGCCGCGGCGGCCGACGGCGTCCCCTGCACGAGCTTCGGCGCCTGCCTCGACGTCATCGCGCAGGAGCGCGAGCCCGATTACGACGGACGCAGCGGTCTGCTGACGCTGAACGCCGACGGCGATGTCGTGGATGCTCGCCTCGCCTCTTTCGTCTACACGAGCACGGGCGCGCTCGAGCGCGACGGGGTGCTCGGCGACTGACCGGCACCGGCGACGACGACGAAATCCGTCGCAGTACGGTTTGTGATGTTCGGAAACCGTCACGTGTCGGGCACATGACGCTCGTTCACGGTGTTACAGGGCTGTAACCCCGATGTATTGTGCGCCCGCGCTTCGTCACCTACCGTGGCAGGACGGCAACGATGCGCGTGCGCTCTGTGCCGTATTCCTGAACACATTCGAACTTACGCAAGGAGCAACATGGGCGTTTTCACCACGGCTAAGGCCGGCCGCTCGCGGTCCTTCTCGGCGACGCTGGGCGGCCTCTCGCTGCTCGGCGCGAGCGCGCTCATCCTGAGCGGTTGCGCTGCCCCGGCCGCTGAAGAGGAGCCGACGGAGACGCAGGGCCCCCGCGAGGACCTCAGCATGACGATCGGCACGATCCTCCCCCTGTCGGGCGCTCTCGCCTTCCTCGGCCCGCCCGAGGTCGCGGGTGTCGACCTCGCCATCCAGGAGGTCAACGACGCCGACCTCGGCATCCAGCTCGAGGTCATCCACCGCGACTCGGGTGACACCACGACCGACACCGCGACCGTCTCGGTGACCGACCTGCTCTCGCAGGATGTCTCGGCCATCGTCGGCGCCGCCTCGTCGGGCGTCTCGTTCACGGTCATCGACCAGATCACCGGCGCCGGCGTCGTGCACTTCTCGCCCGCCAACACGTCGCCCGACTTCACCACCTACGAGGATGGCGGGCTGTACTTCCGCACCGCCCCCTCTGACCTGCTCCAGGGCGAGGTCCTCGGCAACGTCATCGCCGGCGACGGCGCCTCGACGCTCGGTCTCCTGGTCCTCAACGACGCCTACGGCACCGGCCTCGCGGCCGCGGTCACCGAGTCGTTCGAGGCCGCTGGTGGCGAGGTCGTCGAGGAGCAGCTGTTCAACGAGGGCGACACGAGCTTCGATGCTCAGATCTCCGCGCTGACCGCTGCCGCTCCCGACGCGATCGCCGTCATCACCTTCGACCAGGCCAAGGTCGTCGTCCCCGCGCTCGTGGGTGCCGGCTTCCCCGGTGACAGCCTGTACTTCGTCGACGGCAACCTCGCCGACTACAGCGCTGACTTCGAGCCCGGCCTCGTCGAGGGCGCGAAGGGCACGCTGCCCGGCCTCGACATCGAGAAGCTCGGCGACTTCCGCGACCGTCTCCTCGAGGTCGACCCGGCGCTGACCGACTTCTCGTACTCGGCCGAGTCGTACGACACGGTGATCCTCCTCGCGCTCGCCGCTCTTGCGGCGAACTCGACGGATGGCACCGAGATCGCGGCGAAGCTTCAGGAGGTCTCGGGTGGCTCGGGCGATGGTGAGACGTGCACCGACTTCGCGTCGTGCGCCGAGATCATCCTCGACGGCGGCACCGCCGACTACGACGGCGCCTCGGGCCCGATCACGCTCGACGAGAACGGCGACCCGACTGAGGCCACCATCGGCGTCTACCAGTACAACGCCGACAACACCTACAGCCGCATCAACTAGTTCCGACTAGTACGGCACAGAGGGGGCCCCGACTTCGGTCGGGGCCCTTTCGCGTGCCGAATGTGCGGTTGGCGACCATTCCGACAGTCGTCGATTAGACAGGAGGCCTTCGCCCCGCTACGGTCGGCAATCGGCACAGGCGCCCTCGCGCACCGGCCGTTTCCTTTTGCCCCACCACAGCAAGGAGCACCATGGGCGTCTTCCTCTCTGCCGAGCGCACCCGCTCGCGCACCGCCTCGATCCTCGGCGGCGCCGCGCTGCTCGGCGCGAGCGCACTCATCCTCAGCGGCTGCGCCGCTCCCGCCGCGGAGGAGCCCGCGGAGCCGCAGGGCCCCCGCGAGGAGCTCACCATGACCATCGGCTCGGTCATGCCTCAGTCGGGCGCCCTCGCCTTCCTCGGCCCGCCCGAGATCGCAGGCATCGATCTCGCGGTCAAGGAGGTCAATGAGGCCGACATGGGCATCCAGCTCGAGGTCATCCACCGCGATTCCGGCGACACCACGACCGACACCGCGACCGTCTCGGTCACCGACCTGCTCTCGCAGAACGTGTCGGCCATCGTCGGCGCCGCCGCCTCGGGCGTCTCGAAGACGATCATCGACCAGATCACCGGCGCCGGCGTTCTGCAGATCTCGCCCGCCAACACCTCGCCCGACTTCACCACGTGGGATGACGGAGGGCTGTACTTCCGCACCGCGCCCTCCGACCTCCTCCAGGGCGAAGTGCTCGGCAACCTCATGGCCGGAGACGGCCACGCGACCCTCGGCCTGCTCGTGCTCAACGACTCCTACGGCACCGGTCTCGCCGCAGCCGTGACCGAGTCGTTCGAGAACGCCGGTGGCGATGTCGTCGAGGAGCAGCTGTTCAACGAGGGCGACACGAGCTTCGACGCTCAGATCTCGGCCCTCGTGGGCGCTGCGCCCGACGCGATCGCGGTCATCACCTTCGACCAGTCGAAGGTCATCCTCCCGGGCCTCGTCGGCGCCGGCTACCCCGGTGACCAGCTGTACCTCGTCGACGGCAACGTCGCCGACTACAGCGCCGACTTCGAGCCCGGCCTCATCGAGGGCGCGCAGGGCACGGTTCCCGGTCTCGACATCGCGCAGCTCGGCGACTTCCGCGAGCGCATGCTCGAGGTCGACCCCGCGCTGACCGAGTTCACCTACGGCGCCGAGTCGTACGACGCCGTCGTGCTGCTCGCACTCGCGGCCCTCGCGGCGAACTCGACCGACCCGGCCGACATCGCGGCGAAGATGCAGGAGGTCTCGGGCGGCTCGGGCGATGGTGAGAAGGCGACCGACTTCGCGTCGGCCGCGCAGATCATCCTCGACGGCGGCACGGTCGACTACGACGGCCCCTCGGGCCCCATCACGCTCGACGAGTTCGGCGACCCGACTGAGGCCACGGTCGGCATCTACCGCTTCAACGCCGACAACACCTACAGCCGCACCAACTAGGCGCGACATCGCGAGAGGGCCCCGGTACCGCGCCGGGGCCCTTTCCCGTGGGCGGGGATGCCCTCCTCGACCCCGAGCCTCGACCCCCGACCAAGTGAAGGAACTCGGCCGCGTCGGGCCGGCGTGTCGGGGCGACACGCCGCGTTCGAGCCGCCCGCTCCCTTCACTTGGACGAGTGGACGAGTGGACGAGTGGACGAGTGGACGAGTGGACGAGTGGACGAGTG
>JAOASR010000037.1:13524-15920 GCA_030158585.1 Microcella sp.
ACGAGTGGACGAGTGGACGAGTGGACGAGTGGACGAGTGGACGAGTGGACGAGTGGACGAGTGAGGCGGGGGCCGCGGCGTCAGCACGGCGTGCCGACGGCGCCCCGCACGCGGAACGGCCCCCGGACGAGCATCCGAGGGCCGTTCGCGTGCGGTCGTGCGGCGTCAGTCCTGCCCGAGCGTGCCCAGGTAGAGCCCGATGACCTTGGGGTCGTTGAGCAGGTCGCGGCCGGTGCCCTCGTACGCGTCCTTGCCCTGGTCGAGAACGTACCCGCGGTCGCAGATCTGCAGGCAGCGGCGCGCGTTCTGCTCGACCATGATGGTCGTCACGCCGGCCTTGTTGATCTCGCGCACACGGATGAACGCCTCGTCCTGGCGCACGGGCGAGAGACCGGCGCTCGGCTCGTCCAGCAGGATCACCTCGGGGCTCATCATGAGCGCGCGGCTCATCGCCACCATCTGGCGCTCACCGCCCGAGAGCGAGCCCGCCCGCTGGGGGAGGCGCTTGCCGAGCTCGGGGAAGATGCTCGTCACGAACTCGAGGCGGTGCTGGAACTCCTTGGGCTTGAGGAACATGCCCATCTCGAGGTTCTCGCGGATCGTCAGCGTCGGGAAGACGTTGTTCGTCTGCGGCACGAACCCGACACCCTTGGCGACGAGCTTGTTCGCCTTGAGGTTCGTGATGTCCTCGCCGTAGAGCGTGATCTTTCCCTCGCGAACCTTCACCAGACCGAAGATCGCCTTGAGCAGCGTCGACTTGCCGGCGCCGTTCGGGCCGATGATGCCGATGAGCTCACCGGCGTGCGCCGTCAGCGAGCACTCGTTGAGGATGTTGATGCCCGGCAGGTAGCCGGCGGTGACGGTGTCGACCTTGACGACGACCTCACGGGTCTCCTTCGCCACGGCCGCCGCGCCGCCCTCAGTGCTTGTGCTCGTCGGCGTCGTCATCAGCCAGCTCCTTGATCGCGGTCACCACGCCGGTGTCGGGGTCGCCCAGGTCCTGGTCGTGGTGCGAGCCCAGGTAGGCGTCGATCACGGCGGGGTTCGCCATGACCTCGTGAGGGTCGCCCTCGGCGACGACCTTGCCCTCGGCCATCACGACGACCCAGTCGGCGATGTGCCGCACCATGTGCATGTCGTGCTCGACGAAGAGCACGGTCATGCCCTCCTTCTTGAGGTCGAGGATGTGGTCGAGCAGCGACTGCGTGAGCGCCGGGTTGACGCCGGCCATCGGCTCGTCGAGCATGACGAGCGTCGGCTGGCTCATGAGGGCTCGCGCCATCTCGAGCAGCTTGCGCTGGCCGCCCGAGAGGCTCGCGGCGTAGTCGTCCTTCTTGGCGTCGAGCTTGAAGCGCGTGAGCAGGTCGATGGCTCGCGCCTCGATCGCCTCCTCCTCCTTGCGCCAGAACCACGGGAACAGCGCGCGGGCGAGGCTCTCGCCGCTCTGCCCCTTGGCGCCGAGCTTCATGTTGTCGAGCACCGTCAGCAGGCCCAGGGCCTTCGTGAGCTGGAAGGTGCGCACCTGGCCCTTGCGCGCCACACGGAAGGCAGGCACGCCCGAGATCGACTGGCCGTCGAAGGTCCAGGTGCCCTCGTTCGGCTTGTCGAAGCCGGTCAGCAGGTTGAACAGCGTCGTCTTGCCGGCGCCGTTCGGGCCGATGAGAGCGGTGATCGCGCCGCGCGGAATCTCGAGGTGGTCGACGTCGACGGCAGTGAGGCCGCCGAACTGACGCTTGATGCCGTCGGCGACGATGATCGGGTCGACCTTCTTGACGCCGGGGGCAGGCTCGCCGACGTGGAGGCCCGTGGACTTGGTGGGGGCGCCGTTGGCGCCGGCGCTACTTGACAAAGGCCAGCTCCTTCTTGTTGCCGAGGATGCCTTGTGGTCGATAGATGACGATCAGCATGATCGCCACGCCCACGAGGATGAAGCGAAGCTGACCGGCCTGCACGCTCGACATGAACGGCAGCCAGCCGGCTTCGACGGCTCGAGCGACGAAGCCCGAGAAGAACGACAGCAGCACCCAGAAGATGACCGAGCCGAGGATCGGCCCGAAGACCGTGGCCGCGCCGCCGAGCAGCAGGATCGCGTAGATGAAGAACGTCAGCGAGGTCTGGTAGTTCGACGGAACGACCGCTCGGGGCAGGATGAAGATCATGCCGGCGAGCGAGCCGAAGACGCCGCCGATGATCAGCGACTGCATCTTGTAGAAGTAGACGTTCTTGCCGAGCGCGCGCACAGCATCCTCATCTTCACGGATGCCCTTGATGACGCGACCCCAGGGGCTCTTCATCAGGCGCCACGTGATGAGCGCGGCGAGGGCGACGAGGCCCCAGCCGAAGATGCGCACCCACCAGTCGTACTCGTTGTAGACCCACGGGCCGAAGCCGTAGGT
>JAOASR010000038.1 GCA_030158585.1 Microcella sp.
CCGAACGACGTGTTGCTGTTGTACGAGTAGAACGGCTGGTTCCACGCGACCGTGACTGAGCTGCCTTCGACGACCTCGGACTCCTGCTGCGGTGCAGCACAAGCCGAGAGGACGAGGGCGCTCGCTGCGATCGTGGCTGCGCTAGCGGCCCCGAGTCTGCTGATTCGCAATTTTCCTCCTGTGCAAGATGGACACGCGACGCCGCCAGTTCAGAGCGCGCCGTCACGCCTAATGGGTATGACCCTAGAGAGGGGTACACATCCTCGCCAAACCATATGGGCATTCGTTACACACCGGTAACGACATTCGAGCAATCCTGTGCACGAGTACGGATATTTGCGACACTCCCCGGTCCGTACGCACGATCGTTGCGTCGCGATGCCCCGATCCCCGCAACGACGCGCGCGCCGCCGCCGTGAGTCGAGCATCCGTCGACTGCGCTCTTGTGATTGTGCGCCAAAGAGCAGGGGCCGGGCGGCGGAGATCCTGCCCTGTCGGCACAACCCAGCTCATGATCGCGCAACCTCGCATCGGATGCACGCGGGATACTTCTGCCGTGACCTCGAGCCCTCCGAACGACGCCGACCCGAGCATCCCCCCTCGCCGTCGACTGCGGGCCGAGATCCTCATCGTGCTCGGGCTCTCTCTCGGGGCGAGCGCCGTCTACTCGGTCGTGGCGATCGCGAACCGCCTCACGCAGGAGCTGCCGCTCTCGCAGCAGACGGCCACGATCAACCGCCCGCGCGACGAGCGCGAGATCTTCGATCTCATCTACCAGGTGCTCGCCGTCTTCTTCGACCTGGTGCCCGTCGCACTCGTGTGCTTCCTGTTGTGGAGCACCGCCAGGCCGCACCTCAGCCGACTCGGCATCGATGGCACCCGGCCCTGGCGCGACACCCGCGACGGCCTCGGGCTCGCGCTGCTCATCGGCGTGCCGGGGCTCGCCCTGTACCTCGCCGGGCGCGCCGCGGGCCTCACCGTCACGGTCGTGCCGACCGCGCTCGACACCTACTGGTGGACCGTTCCCGTGCTGCTGCTCGCCGCCCTGCGCGCCGGCGTCACCGAGGAGGTCATCGCCGTCGGCTACCTCTTCGCACGGCTGCGCGAGCTGCGCTGGAGCCCGTGGGCGATCATCCTCACGAGCGCCCTGCTGCGAGCGACGTACCACCTGTATCAGGGCTTCGGCGCGTTCATCGGCAACTTCGTCATGGGCATCGTGTTCGGCTGGATCTACACGCGCACGGGCCGCGTGCTGCCCCTCGTGATCGGCCATATCGCCCTCGACGCTGTGATCTTCGTGGGATACCCCTGGGCGGCCTCCGCGTTCCCGGAACTTCTCGGGTTGCCCGCCTAGCCTCAGCGCATGCCCCAGCCCGAGATCGGTCAGCTCGCCCCCGACTTCACCCTTCCCGGTGTGACGATGCAGGGCGCGGATGCTCATCACCGGCTCTTCTCGCTGCGCGAGCACCGCGGCTCGCCCCTCGTGCTCGCGTTTTACCCCGCCGACGCCTCGCCCGGGTGCACGGCGCAGCTCTGCAACTACCAGAGCGAGCTCGCTGGCTTCGCCGACCTCGGCGGCGAGGTGTGGGCGATCAGCCGGCAGTCGACCGCCTCGCACGAGTCGTTCGCGCGGCGCTCGAAGCTGTCGTTCCCGCTGCTCGCCGACGAGCGCGGCGACGTCGTCGACGCGTTCGGGGTCTCGCTCTTCGGCGTGGGCGTGCGGCGCTCGGTGTTCATCCTCGATGCCGAGGGCGTCGTGCGCTGGAAGCACGTCGCACTCGTCGGCGTCACGTACCAGAGCGCCGCGACGATCCAGGAGCAGCTCGCGCTGCTGCCCGGGTCGCGCGGGCTCGGCGGAGCATCCGCCGCCTCGTAGCCTCTCAGCGTGGGGACCCGCGGGATCGAGCTGACGGCCTCGCGTCACTAACCCGCACGGCTTGCCGCATGCCGCACGGCTCCCCCAGTGCGGGACAGGGGAAGCCGTGCGGGGCGCGGCGGGGTGCCGCAGAGCGGCGGAGTGTGGGGCGCCGCTAGGCGAACGCCTCGATCGGCAGGCACGAGCAGACGAGGTTGCGGTCGCCGTAGGCCTGGTCGACGCGGCGCACCGGCGGCCAGTACTTGTCGGCGCGCGTCGCTCCGAAGCCGCCCGAGCTGTCGGCGTGCCCGTGCGAGTCGACGGGCACGAGCGACGCCGGGTAGACGGCGACCTCGCGGGAGTAGGGGTGCTCCCACTCCCCCGCGATGACGCTCTCAGCCGTGTGCGGCGCGTTGACGAGCGGGTTGTCGTCGGCCGGCCACTCGCCGGCGGCGACGCGGTCAGCCTCGAGACGGATGGCGATCATGGCCTGGATGAACCGCTCGAGCTCGGCGAGATCCTCCGACTCGGTCGGCTCGACCATGAGCGTGCCCGCGACGGGGAACGACATCGTCGGCGCGTGGAAGCCGTAGTCCATGAGGCGCTTCGCGACGTCGTCGTTGCCGATGCCCGTCGCCTCCTTGAGCGGCCGCAGGTCGAGGATGCACTCGTGCGCGACGAGCCCGTTCTCGCCCGCGAACAGCACCGGGTAGTGCTCGCGCAGGCGCAGGGCGACGTAGTTGGCGGCGAGCACGGCGTTCGCCGTCGCCTCCGTGAGGCCCTCGGCGCCCATCATGCGGGCGTAGGCCCACGAGATCGGCAGGATGCTCGCCGAGCCGAAGGGCGCCGCCGAGACGGGCGTGCCGCGGTGCTCGACCGTGCCGGCGCCGCCGGTCGTCATGTCGAACGGCGGGTGGAGGTGCATCTGCGCGAGCGGGTGGCCGGGCAGGAACTCGGCGAGGTGCGCCTTCGCGGCGACGGGGCCCACGCCGGGGCCGCCTCCGCCGTGCGGGATGCAGAACGTCTTGTGCAGGTTGAGGTGGCTGACGTCGCCGCCGATGTCGCCGTAGCGGGCGTAGCCGAGCAGCGCGTTGAGGTTGGCGCCGTCGATGTAGACCTGACCCCCGGCCTCGTGCACGGCGGCCGTGACCTCCATGACGTCGTGCTCGTAGACGCCGTGCGTCGACGGGTACGTGATCATGAGCGCCGCGAGCTCGTCGCGGTGCTCGGCGATCTTCGCGCGCAGGTCGACGAGGTCGACGTCGCCCGTCTCGGTCGTGCCGATGACGACGACGCGCATGCCGGCGAGCACGGCCGAGGCCGCGTTCGTGCCGTGCGCGCTCGACGGGATGAGGCACACCGTGCGGTGCTCGTCGCCGCGCG
>JAOASR010000039.1 GCA_030158585.1 Microcella sp.
GATGGCATCCTGCAGGTCACCACGGGCGGCGCCGACTACTTCGCCGGCCAGAGCGTCAAGGCTCGCGCCTCGGGCGCCCTCGCCTTCGCCGCGTTCGTGACCGAGGTCGCCAAGAACTACCCCATCACCGTCGCCCTGCACACCGACCACTGCCCGAAGGACGCGCTCGACGGCTTCGTGATGCCGCTCATCGAGGCGAGCGAGGCCGAGGTCAAGGCCGGCCGCAACCCGATCTTCCAGTCGCACATGTGGGATGGCTCGGCCGTGCCGCTGCAGGAGAACATCGAGATCGCGCGCGAGCTCCTGCCCCGCATGAAGAACATCAACGCCATCCTCGAGGTCGAGATCGGCGTCGTCGGCGGCGAGGAGGACGGCGTGCAGCACGAGGGCTCGAACGACGCCCTCTACACGACGCTCGGCGATGTCACGCAGGCCGTCGAGGCGCTCGGCCTCGGCGAGAACGGTCGCTACATGGCCGCTCTCACCTTCGGCAACGTGCACGGCGTCTACAAGCCGGGCAACGTCAAGCTGCGCCCCGAGCTGCTCGCCGAGATCCAGTCGGGCATTCAGGCGAAGTACGGCACGGATGCTCTGCCTCTCGACCTCGTCTTCCACGGCGGCTCCGGCTCGACCGACGCCGAGATCGCCGAGGCGGTGCGCAACGGCGTCATCAAGATGAACATCGACACCGACACGCAGTACGCCTTCAGCCGCTCGATCGCCGACACGGTGCTGAAGAACTACGACGGGTTCCTCAAGGTCGACGGCGAGGTCGGCAACAAGAAGATCTACGACCCGCGCGCGTGGGGCAAGATCGCCGAGAAGGCCATGGCCGCGCGCGTCGTCGACGCCACGCGTCAGCTCGGCTCGGCCGGCCACTCGGGCCGCTAGAGCTCGACGACGCTCGACCGACGCGGTCGTGGCGCTCCCTCGAGGGGCGCTGCGGCCGCGTTCGTCCTTCGCGGCGCGATCGGGCGGATGCTCCGGCTCAGGGCCTCGGAGGCCGCAGCGGATCAGGCGCGGGCGACCGCTGCACGATCGGGCGGTAGCCCGCATCCTCGAGCGGCACCTGGAAGTCGACCTCGAGAGCGGCGCCGTTGCGCCAGCGGATGTCGTTCACGGCTGCCTGCAGCGTCACGTAGTACGGCGCGAGGAACGTCTCGCGACGCCCCTCGGCGAGCGTCGTGACGATGCGCAGGGCGACCGCGACCGTGCCGCGATCGGCGGGCTGCAGCTCGACCCGACCCTCGACGAACCCGGAATCCGGGTGCGCGAGCAGAGCATCCAGCATCGCGCGCAGCGCCGACCGCTGCGGCAGGCTCAGGCGACCGGCCAGTCGCTCGGGGTCGACGACGTGCAGCGGATGACCCGCGGTGACCCGATCGAGCCACGTCGACTGGGCGCCCGCGACCAGCTCGGCGCGCAGCTCGGTCGCGAGGGCGAGGGCACGCTCCTGATCGGCTGGCTCGACCACGCCCCGATCGAGCACCTCGCGCAGGAACGCCAGCGGGCCGGCCATGCGCGCGGCCATCGCCGCGTCGACGCGGTCGACCAGCTCGGCGCGCGAGGGCGTGACGACCTGGTCGCCGTCTGATGCGGCGGCAAGCGGTCGCTCGTTCCAGGTGTGGAACAGGCGCGTCACCGTGCGCACGAAGACCATGCAGCCGACCGTCGCGACGACGATCTGCAGCACGACGAAGTAGATGGTCACGAAGAACGACCACCGCAGCGTTCCGCCGGCGGCGAGCCCGGCGGCCAGTCCGCCGCAGATGATCGTCGCCACGAGCCCCAGTCGGGCGAGCTGGGCGACCGTCGAGAACGGCATGAGGGCGATGATCAGCAGAGAGACCGACACGGGCGCCCACCAGAACTCGACCCGGAAGTCGACGCCGACGTAGCCGGCGGCCGAGAGCCCGGTGCCGGCGAGCGTGATCGCGAGCGCCGACCAGGTCACCGATTCGCGCAGCCCGCCGCTCGGCATGCGCGTGGTCAGGTGCACGAGCAGGAACGCTGAGGTCGAGACGAGGAACGCGATCACCTGCACGAAGGGTCGATCGCCGAGGTCGCCGAGGAAGACGAGCAGGGTCGCCGCCTGCAGGAAGGCGGCGAACCCGCAGCCGAGCACGAGCCATCGAGTGGCGAGCCAGCTGAGCGGGTCGGCCGACCACAGCGACGTCGGGCGAGTGCCGTCGACGGCGCTCACGCCGACTCCCCCGTCGGGTGGATCGGCACCGCGAGCATGACGGTCGTGCCCTCGTCGCCCGACCACACGCGCACGGTTCCGCCGACCGCGCGCACGCGGTCGTGGATCGAGGAGCGCACGCCGAGCCGATCGGGGTCGACGTCATCGGGCACGAACCCGATGCCGTCATCGACGATCAGCACCGAGAGGGTGTCGTCGCGCACCCCCACGACGACCTCCGCCCGCTCCGAGCCCGCGTGGCGCACGACGTTGTCGAGAGCTGCACGAATCGCTCCGATGACCGCCTCCCGGGCCTCGTCGTCGACGTCGATGACGAGCTCATCGCCGCCCGAGACGTCGACCCTCACGCCGCTCCACTGGTAGTCGCGGGCCAGCTGCAGCAGCTCAGCCGAGAGCCGCGAGCGGCTGGGAGCGGCACTCGCGGGCGGGGCGACGAGCCCCGCGCGAGCGATGGCGACGTCGCGCTCGAGGCGCGTGCGCGCCGCCTCGTCGAGAGGCCCCGGGCGGGCCGCGAGGATGGCCAGGTCGGCGAGCACCGTGTCATGCGCGAGGCGCGACGCGCGCTGCTCGAGCTCGCGCTGCCGATCGGCGAGGACGAGCTCGGCCTCGAGCGCGTCCATGTCAGAGACCTGCCTCCGCAGCCGTCGACTGCCCGCCTCGAACGCCCCGTAGACCGCGAGCGCCACCACGAACACGAAGATCGGGGCGAAGCCCGTTCCGCCCGTCTCGCCCGCGAGAGC
This sequence comes from Microcella sp., assembly GCA_030158585.1. Taxonomy (GTDB): domain Bacteria; phylum Actinomycetota; class Actinomycetes; order Actinomycetales; family Microbacteriaceae; genus Microcella. Next base: position 2,944 of record JAOASR010000039.1, read on the forward strand.
GAAGCCCACGACGAGCGACCCCTGTCCGGCGATGAAGCCGAGCACCGTCCAGAGGATGCCGTTGCGGGCGCTGCCGGTGACCGCCCCCACCAGGGTCAGGGCGACCCCGATGCGGTTGACGAGGAACGGCGACTGCTCGGTCAGGTTCGCCTCCGCGCCGAGGAGCGTGACGACGTAGGCCGTCGAGATCACGGCGCCCAGTGCGAGGAAGAGCCCAGCGCGCAGCGCGCTGGGCGCGAGCATGAGGTGGATGGCGAGACCGCAGACGAGAAGCAGCGCCGCGATCGCCAGGGGAAGCCGCGAGAGGTCCCCTCCCCGATGCAGGAGCGCCGCCGTGATCGCGGCGATCGTCAGCACCATGCCGACGACGATCGCCGACCGCTCCGCCGCCGCGACACCGCGCACGATGACGCTGGAGGTGAGATCACGCGGCAGCGCGATGCGAGCCATGAGACCTCCCGATGCGCGACGCTCGCCGCGCTTCCCGCAGACTACCGGGCGAGAGCGCTCAGGCGCGGGTGCGACCGCCGAGCGCGCGAGCGTCCTGCTCGCCGCTCGCCGTGGTGCGCAGCTCCTTCGGCAGCGAGAACAGCAGGTCCTCCTCGGCCGTCTTGATGACCTCGACCGCGTCGAAGCCGGCGTCGCGCAGGTCGGCGAGCACCTGCTCGACGAGCACCTCGGGCACGCTCGCACCGCTCGTGACGCCGACCGCCTCGACTCCCTCGAGCCACTCCTGCTTGATCTCGCTCGCGTAGTCGACGCGGTACGCGGCCTTCGCGCCGTACTCGAGCGCGACCTCGACGAGGCGCACGCTGTTGGAGCTGTTGGCCGAGCCGACGACGATCACGAGGTCAGCATCCGGCGCCACCTTCTTGATGGCGACCTGGCGGTTCTGGGTGGCGTAGCAGATGTCGTCGCTCGGCGGGTCCTGCAGGTGGGGGAAGCGGGCGCGCAGGCGGCGCACGGTCTCCATCGTCTCGTCGACGCTCAGCGTCGTCTGGGACAGCCAGATGAGCTGGTCGGATTCGGGCACCTCGACCGTGTCGGCCTCCTCCGGCGTGCCGATGAGGATCGTGCGCTCGGGCGCGTGGCCCATTGTGCCCTCGACCTCTTCGTGGCCGGCGTGACCGATGAGCAGGATGCGGTAGTCCTGCTTGGCGAAGCGCACCGCTTCCCGGTGCACCTTGGTCACGAGCGGGCACGTCGCATCGATCGCGGCGAGACCTCGATCGGCGGCGCCCTGCACGACCGCCGGGCTCACGCCGTGCGCCGAGAAGACGATGTGCGAGCCCTCGGGCACCTCATCGACCTCGTCGACGAAGATCGCGCCCGACTTCTCGAGCTCGCTCACGACGTGCACGTTGTGCACAATCTGCTTGCGCACGTAGACGGGCGCACCGTACTGCTCGATGGCCTTCTCGACGGCGATGACCGCTCGGTCGACTCCGGCGCAGTACCCGCGCGGGGCGGCGAGCAGCACGCGGCGCTCACCCGCGACAGGGGTCGGCACGAGACGCTCGCGCCGCTCGGGGACGACGGGCGTGGTCAGGGTCGCGCCGAGGGCGCCGTTCGTGATCGTGCTCACGCCGCCAGTCTACGAGGCGGCGGGTGGGCGATCGCCGAGCGCGAGCGGGCTCCGGCTACTCGACGTCGCGCCGCAGGGTCGTGAAGGCGGCCGCGAGCACGAGCGCCGACGCGAGGCCGGCGAGCACGAGGCCTCCCTGCCACCAGAGCAGGGCATCCGTGCTCGCCTGCGGCACGCTCGGATCGAGAGCGCCGAGCGAGCTGAGGATGCCCGCGCCGACGAGCGCGTCGGTCGCCGCCCCGGGCAGGAAGCGCGCGATCGCGGCCGTGGTCTCGCTGATGCCGGCGATGAGGCGCAGGATCGGCTCGACGAACTGCGTGAAGGCGAGCACGATGACGATCGCCGCGATCTGGCTCGTCAGCAGGGCGCCGAGGCCGAGGCCGAGCAGCGACCACAGTGCGGTGGCGAGGAGCGTGCGGGCGAGAAGCACGAGCACCTCGGGCTCGTCGAGCGCTGTCTGCTCGCCGACCGCTGCGAGCACGGGGGCTCCGACGCCGACCGAGCCGATGAGGCCGAGGATGCCGTAGAGGGCCCCCATGAGGAGGGCGACGACGGCCTTCGCGGCGAGCACGATGCCACGGCGCGGCTGCGCGAGCACCGTGGGCGTGAGCGTGCGGTGCCGGTACTCGGTCGTCGCGAGCAGCGCCCCGAACAGCAGCGGTATGACGAGGCCGACCGCCGTGACGCTCGAGTAGACGAGGTTCGCCGTGACGACGGGGTCGAGCTCGGGCGCCCCGGGGCCGGCGGCGCCGAGCTGCGCGCCGAGGTCGCTGAGGAAGAAGGCGAGACCCGCGGCCGTGACGGCGACGTAGATCACGAGCACGAGGCCCAGCAGCCACCACGCCTTGAGCGAGAAGACCTTCGAGAGCTCGGAGGCGATCGCGCGGCCGAGGGCTGCGGGCAGGCTGACGGTGGTGGGCCGGCTGGGGGCGCTCACGCGGCCGCCTCCTCGTCCGAGGTGAGCGCGAGGAAGATCGACTCGAGCCCATCGCCCTCGTCGCTCAAATGGGTGAGCGCAAGGCCCGCGTCGCGGGCGACCTCACCCGTGCGGGCGGCGTCGAGGCCCGAGACGAGCATGCCGTGCTCGCCGGGCTCGACGCGCGCGCCGGCCGTCGTGAGGGCTGCGGCGAGCGCCGCGCGGTCGATCGCGTCGACCCGCACCTGCGCGGTGCCCGCCTCGAGAGTCGAGAGCGGGCCGTCGAAGACGATGCGTCCGTGCCGGATGACGACCACGTCATCCACCGTCTGCTGCACCTCGCTCAGCACGTGCGACGACAGCAGCACCGTGCGGCCCTCGTCGGCGAGCGCGCGCAGGAACCCGCGCATCCAGCGGATGCCGTCGGGGTCGAGCCCGTTGATCGGCTCATCGAGCACGAGGGCGTCGGGGTCGCCGAGCAGGGCGCCCGCGAGGCCGAGCCGCTGCCGCATGCCGAGCGAGTAGCCGCCGACGGCGCGGCGCGCGGCGTGGGTGAGCCCGACCTGCTCGAGCACGATGTCGACGCGAGAGCGCGGGATGCCCCCGGCGAGCGAGACCGCGATCAGGTGGGCCCGCCCGCTGCGAGCGGGGTGGAAGACGTCGGAGGAGAGCGAGCCGCCCACGCGCGCCATCGGGGTCGGGAGCTCGCGGTAGGGCACGCCGGCGATGGTCGCCGTGCCCGCGGTCGGGCGGTTGAGCCCCAGGAGGATGCGCAGCGTCGAGGTCTTGCCCGCCCCGTTCGGGCCGAGGAAGCCCGTGACGCGACCGGGGCGCGCCTCGAAGCTCACGTCGCGCAGCGCGGTGACGGGATCGTAGAGCTTCGTGAGCCCCTCGACCGCGAGAGGTGTGGACAGCGGCATGCTTCGCTCGATTCGATCGGGGGCCACCGTGGGCGTCGGAGCCGTCGACTAGCCTGGCGAAGGCCGCCGATCGAAGCAAGGGAGGGTCATGAGCGAGGCACCGTCCACCGCCGATGCGCCCTGGCCCGTCGGCGAGCTCTCGCAGAAGATCAAGGGCTACATCGACCGCCTCGGCAGCGTCTGGGTCGAGGGCGAGATCACCCAGTGGGGCGTGTCGGGCGGCAACGTCTACGGCAAGCTCAAAGACCTCACGGCCGACGCGACCGTCTCCTTCACCGTCTGGTCGACCGTGCGCGCGAAGCTGCCGCAGGGCCTCGGTCAGGGCGACCGTGTCGTCGCGCTCATCAAGGCGAACTGGTGGGTCAAGGGCGGCTCGCTCACGATGCAGGTGTTCGAGATGCGCCGCGTCGGCCTCGGCGACCTGCTCGAGCGGCTCGAGCGGCTCAAGCAGCAGCTGCGCGCCGAGGGGCTCTTCGACCCGTCACGCAAGAGGCCGCTGCCGTTCCTGCCGCACTGCATCGGCCTCGTGACGGGCGCCGACAGCGATGCCGAGAAAGACGTGCTGCGCAACGCCCAGCTGCGGTGGCCATCGGTGCGGTTCCGCGTGCACCACTCGGCGGTGCAGGGCGACCGCGCGGTCGGCGAGCTCGTGGCGGGCATCCGCGCGCTCGATGCCGACCCCGAGGTCGACGTCATCATCGTCGCCCGCGGCGGCGGCGACTTCCAGAACCTGCTGCCGTTCAGCGACGAGGCCGTCGTGCGCGCGGCGGCGGCGTGCGAGACGCCGCTCGTGAGCGCGATCGGGCACGAGAACGACCGACCCCTGCTCGACGAGGTCGCCGACCTGCGCGCCTCGACGCCCACCGACGCCGCCAAACGCGTCGTGCCCGATGTGAGCGACGAGCTCGCGAAGGTGCAGCAGGTGCGCTCGCGCATGCTGTCGCGCGTCACGGCGCTCATCGGCACCGAGGTCGACCGGCTCGCGCAGGTGCGCTCACGACCCGTCATGGCCGCGCCCGACTGGATCATCGACCAGCGCGCCGACGAGCTCGTGCGCCTCGTCGCCCGCGGCGTCGAGCTCACCGAGCGCGGCCTCGAGCGGGCGCACCGCGAGATTGTCGAGCGCCGCGGTCAGCTGCGCGCGCTCTCACCGCAGCACACCCTCGACCGCGGCTACGCGATCGTGCAGACGGCCGCGGGGGGCGTGCTGCGCGCGCCGGCCGACACCGCCGTCGGCGACGACCTCGTGCTGACGCTCGCGGCCGGGCGCCTCGCGGCCACCGCGGGGGCAGAGCTGCCGTCGCCCACCCCAGAGACACCCACCCGATAGACAGAGAGACGCTCCTACGATGGCTGACGTGACCCCTCCCGCCGCTGCCGGCGCCGCCGACCCCGCGATCGACGAGCTGTCGTACGAGCAGGCCCGCGACGAGCTCGTGCGCGTCGTCACCGAGCTCGAGCAGGGCGGCGTCACCCTCGAACAGTCGATCGCCCTGTGGGAGAGAGGCGAGGCCCTCGCCCGCCGCTGCGAGCAGTGGCTCATCGGCGCGAAAGAGCGCCTCGACGCCGCGCGCTCCGCCGCGGGCCAGGGCTGAGCATCCGCCCATGACCGACCCCGTCACCGGCCGCCCCATCGTCGCCGAGCTCGGCCGCCCCGAGACCGACGACGAGCGCGCGGCCCGCATCGCCGAGAACCGCCGCAAGCGCCGCGCCAGCCAGTCGACGACGAACCTTCTGCTCTCGATCGGCGCCTCGCTGCTCATCGTGCTGTTCCTCATCGTCGTGACGGTGCGCGAAGACCCGACGCCCGAGAGCGTCGACTACCGCGCGACCGCGCAGCAGGCCGAGCAGGGGCTCGGGCAGCCGGTCGTCGCCCCCGAGCTTCCCGAGGGCTGGTACGCCAATCGCGCGAACCTCGGCAGCGAGGGCCAGGTCGCCGAGTGGTACGTCGGGCTCATCACGAGGGACGACCGCTTCATCGGCGTGCTGCAGGGCTTCGACGCGAACGAGACATGGCTCGATGACGCTCTGCGTCAGCCCAACGGCGACGGTGAGAGCGTCGAGATCGGCGGCGCGCAGTGGACGCTCTACGATCGACGCGAGGTCGATGAGATCGGCAACCGCGCGTACGCGCTCGTGACCGAGGCGGAGTCGAGCACGATCGTGCTCTACGGCACCGCATCGGAGACCGAGTTCGCGCAGCTCGCCACGGCCGTCGCCGCCGAGCTCGACACCGCCGACTGACGCGCCGACGCCTCGCGCCGACCCGCCACCACACCCCCGGGAGGACGACCATGTCGACGAGCAAGCGCACACCGGGTGACGTCTGGCGCGAGATGCAGCGCGGCAACGAGCGCTTCGTCGCGGGTGAGCCCGCGCATCCTCGCCAGGATGTCGACCGGCGCGAGGAGCTCGCCGAATCGCAGGCGCCGCACGCAGCCCTCTTCGGCTGCAGCGACTCGCGCCTCGCCGCCGAGATCATCTTCGACAAGGGCCTCGGCGACCTCTTCGTCGTGCGCAACGCCGGCCAGGTCATCTCGAGCAGCGTCGTCGGCTCGCTCGAGTACGCCGTCGGCGTGCTCGGGGTGCCGCTCATCCTCGTCCTCGGCCACGACGCGTGCGGGGCCGTGCGCGCCGCGATCGACTCGCGCGGGCCCGAGGCGCCACCCCTCCCTCCGCACATCGCGGGGCTCGTCGAGCGCATCCAGCCCGCCGTCGACCGCTGCCTGCTCGCCGCGGGCACCACCGACATCGGGGCTCTCGATGCGCAAGACGTCGGGCGCGAGCACTTGCGCGACACGGTCGGCGAGCTGCTCGCGGCCTCCGAGCTCATCAGCGACGCCGTCGCCGCCGGTACCCTGGCTATCGTCGGCGCCAACTACCGCCTGCTCGAGGGTCGAGCAGTGCCCGACATCGTCGTCGGCCAGATCTGACCGGCGCACCGACCCCCACCCTCATCACGAAAAGGACGAGATCGCCGTGAGCGAGAACGCTGAGCTGGAGTACCGCATCGAGCACGACACGATGGGCGAGGTGCGCGTGCCGCGCAGCGCGCTCTACCGCGCGCAGACGCAGCGCGCCGTCGAGAACTTCCCCATCTCCGGCTCGGGCCTCGAGCCGGGCCAGATCGTCGCGCTCGCGCAGATCAAGCGCGCCGCCGCGATCGTCAACGCCGAGCTGGGCATCCTCGACGCCGAGCGGTCGCGCGCCATCGTCGCCGCGGCCGACCAGATCGTCGCCGGCCGCCACCACGAGCACTTCCCCGTCGACACCTACCAGACGGGCTCGGGCACGAGCTCGAACATGAACATGAACGAGGTGCTCGCGACGCTCGCGTCGACCGACGCCCTCGCCGTGCACCCCAACGACCACGTCAACGCCTCGCAGTCGTCGAACGACGTGTTCCCGACCTCGGTGCACCTCGCCGTCACGAGCGCGCTGCTCGCCGACCTCATCCCCGCGCTCGAGCACCTCGCCGGCGCCCTGGAGGAGAAGGCCGAGCTCTGGAAGACCGTCGTCAAGGCCGGCCGCACCCACCTCATGGATGCGACGCCCGTCACCCTCGGCCAGGAGTTCTCCGGCTACGCCCGCCAGATCCGCCTCGGCATCGCCCGCGTGCAGGCGACGATCGAGCGCGTCGCCGAAGTGCCGCTCGGCGGCACCGCGACCGGCACGGGCATCAACACCCCGCTCGGCTTCTCGCAGAAGGTCATCGCCGAGCTCGCCTCGTCGACCGGGCTGCCCATCACCGAGGCGCTCGACCACTTCGAGGCGCAGGGCGCCCGCGACGGCCTCGTCGAGGCGAGCGGCGCGCTGCGCGTCATCGCCGTGTCGCTCACGAAGATCTGCAACGACATCCGCTGGATGGGCTCGGGCCCCAACACGGGCCTCGCCGAGCTCAGCATTCCCGACCTGCAGCCCGGCTCGTCGATCATGCCCGGCAAGGTGAACCCCGTCGTGCCCGAGGCCGTGCTCATGGTGTGCGCGCGTGTCATCGGCAATGACGCGACCGTCGCATGGGCGGGCGCCTCAGGCTCGTTCGAGCTCAACGTGGCCATCCCCGTCATGGGCACCTCGCTGCTCGAGTCGATCCGCCTCCTCGCGAACTCGACCCGCGTGCTCGCCGACAAGACCGTCGTCGGCCTCGAGGCCAACGAGGAGCGCGCGCGTGCCCTCGCCGAGTCGTCGCCCTCGATCGTCACGCCGCTCAACCGCGTCATCGGCTACGAGGCCGCGGCGAAGGTCGCGAAGCACTCCGTCGCCAAGGGCCTCACGGTGCGCGAGGCCGTCGTCGACCTCGGCTTCGTCGAGCGCGGCGAGGTCACCGAGCAGCAGCTCGACGAGCTCCTCGACGTGCTCTCGATGACGACACCGGGCCTGTAGCTCGAGCCTCACCCAGCGCGAACGGCGCCCGCTCTCTCTCGGGGGCGGGCGCGGTTTCTGTGCGCGGATGCTCGGCTCAGGCCGCGGTCGCGGCGAGCGCGCCGACCCGAGCGACGCCAGAACCGCCTGCCGCAGTTCAGCTGAAGTAGTGCGGCCGGCTGACGTAGGTATCGGAGACGAACATGACGCCCGTCGACCGCTCGAGCAGCGAGCGCAGCCCCTCGATGAGGTCGTCGGCGCGGTCATCGGGCACGACGGTGATCGTGAGGGTGAGCGCGTCGCGGTCGTTGAAGAGCGCGCGGCCCTCGTGGGCGCCGTGGTGGCCGAGGCCCGTCACGGCGGGCAGGCTCGTGTAGCCGGACGCGCCCGAGGCGACGATCTGACGACGCACAGCGTCGCTGTCGACGGTGCGGGCGACGACCTCGATCTTGGTCATACGGGTGAGTGCTTCGCGGCTCATGCCGCCTCCTTCTCGTCGGGGTTCACGGCCGCCTCGGCCGCGGAGGTGCTGATGGTCAGGGAGTACGGCGCCCAGCCGTCGCGCGTGCGGCGCACCCAGGTGCCGGGCTCGGTGCCGGGAGCGACGAGCACGACCCAGTCTCCGTGCACGAGGTCGGCGACGATGTCGGCGCGCTGGATGATGCCGTCGATGCGCTCGAGCGGAGCGTCGACGACGGCGAGCAGCCGCAGCGGCTCGTGGTGCAGCCCGGCACGGGTGCCGATCGACTGCCAGGGCAGCCCGATGCGCAGGTCGCCGCGGGGGCCCGTGAGCACCCCCGCGCCGCCGACGAGGTTGTGCACGGTCTTCGAGCCCGCGCCGAGCACCTCGGGGTCGACGGCCGAGAAGTAGTACTGAGCGTTGATCCAGTGCGCCACGACGAGCGGCGCGGTGAGGATCGTCTCGAGAGCCTGCCCGTCAACATCGGCCTCGGCGTCGTACGAGTGCAGGAAGGCGCGGCGCTCGAGATCGACTCCGGCGGTGCGCGAGCGCGGACCGATGACGATCGCGGCGTTGCGGGCGAGGCCCCACTCCGGGTAGACCTGCGCCCAGTCGCGGCCGCGGCGCTCGAGGCGCGAGCCTCCGGCGCCCGTGCGCGCGCCCGGCAGCTCGGCGGCGCGCTCGGCCTGCAGCTCCTCGGCTGCGCGGACCGCGTCGGCGAGCAGCGCCTCGAGCTCGCCCCGGCGCTCGGCCGGCAGCGCCGACGAGTCGACGATCGTGATCGCGTCGCTCACGGTGTCGTGCTCGGCGGCGAGGAACACCGTCTCGGCGGGGATCTCGATGCCGCGCGCGGCGAGACCAGCACGCACGGCCTCGCTGTTGAGGATGGCGGCCGCGATGCGCGCGTTCGGCGCTCCGCGGTGGCCGCCGCAGGCCCCGCAATCGAGAGCGGTGCGGTAGGCGTTGTTGGTGGTCGTCGAGCCGTGGCCGACGAGCACGATGAGCGGAGCATCCGGCGTCGTCATGCCCATCGTGCGCAGGATCACCTCGGCGGTCGCGAGCTGGTCCTCCACCGAGAGCGCCGAGTCGACGTCGAAGAGCGTCGCGGGGCCGCCCACCGGGTCATCGGCGCGACCACCGCGCGTCGCAGCACCGGCGAGGATGCTGCGGCTGGCCGCCACCGGACCCCACAGCCAGCCCGTCATCTCGGCCCAGCCGAGCGGCGCACCCGCCACGGAGTCGGGCGCCTTGAGCGCCGAGCGCCACGCCCGGCCCGCGGCGAGGCGGTCGACGAGCGACCTCGCTCCGCGCCAGGCGCCCGGCACGGGACGCTCGCTCACCCGGTAGCGCGGGCTCAGCAGCACCGGAAGCGCGGCCGAGGCGGCCGACGCGGCGAGCGGCTCGACCTCGGCGGCGATGCCGAAGAACCCGGCGAAGCCCGAGGTCGCATAGGGGCCCTGCGCTTCGAGGTGCCGGCGGATTCCCTCGCTGCGCACGTCGATGCAGAAGACCAGGTGGGCGCTCGGTGCAGGTGGCGTCTCGTCGGCGGGCGCGGTGCGCACGCGCGACAGCAGCCGCTCGTGCACGCGCGCCTCGAGCGCCGCCTGCCAGACGAGTGCGCGCTCGACGGCGTCGAGGCCGAGGGCGTCGCGCACGACGCGCGCGTCGGTGGGCGCCTCGGGCAGGGGCATCTCGAGCGCGACCCGCAGCGTGAGGCGCACCGCGAGCAGGTCGACGACCTCGACGTCTCCGCTCGTCTGCGCGCGCCAGCGCACGTAGGCCGTCCAGCCCGGGGTGCGTGCGAGCTCGCGGCGCAGGGCGTCGGCACGGTCGCCGGCGGGCAGGCCGGTTGCCTCGAGCGCGGCGGCGAGGGCGGCGTCGGCCGCGGCGGGCGCCTCCTCGATACGGCGGCGGGCGCTGCGGGGCATGCGCGGGTCGACGCTCGCGACGGCGCGCCAGGCTCCGTAGAAGCCGAGCTCGTCGACCGGCACGGGCCACGCGGCGGCCTCGGGCGCGAGGGCCGCGCGGCACCAGCGGGTGAGCTGCTCGTCGATCTCGTCAGGCGCGGTCGGGTCGCCGGCCTCGAGGGCCTCATGCGGCGACGTCGCGAGGAACCGCTCGACGAGCGCCGCATCGGCGGTGTCCGCCACCATGGCGGCACCTCCCGCGCCGCGCACCGAGGCGAGCTGAGCGCGGATCGCCGCAGCGAGCTCGGCCGTCGAGATGCGCCCGCCGTCGAGCTGCGCGCGATACCAGCTCTCGCCGGCCGAGCCGCGCGCCCCGAGAGCGGGAGCTGCACTGCGCAGGGCGGCGGGCATCCCCTCTCGCAACGAGGGCAGCACCGGGTTGACGGCGATCGCGGCGTCGAGGCCGTAGTACGGCGCGATGACGTTCGCGGCGATCTCGGCGTCGGCGCGAGCACGCAGGATGCGTGCGGTCGTCGGCAGGAGGGTCGTCATGCGGAGGCTCCGATCGGGTCGAGCGAGCGAGCGGTGCGGGCGGGGCGCGCGGCACCCGTGCGGGGCGCGCGGCCAGCGCCCGAGCCGCCGAGGCAGTGCCCGAGGGCGAGGATGCGCAGCGCGAGCCGCCCGGTGGGCGCGAGCCCGCGCAGCGCGGCGACCGCCGCGAGGGCCGACAGCGCGAGCACGGCGAGCACGAGTGGCACGACGCCCCCGCCGGCCGCGCTGTCGACGAAGGAGGGCAGGGCGAGCAGCCCGGTGAGCGCCGACGTGACGGCGGCGAAGGCCGTCGCCGCACCCGCGGCGAGGGCTCCGACGACGAGCGCGTGCGGCAGGGTGCGCGCGGCGAGGGCGGCGCGGTATCCGGCGGTCGCTATCGCCGCGGCCATGACGAGCAGCAGGAGCGCCTCGGGCAGCCCGCGTCCGCCCGGGTAGAGGGCGAGGGCGGTGACGACGAGGGCGAGCACGGCGGGCAGCGCGCCCACGAGCATCCTGCCCCGTCGCCCGGCCGGCGACAGCCTGATGACGGCCGGCGCGCGACGATCGGCGGCGCGGCGGTCGATGCCGTCGCTCGAGCCCAGGAAGAGCGCACTCTTGTAGAAGCCGTGGGCGACGAGGTGCAGCGCCGCGGCGGCGGTGAGGCCGAGCGCGATGCAGAGCAGCATGAAGCCCATCTGCGCGACTGTCGAGAGCACGAGGCGGCCCTTGACGTCGGTGCGCACGAGGGCGCCGATCGTGCCGGCGACGACCGCGACGGCGGCGAGCAGGCCCAGCAGGCCGAGGGCGAGCGGGCTCTGCTGCAGCAGCGCGAACTGGCTGATGAGCAGGATGCCGCCGCCGTTCACGATGCCGCCGTGCAGCGCCGAGCTCACCGGGGTCGGAGCGTGCAGCGAGTCGACGAGCCAGCCGTGCGCGGGCGGGGCTGCGCAGCGGATGCCCGCCGCGACGACGAGCAGGACGGCCGCGAGATCGGTGCGGCCTCCCGTCGCGATCGCGGCGACCGCTGCCCAGAGCGCGAGGTCGCCGACCACGAGCCAGGGGGCGGCGCGGCGCACCGCGGCCGCTCCCCCGCCGAGGCGGAGGGCGACGAGTGTGGCGATCGTCGCGGCGCTCCAGGCGAGGGCGACGAGCCAGGGCTGCGCAGCGAGGGCGATAAGGTCCGTCGCGGCGAGCATCCCGCCGATCGCGACGGTGACGCCGACGCCGTGGCGGTCGCCGCGGAGCGAGCGGTGCGCGTAGGGCAGCACCGCGAGGGCGATGCCGACGACGAGAACGAGGAGCAGGATCGAGAGCGGCTCGAGGCTGAGGAGCGAGGCGGGTGGCATGGACGAACCTCCTTACGCGTCTCACAATACACGTAATGCGTTTCGTGTGTTGCAGTTCGCGTGAACGGGGTCGTGTGTTGCGCGTCGCTCTTTCGGCCGATGGGGCGCTACGCGCTCTACAGTGGGCACGTGGCCGAGTGGACGTTCCTCACGAATCATTCGCACGTGCTCGTGTGCCTCGCCGCCAACCCCGATCTGCGCATGCGCGAGATCGCCGAGCTCGTGGGCATCACCGAGCGCGCCACCCAGCGCATCATCGCCGAGCTCGTCGAGGGCGGCTACCTGCTCAAAGAGCGCGACGGCCGCCGCAACCGCTACACGGTCAACGGCGGCGCGAGCCTGCGCCACCGTGTCGAGGGCGACCACACGCTCGGCGAGCTGCTCGCCGCCGTCGCGCAGTCGCGTCGCGCGAGCGCCGCCGAGTAGCGCCGCCGCCGCCGCCGCCCCGCCGCGCACATGTGCGCGGGCGCGGTGGATGTGCGGGGGCATCGATGTCGCGCACATGCACCGCTCGAGCGCACTCGTCGGCGCGGCGGTCGACAACCGGCGCGCGAGAGACGCCGCCCCCGAGACGCCGAACGGCGCCCGCCCCGCAGGGCGAGCGCCGTCCGATGCGGCGGATGCTCGACTCAGGCGAGCTCGTTGCCCTCAAGCAGATCGGTCACGAGTGCCGCGATCGCGCTGCGCTCGCTGCGCGTGAGGGTGATGTGGGCGAAGAGCCCGTGGCCCTTGAGCGTCTCGATGACGCTCGCGACGCCGTCGTGGCGGCCGACGCGCAGGTTGTCGCGCTGGGCGACGTCGTGCGTGAGCACGACCTTCGAGTTCTGGCCGATCCGCGAGAGCACGGTGAGGAGCACGTTGCGCTCGAGCGACTGCGCCTCGTCGACGATCACGAACGCGTCGTGCA
>JAOASR010000040.1 GCA_030158585.1 Microcella sp.
GGCGACACGATGGTGATGTCGCGCCTGCTCGGCGAGCTCGTCGCGAGCGGCTCGCGAATCGCCGCCACGTCGAACACGCCGCCGCACGCGCTCGGTGAGGGGCGCTTCGCCGCGCAGGACTTCCTGCGCGAGATCAACGCCCTCTCCGACCGATTCGACATCCACCGCATCGACGGCGACGACTACCGCAAGCGCGACATCGAGGGCCACGCCGTGTCGCTCTCCGACGCCGAGCTCGAGCAGCGCCTCGCCGCCGAGACCGGCACCGTGACGGTCGACCGCTTCGACGACGTGCTCAAGCACCTCTCGACCGTGCACCCGAGCCGCTACATCGGCCTCATCGACGGCCTCGATGCCGTCGCGTTCACGAGCATCGCGCCGCTGCGCAATCAGACGGATGCTCTGCGCCTCGTCGCGCTCGTCGACAGGCTCTACGACGCGCAGATCCGGATCCTCGCCACGGGCACCCCGCTCGATCAGGTCTTCACCGACGACATGCTGGCGGGCGGATACCGGAAGAAGTATCTGCGCGCGGCGTCGCGCATGATCGCGCTGACCACGGCATCCTGAGCCTCTCTTGCGAGGGCGCCCGATAGGATCGCTCTCGGGAGTGCCGGGAAGTCTGGTCGGCCCGCGTGCCGCACAGCGGACGCGGTGAGCCGCACCGACGACCCCCGAGGGAGAACCCCCATGACGCCTGTGCAGTCCGGCGCCGAGCGCTACCGCGAGAGCCTCTGGATCGAGCAGATCCTCCGCAAGGAGACGGTCGGTGGCGTGCTGCTGCTCGTCGCCACGGTGATCGCGGTCACCCTCGCGAACTCGGCGGCCTCCGACGGCTACTTCGCGCTGCGCGACACGTACGTCAGCCTGGGCTTCGGCGATGCGGTCTTCAAGATCTCGGTCGGGCACCTCGCGGCCGATGGGCTGCTGGCCATCTTCTTCTTCCTCGCCGGTCTGGAGCTCAAGCGCGAGTTCGTCGCGGGCGAGCTGCGCGACCCGCGCCGGGCCCTCGTGCCCGTCGCCGCGGCCTTCGGCGGCGCCGCGCTGCCCGCCGTGATCTTCGCGCTCGTCAACCTGACGCAGGGCCCCGAGGTGCTGCGCGGCTGGGCGATCCCGCTCGCGACCGATATCGCCTTCGCGCTCGCGGTGCTCGCGGTCGTCGGCACGTCGCTGCCGATCGCGATGCGCACCTTCCTGCTCACCCTCGCGGTCGTTGACGACCTCATCGGCATCACCGTGATCGCGTTCTTCTACACGAATGACCTGCAGCCGCTGTACCTGCTCGCCGCGGCGATCGGGCTCGTGGTTTTCGGTCTCATCGCCCAGCGCTATCAGGAGCTCTTCCGGCTGCGGTCGACCGCGGCCCTCGCGATCCTCGCCCCCATCGGGCTCGTGGTCTGGTTCTTCATGTACTCCTCGGGCGTGCACGCTACGGTCGCCGGCGTGCTGCTCGCCTTCACCGTGCCCGTTCTCGCCCGGCGCGGCGAGGAGGACGGCCTCGGTGGGCGGGAAGGCCTCGCCGAGAAGTTCGAGCACGGCCTGCGACCCATCTCGGCCGGCTTCGCCGTGCCCGTCTTCGCGTTCTTCTCCTCGGGAGTGAACGTCGGCGGCATCGACGGCCTCGTCGAGGCCATCACCTCGCCGCTCGCGATCGGCATCGTGCTGGGCCTCGTCGTCGGCAAGACGGTCGGCATCACTCTTGCCACGTGGCTCGTGACGCGTCTGCCGGGCGTCTCGCTGCCACGAGGGATCCAGTGGATCGACATCGTCGGGCTCGCTCTTCTCGCGGGCATGGGCTTCACCGTGTCGCTGCTCATCAGCGAGCTGAGCTTCGGACAGGGCGACCCGCTCGACGACGTGGCCAAGGTGGGCATCCTGCTCGGTTCGCTCATCGCCGCGCTGGGAGCCGCCGCCCTCCTGGGCGCCCGCAACCGCCGCTACCGGCGCCTGCGTGACGAGGAGAGCGTCGACAGCGACGGCGACGGCGTGCCCGACGTGTTCGACGACACGGTGCGCGCATAGCCCTGACCGGGTGAACTCTGCTGGCCGCGTAACGCGATGTTTACGCGGCGGCACCGCGCGTAACAGCGCCGAAACGTGATGACGCACGCCCCGAAACCTCGCGCGCCGACACTTCAGGAACGCCCGGTCCTCGCCGGGGGGCCGGTGACCCTAAGTCCGAGCCCTCGAGTCGGGCGCCCCCTTCATCACGGCAAGAGAGGTTCCCCATGGATCAGGGCAACACGACCTTCATCCTGATTTCCGCCGCGCTCGTCCTTCTCATGACCCCCGGTCTCGCCTTCTTCTACGGCGGACTCGTCAAGGCGAAGAGCGTCATCAGCATGATGATGCTGAGCTTCGGTGCGATCGGTCTCATCGGCGTCCTCTGGGTGCTCTACGGCTACGCGATCACCTTCGCCAACAACGTCGGCATCGACGGCCTCATCGGCATCGACACCGGGGCGATCGGACTCACGAGCCTGCTCGAGGTGCCCGAGGGAGCGGCCTTCCCGCCGCTCGCCTTCGCGGCCTTCCAGGCGACCTTCGCGATCATCACCGTCGCTCTCATCTCGGGAGCGATCGCTGACCGCGCGAAGTTCGGGGCGTGGATGGTCTTCGCCGGCATCTGGGCGACGGTGGTCTACTTCCCCGTCGCGAGCTGGGTGTTCAACTTCACCCTCGGCGAGGACGGCTCGTTCGTCGACGGCGGCTGGATCACCTACGGCCTGCAGGAGACCTTCGGCGTCGGCGCTATCGACTTCGCGGGCGGCACGGCCGTGCACATCAACGCCGGCGCTGCGGCTCTCGCCCTCGCGCTCGTGCTCGGCAAGCGCATCGGCTTCGCCAAGGGCGCGCACGTTCCTCACAACCCGCCGTTCGTGCTTCTGGGCGCCGGTCTGCTGTGGTTCGGCTGGTTCGGCTTCAACGCGGGCTCTGAGCTCGCCGCTGACGGCGTCGCCGCCCTGGCGTTCATCAACACGATCGCCGCTCCCGCTGCCGCGCTGCTGGCCTGGCTCGTCGTCGAGAAGATCAAGGACGGCAAGCCGACCTCGGTCGGCGCCGCCTCGGGTGCCGTCGCCGGCCTCGTCGCGATCACCCCGGCGTGCGCCTCGCTCACGCCCGGCTGGGCGATCGTGCTCGGCCTCGTCGCCGGTGCGGTCTGCGCCCTCGCAGTCGACCTGAAGTTCAAGCTCGGCTTCGACGACTCGCTCGACGT
>JAOASR010000041.1 GCA_030158585.1 Microcella sp.
GCGGTTGAGCCGCGACAGCGTCTGCACGGCGGTCACACCCGACAGCTTCTTGTCGACGTACATCGCCACCAGCAGCGGCTGGTCGAACCCCGTCTGGAACTTGTTGGCGACCAGCATCACCTGAAACTCGTCCGACGCGAATGCCTCCGGTAGCGAACGGCCTTTGAGCCCGGGATTCATCGAGGCCTCGCTGAACGTGTCCGGCCCCGCGCCCGTGTCATGAACTTCGCCGCTGAACGCGACGAGCGCCCGCACATCCTGCGCCCCCGTATCAGCGATGTACCGGTCGAACGCGAGCTTGTACCGCACCGCCTCCTTGCGCGAGCCGGTCACGACCATCGCCTTCGCGTGCCCGTCGAGCCGCCAGCCGACGTTCGCTCTGAAGTGCTCGACGATGATGCGCACCTTCTGGCTGATGTTGAAGTCGTGCAGGCGCACCCACTGCACGAGCTGCTTCACCGCCGCGCTCTGGTCGACGAGCGGCGCCGTCGAGTCGTATTCCTGCCCGCCGTGGGCGAGCTTGAACGCCACCTTGTACGGCGTGTAGTTCTTCAGCACGTCGAGGATGAACTCCTCCTCGATCGCCTGCTGCATCGAGTACAGGTGGAACGGCTGCGGCTTGCCGTCAGCCCCGGCCCGCCCGAACAGCTCGAGCGTCTTCGCCTTCGGCGTCGCCGTGTACGCGAAATACGAGATGTTCGTCGCGTTCGCCCGCGTCTCCATCTGCAGCGCGAGCAGCGCCTCGATGTCGACCTCCCCCCCGTCGTCGAGCTCGGCGGCCTCTTCGGGCGAGAGCACTTCCTTGACCTTGTTCGCCGTCGTGCCGGTCTGCGACGAGTGGGCCTCGTCGGCGATGATCGCGAACGACATGTCGGGCAGCGAGCCGAGCTTCTCGGCGACGAAGCCGAACGTCTGAATGGTGACGACGATGATCGGCGCCTTCGCCGTGAGCGCCTTGGCGAGCCTCTCCGACTTCGAGCCCGACCCCGACTCGATCGCGACGACCACGCCGGTCTTGGCGTCGATCTGCTTGATCGCATCCTGCAGCTGCGTGTCGAGCACGGTGCGGTCGGTGACGACGATCACCGAGTCGAAGATCTTCTTCCCGTCAGCGGCGTGCAGCGTCGACAGCTGGTGCGCCGTCCAGGCGATCGAGTTCGTCTTGCCCGAACCGGCCGAGTGCTGAATCAGGTACCGATGTCCCGGCCCCTCCTCGCGCGCGGTCTCGATGAGCTTCGTCACCGATTCCCACTGGTGGAACCGCGGGAACAGCAGCGTCGCGCTCTTGACCTCCTGCTGGGTAACCGGGTCGACGCTCTTCGACACCTGCAGGTGCAGGAACCGCCCGATGATCTGCAGCCACGCGTCGCGCTGCAGCACGCGCTCCCATAGGTAGGCGGTCGACGACGTGCCCTCGCCCACCGGGTTGCCGGAGCGGCCTTCATTGCCGCGATTGAAGGGCAAGAAGCGGGTGGATGCTCCGCTGAGCTTCGTCGTCATCCACACCTCGCGGTTCGACACGGCGAAGTGCACGAGCGCACGCCGCCCGAAGCCGAGCAGCGGCTCGCCCTTCGGGTCGCGGTCTTGCCGGTACTGCGTCTTGGCGTGCTCGACGCTCTGCGTGAAGTCGGTCTTGAGCTCGATCGTCGCCACCGGCAGGCCGTTGACGAACAGCACGAGGTCGATCGACTTCTGGTTCTTGGTCGAGTAGTGCACCTGGCGCATGACGCGCACGCGCATCGCGGCGTAGTCGGCGTTGGTGGTCTGGTTCAGCGCGTCGGCCGGCTTGAACTGCGCCATGCGGAACTTATGCGGCACGCTCTCGAACCCGCGCCGCAGCACGGCGAGCGTGCCGCCCTGCTGACCGCCCGACGCCTCGAACGGAGCGTCGAGGGTCTTCACCAGCCGGTCGAGCAGCTGCTCGCGACCCTTCGCGGGAGCCGTCGCCCGGGCGAACGCCTCGGGCTGGGTCTGCTCGAGCCAGGCGAACACATCGGCAGGGAACAGCGCGCGCTCGCGGTCGTAGCCCCCATCGTTCGACGAGTAGAGCCACCCGTTCGCGGCGAGATGCTCGCAGATCTCGCGCTCGAACGGGTTCTCGTTGTGAATCGCCACGCTTCTCCTCCACAGGCCGTCTGCAACGACGGATGCTCACAGTGAGTTGAGCGTATCGACGGGGCACGACATCCTCGGTGAACAGAGCGGTCGTCGGGCGGCGAAGCTCG
This sequence comes from Microcella sp., assembly GCA_030158585.1. Classification (GTDB taxonomy): domain Bacteria; phylum Actinomycetota; class Actinomycetes; order Actinomycetales; family Microbacteriaceae; genus Microcella. The sequence goes on from JAOASR010000041.1 coordinate 2,226, forward strand.
GCGAAGTCGAGTCTTGGCGTAGTCTTATTAGTGCTTACGGCTTTAACCACCACTAAGGAGGCCGGGTATGACGACTTGGCCACCAGTCGACTTCGAAGAACAGTCGTGGCACGCCGACCCCGACCGGCAGGGCTCGCGGCGACAGCAGTTGCGGTCGCGCGGCCCGTACCGCTCCGCAGTGCCGCCGTTCATCGCCGAGCTGAGCCCGAGCATCCCCGGCCCTCTCGCCGCTGAAGCGGCCGACGCACAGGCCGCGCTCACCGCCTTCGATGCGCGCGTGGGCGAGATCCCCGCCCCACTGGGTGCGATCCTGCTGCGCACCGAGTCGGCATCAAGCTCCGAGATCGAACGGCTCACCGCTGGCGCCAAAGCGATCGCGGAGGCCGAGCTGGGCCACCGAGCCGGAGCCAATGCCGAACTGATCGTCGCCAACGTGCGCGCCATGCGATCAGCACTCGAACTGGCTGACGACCTGAGCGTCGACACCGTGGTCGCGATGCAAGACGCACTGCTGCGGGCTCACCACCCCGAGCTGGTCGGCCTGCGCGAACAGCCCGTGTGGATCGGCGGCGGCACTCCGCACACGGCCGAGTTCGTGCCCCCGCACCATGAGCGCGTGCCCGACCTGATGCGCGACGTCATGGCGTTCGCTCGACGCGCTGATGTGCTCGTGCTGCCTCACCTGGCGATCACGCACGCCCAGTTCGAGACGATTCACCCGTTTGCCGACGGCAACGGCCGCACCGGGCGAGCGCTGGTGCAGGCCATGCTGCGGCACCACCGGGTGACGCGCAGCGTGACGGTGCCGGTCTCGGCTGGCCTGCTAACACGCACGAGCCACTACTTCGATGCGCTGACCGCCTATCGCGCAGGCGATATCGAGCCGATCGTCGAGCAGTTCATCAACGCCACGAGTGGAGTCCCGCATAGTGGTGTAACCCACGGTGGTCGCGCACGTCGTTGCTG
>JAOASR010000042.1 GCA_030158585.1 Microcella sp.
AACGTCAAGCCGGGTCGCGTCCTCTTCGAGGTCGCCGGCGTCAACGAGCAGCTCGCTCGTGAGGCCATGACCCGTGCCATTCACAAGCTGCCCCTCAAGGCACGCATCATCAAGCGCGAGGAGGGCGACGCGTAATGGCGATCGGATCCAAGGAGCTCGCACCTGTCGAGCTCGACACCTTCGAAGACGAGCGTCTCGTCGACGAGCTGAAGAAGGCCAAGGAAGAGCTGTTCAACCTGCGCTTCCAGGCCGCGACCGGCCAGCTGGAGAGCCACGGCCGCCTGCGCGCCGTGAAGCGCGACATCGCGCGCATCTACACGGTCATCCGCGAGCGCGAGCTGGGCATCCGTGCCACGCCCGCCCCGGTGGAGGCCCCGGCGAAGCCGGCCAAGAAGTCGGCGAAGAAGGCGGAGGCCGCTGAGGCTCCCGCTGCCGAGACGGAGGAGAAGAACTGATGGCTGCCGAGAAGAAGGCCGCTGCCGGCCACGAGTCGGCCGCGCACGACGTTCGCGACGAGAGCGCCCGTGGCTACCGCAAGGTGCGCCGCGGCTACGTGACCAGCGACAAGATGGAGAAGACCATCGTCGTCGAGGTCGAAGACCGCGTGAAGCACCCGCTCTACGGCAAGGTCATCCGTCGCACCTCGAAGGTCAAGGCGCACGACGAGCAGAACGGCGCCGGCATCGGCGACCTCGTGCTCATCGCCGAGACCCGACCCCTGTCCGCCACGAAGCGCTGGCGCCTCGTCGAGATCCTCGAGAAGGCCAAGTAGGCCTCGCCTGCTTGCCCTTATAGGAGAGAGAAATGCTTCAGCAGGAATCCCGGCTCAAGGTCGCCGACAACACCGGCGCCAAAGAGCTGCTCACGATCCGCGTGCTCGGAGGCTCCGGCCGCCGCTACGCGGGTCTCGGTGACGTCATCGTCGCCACCGTCAAGGACGCGATCCCGGGCGGCAACGTGAAGAAGGGTGACGTCGTCAAGGCGGTCATCGTTCGCACGCGCAAGCAGACCCGTCGTCCCGACGGCTCGTACATCAAGTTCGACGAGAACGCCGCCGTCATCCTGAAGAACGACGGAGACCCTCGCGGTACCCGCATCTTCGGACCGGTCGGTCGTGAGCTTCGCGACAAGAAGTTCATGAAGATCGTCTCGCTCGCCCCGGAGGTGCTGTAACCATGGCGAAGATCAAGAAGGGTGACCTCGTGCAGGTCATCAGCGGCGCCAAGCAGGAGCGCGGCGGCGACCGCGGCAAGCAGGGTCGCGTCATCGAGGTGCTCGCCGAGAAGAACCGCGTGGTCGTCGAGGGCATCAACCTCGTCACCAAGCACGTTCGCGTCGGCCAGACGCAGCGCGGCACCAAGACGGGCGGCATCGAGACGCACGAGGCGCCGATCCACATCTCCAACGTGGCCGTCGTCGACCCCAAGACCAAGAAGCCCACGCGCGTCGGTCACCGTGAGGAGACCGTCGAGAAGAACGGCGTGAAGAAGACCGTGCGTGTGCGGTACGCCAAGAATTCAGGTGAGAAGCTCTAATGACGACGACCACTGCAGCGCAGGCTGGCCGAATCCAGCCGCGCCTCAAGCAGAAGTACCGCGCTGAGATCACCAAGGCGCTCACCGAGCAGTTCGGCTACTCGAACCCGCACCAGGTTCCCGGTCTCGTGAAGATCGTCGTGAACACCGGTGTCGGCGAGGCCGCGCGCGACAGCAAGGTGATCGATGGGGCCATCAAGGACCTCACAGCGATCACCGGCCAGAAGCCGCAGGTCACGAAGGCTCGCAAGTCGATCGCGCAGTTCAAGCTGCGAGAGGGCATGCCCATCGGCGCTCACGTGACGCTGCGCGGCGACCGCGCCTGGGAGTTCCTCGACCGCCTGCTGTCGCTCGCGCTCCCGCGCATCCGCGACTTCCGCGGCCTGAGCGACCAGCAGTTCGACGGCAACGGCAACTACACCTTCGGTCTCCAGGAGCAGAGCGTGTTCCACGAGATCGACCAGGACAAGATCGACCGCGTCCGCGGCTTCGACATCACTGTCGTCACGACGGCGAAGACGGATGACGAGGGCCGCGCTCTGTTGCGCGCGCTCGGCTTCCCCTTCAAGTCGGCCGACGCCTCCTAGAGGCACTCCACAACCGGCCCCTCGGGGCCCCGATCGGCCAGGTCCGCGTTCGTGTAACGGGCGCGGAAACCGGACGAGAACAGGAACATCATCATGACGATGACAGATCCGGTCGCAGACCTGCTGACCAGACTGCGCAATGCCAACTCCGCTTTCCACGAGTCGGTCTCGATGCCGAGCAGCAAGCTCAAGACCAACATCGCGGCCATCCTCAAGCGCGAGGGCTACATCTCCGACTGGAAGGTCGAGGACGCCCGCGTCGGCTCGACCCTGACCCTGTCGCTGAAGTTCGGCCCCAACCGCGAGCGTTCGATCGCGGGCATCAAGCGCGTGTCGAAGCCCGGCCTCCGCGTCTACGCCAAGTCGACCGAGATCCCTCACGTTCTCGGCGGCCTCGGCGTGGCCATCCTGTCGACTTCCTCGGGTCTGCTGACCGACCGCGAGGCTATGAAGAAGGGCGTGGGTGGGGAAGTCCTCGCCTACGTGTGGTGATCTGACATGTCGCGCATCGGACGCATGCCCATCGACATCCCCGGTGGTGTCGAGGTCAAGGTCGACGGCCAGGCCGTCACCGTCAAGGGCCCCAAGGGCGAGCTCGCGCTCACCGTGGCGAGCCCCATCGAGGTCGTCATCGAGGACAACCAGGTCGTCGTGACCCGTCCCGACGACGAGCGGGCCTCGCGCTCGCTCCACGGACTCACCCGCACGCTCATCGCCAACAACATCGTCGGCGTGACCCAGGGCTACACCAAGGGCCTCGAGGTCGTCGGCACCGGTTACCGCGTGCAGGCCAAGGGCGAGAGCATCGAGTTCGCGCTCGGCTTCTCGCACCCCGTCACCGTCAACCCGCCCGCCGGCATCACGTTCACGGTCGAGGGCAACACCAAGCTCACCGTCAGCGGCATCGACAAGCAGGCCGTCGGCGAGGTCGCAGCGAACATCCGCAAGATCCGCAAGCCCGAGCCGTACAAGGGCAAGGGTGTGCGGTACGCCGGCGAGATCGTGCGCCGCAAGGCCGGAAAGAGTGGTAAGTAATCATGGGTCTCGGAACTAGAGGCAAGAGCAAG
>JAOASR010000043.1 GCA_030158585.1 Microcella sp.
CGGCATCGCCGAGTCGGTGGGCCTCGAGTACCACTACGACGACATCCACCAGACGAACACGGTGCTCGCGCACGAGCTGCTGCACTTCGCGAAGGCGCACGGCAAGCAGCTCGAGCTCAAGGAGCGCCTGCTCCGCGCCTACTTCACCGAGGGTCGCCACATCGGCAAGGCCGACGAGCTCGCCGAACTCGCCGCCGAGGTCGGCCTCGACACCGACGCCGCGCGCACCGCTCTCGCCGAGCACACCTACCTCGGCGACGTGAAGGCCGACATGGCGCAGGCGGTCGCGTACGGCATCCAGGGCGTGCCGTTCTACGTCATCGATGAGAAGTACGGCATCTCCGGGGCGCAGGACCCGCAGATGTTCCTCGCCGCTCTCACGCAAGCGGCCGAGGCCCGCAGCGGCGCCGAGGCGCGCTGATGACGGCGGATGCTCCGGTCGCCCCGTTCACGATGCTGGGCGCCCCTGACGCGGCGGCCTGCGAGGGCGATGCCTGCGTGATTCCGACCTCGAGCGCGGCAGCCGCCCCCACCCAGCCCGCGCCGGCTCGACCCGCCGAGTAGCCCGCGCCGAGCATCCGCGCATCGCCCCTGAGCGGCCCCGGCCTCCACAACTCAGGAGTTCCACGCGCATAACGGCCTCGACACGCCGTGGGAGCGCTCATCGACGCTCCACACCGCCGGCAACTCCTGAATTGTGGAGACGAGCCCGCCCGCCGCACCGACTGACCGACGCGCTACCGCGGCGACACAGGCTCCGAGATGTCGGCAACCGTCGCCGACAGGGCCGCGACGAGCTCCGAGGCCGAGACGAACAGCGAGTAGCCGTGTTCGCCCGCGCCCATCGACACGCGTCGCCCCGGCACCGCGACGACCGCGGTATCGACGAAGACCGGCCACGCCGTCGTCGACCCGAGCGGCGTGATCGTCCCGCGCTCGTACCCCGTCGCCGCGAGCGCGACCTCGGGCGCCGGCAGCTGCAGCTTGTTGACGCCCACGACCGCGCGCAGCTTCGGCCACGAGATCTGCCGATCTCCGGGCACGAGCGCGAACAGGAACGTGTCGTCACTGCGCTTCACCACGAGCGATTTGAGGATGTCCGCGGGCGCGATCCCGAGAATCGCCGCCGCCTCCTCGAGAGAGCTCGCACGCATCCTCTCGACGAACTCCACGTGCAGGCCGCGCGCCGCAGCATCCTCGGCCACGCGTTCGCGCCCCGGACGCACCGCTTCTCCGCTCACCATCACTCCCGTTCCCGACGCGGCACCCGATCCGGCCGCCTGACGACAGTCAACCGCGCCTAGGCTCGATCCATGCCCGACGCCTTCGATGACGCGACGCCCTCGACGACGACGGCCGACCCCGGCCCACAGGCCCCCGGTCGAACAGCCGCGATCCGCACCGGCATCATCGGCTTCGGTCTCGCCGGCCGGGTCTTCCACGCGCCGTTCGTCGCGACGAACCCGGCCTTCGCGCTCACGACGATCGCGACGAGCAGCCCCGAGCGCGCCGCCGAGGCCCGCGCCGCGCATCCGACCGCGCGCATCGTGCCGACGCCCGAGGCGCTGCTCGATGAGGTCCGCGCAGGCCGCCTCGACCTCGTGATCCTCGCCTCTCCGCCGCACGTGCACCGCGAGCAGGCGATCGCCGCGCTCGAGGCCGGGGCAGCCGTCGTCATCGACAAGCCCTTCGCTCCGAGCGTCGGCGACGCCGAGGCGATCATCGCCGCCGCGCACGCCACGCAGAGGCCCCTCACCGTCTTTCAGAACCGCCGCTTCGACGGCGACTTCCTCACCGTCCGTCGCCTGCTCGCCGACGGCGCGCTCGGCCGCATCCACCGCTTCGAGTCGACGTTCGAGCGCATGGGAGCCGCCAAGCGCGAGCAGTGGCAGGGCCAGCTCACGCCTGCACAGGGCGGCGGCATCCTGTTCGACCTCGGCAGCCACCTCGTCGACCAGGCGCTGACGCTCTTCGGCCCGGCGACGCTCGAGCATGCCGAGCTGACGACCGTGCGCGAGGGCATCGGCAGCGAAGACGACGCGTTCCTCTCGCTGCGCCACGACAGCGGCGTGCGCAGCCACCTCACGATGAGCCGGGCGGCCGCGCAGAGCGGCCCGCGGTTCCGCGTCCTCGGCGATGAGAGCGGCTACACCGTCCACGGCCTCGACGGCCAGGAGGCCGCCCTCCGCCGCGGCGCGCAGCCCACCGACCCCAGCTACGGCGAGACCCCCGAGGCCGAGTGGGGGCTCCTCGGCGTCGACGGTGCCGCCCCGCTCGAGCGCGTGCCGACCGAGCGCGGCCGGTACCCCGCCTTCTACGAGCAGGTCGCGGCGAGCATCCTCGACGACGCGCCCGTGCCGGTGGATGCCCGCGAGGCTCTCGAGACCGTCCGCATCCTCGAGAGCGCCCACCGCTTCGATCGCGGCTGACCCCGCCCGCAGCGCCGAGCCCGACGGCCCCGTCCGCGGCTGAGCCCGCACTTATGCACACCCGTGAGCACTCCTCTCGGGGCGTCTCGCGAGGCGACTAGGGTGCGGGGATTCGCAGTCGCGCCGGGGGCGCGTCCCGGGGGGAACCTCCGCTTCGCCATGCCCTCCGCGCCATCCGAGAGAGGCAATCCATGGCACTCGCATTCCCGCAGCGCTCACACAACCAGCGCTCACACACACAGCGCCGCACCCTCGTGGCGATCGCCGGCGCGTCGGCCGTCGCCCTGACCCTCGGCGCGTGCGCCGGCGGCAGCGACGGCTCCGGCAACGGCGCCGGCGGCGACGGAGGCACGATCACGATCGGCACGACCGACAAGATCACGACGATCGACCCCGCCGGCTCGTACGACAACGGCTCGTTCGCCGTCATGAACCAGGTCTACCCGTTTCTCATGAACACGCCGTACGGCAGCCCCGACGTCGAGCCCGACATCGCCGAGTCGGCCGAGTTCACGAGCCCGACCGAGTACACGGTCACGCTCAAGGAGGGCCTGACCTGGGCCAACGGCAACGAGCTCACGAGCTCGGATGTGAAGTTCAGCTTCGACCGCCAGCTCGCGATCGCCGACCCGAACGGGCCGAGCTCGCTGCTCTACAACCTCGACTCGGTCGAGGCTCCCGACGACCTCACGGTCGTGTTCACGCTCAAGAGCGAGAACGACCAGGTCTTCCCGCAGATCCTCTCGAGCCCCGTCGGGCCGATCGTCGACGAAGACGTCTTCTCGGCCACCGAGCTCACGCCCGACACCGAGATCGTCGACGGCAACGCCTTCGCCGGCCAGTACGTCATCTCGGCCTACGAGTTCAACGACGTCGTGCAGTACCAGGCGAACCCCGACTACCAGGGGCTGCTGGGCGAGCCGAAGAACAGCACGGTCAACGTGCGGTACTACGCCGACTCGTCGAACCTCAAGCTCGACGTGCAGGAGGGCAACATCGACGTGGCCTTCCGCAGCCTCACGAGCACCGATGTCGAAGACCTGCAGGGCGACGACAGCGTCAAGGTGGTCGAGGGCCCCGGCGGCGAGATCCGCTACATCGTCTTCAACTTCAACACCCAGCCGTTCGGCGCCGAGACGGGCGAGGCCGACCCCGCGAAGGCTCTCGCCGTGCGCCAGGCTGTCGCGCACCTGCTCGACCGTGAGGCGCTCTCCGAGCAGGTGTACCGCGGCACCTACACGCCGCTCTACTCGTACGTGCCCGCCGGTCTGACCGGAGCGATCGAGCCGCTCAAGGAGCTCTACGGCGACGGCGAGGGCGGGGCCGATGCGGCCAAGGCCACCGAGGTGCTCAGCGCCGCGGGCATCACGACGCCCGTCGAGCTCAACCTGCAGTACTCGAACGACCACTACGGCCCGTCCTCGGGTGAGGAGTACGCGCTCATCAAGGATCAGCTCGAGGCCGACGGGCTGTTCACCGTCAACCTGCAGACCACCGAGTGGGTGCAGTACTCCGAGGACCGCTCGGCCGACGTCTACCCGGCGTACCAGCTGGGCTGGTTCCCTGACTACTCCGACGCCGACAACTACCTGACGCCGTTCTTCCTGACCGAGAACTTCCTCGGCAACCACTACGCGAACCCCGAGGTCGACGAGCTCATCCTGCAGCAGGCCGTCACGACCGACCCGGGCGAGCGCCAGGGCGTCATCGAAGAGATCCAGCGCACGGTGGCCGAGGACCTCTCGACCGTGCCGTACCTCCAGGGCGCGCAGGTCGCCGTCGTCGGCGCAGACGTCGAGGGCGCGGAGGACACGCTCGACGCGTCCTTCAAGTTCCGCTACGCGGCTCTCTCGAAGGGCTGATCGCCGCCTCCGGCGCTCGGCCGCTCCTGACCGCTCCGCTCGACGCGGACGGTCAGGAGCGGTCGTCGCCGTGGTTCTGCAGCCAGACCCACCCACCCGAGCAACCCACCCGAGCAACCCACCCTGACTAGAGAAGACGCATGACCGATCTCTCCGACCCGAGCGCCGCGCCCGTCGCGACACTCGGTGGCGCGACGCCGAGCGCGCCCACGAGCCGCGCGAGCGGCGGCGGCCTCGGCCGCTACATCATCGTCCGCGCGCTCCTCATCATCCCCACGGTGTTCATCCTCGTGACCGTCGTGTTCTTCGCGATGCGCGCGACGGGCGACCCCATCACCGCAGCCCTGGGCGGGCGCCTGACACCCGCCCAGCTGCAGGAGCGCATCGAGGCGGCGGGCTACGACCGCCCGCTCTTCGTGCAGTACCTCGAGTACCTCGGCGGCGTGCTCCGCGGCGACTTCGGCTCGACCATCAGCGACAACCGCCCCGTGACCGAGGTGCTCCTGACCTATGGAGGAGCGACTCTCGAGCTCGCGATCTACGCTCTTCTCGTCGCGTTCCTCGTCGGCATCCCGCTCGGCCTCATCGCCGCCGCTCGCCGCGACCGGCCCGCTGACGCGGCCCTGCGTCTCTTCGCGATCCTCTGCTACGCCACCCCGGTCTTCTTCGCCGGCCTCCTGCTCAAGCTCGTCTTCGCCGTGTGGCTCGATCTGCTCCCGGTCGCCGGCCGAGCATCCACCTCGACCGAGCTCGAGCTCGCGTTCCTGCCGGATGCGACGGGCATCTACCTGATCGACGCGATCCGCACCGGCAGCGGCGAAGCGATCGGCGACGTGCTGCAGCACGCCGTGCTGCCGTCGATCGCCCTCGGGCTGCTGACCGCGGGCGTCTTCCTGCGCCTCGTGCGCACGAACGTCATCGGCACCCTCTCGATGGACTACATCGACGCCGCCCGCTCGCGCGGGGTCTCCGAGCCGCGCCTCGTGCGCACGCACGCCTGGCGACCGGCGCTCATCCCGATCATCACGGTCATCGGCCTGCAGATCGCCCTTCTGCTGGGCGGGGCCGTGCTCACCGAGACGACCTTCGAGTGGCGAGGACTCGGCTTCCAGCTCGCCGAGTACCTGCAGGCGCGCGACTTCGTCGCCGTGCAGGGCATCGTCGCGCTCCTCGCGGTGATCGTCGCGATCACGAACTTCCTCGTCGACGTCGTCGCCGCCCTCATCGACCCGCGAGTGAGGTACTGACGTGACGCACGACACCACGGCACGCGCCGCTCGCAGCGCCCGCCCCGCCCGCCCGAGCCGGCCCCTCGCCGATCGCCTTCCCGTCATCCGCGACCTCCGACGCGCCGTCGGTCTTCAACGGGGGATGCTCATCGCCGGCCTCGTCATCACCGGCGTCTTCCTGCTCACCGCGCTGCTCGCACCGCTCCTCGCCCCGTATGGCTTCGACCAGCTCCGCGCCGACGGCGAGGCGTTCGGCGCCCAGCGCCCGCCGAGCGCCGAGCACCTGCTCGGCACGACAGTCGGCGGGTACGACGTGCTCTCGCGCGTGCTGTGGGGCGCCCAGACCGCGGTGCTCGTCATCATCGTCGCGATCGCGCTCTCGATCGTCGTGGGCGTGCTGCTCGGTCTCGTGTCCGGCTACCTCGGCGGCTGGCTCGACCGCGTGCTCGTCGTCGTGTGCGACGCGATCTACGCCTTCCCCTCGCTGCTGCTCGCGATCCTCATGTCGATCGTCATCTCGGGCGGGCAGTCGAGCCTGTGGGGTGGCCTGCTCGCCGCGGCGATCTCGATCACGGTCGTGTTCATCCCGCAGTACTTCCGCGTCGTGCGCTCCGAGGTCGTGCGGGTCAAGGCTGAGGCGTTCGTCGAGTCGGCCAAGGTGCTCGGGGCCCCGGCCGGCCGCATCATGCTCCGCAGCGTGCTGCCCAACGCGACCCGCACGCTCCCGCTCATCGTGACCCTCAACGCTTCCGAGGCGATCCTGACGCTCGCCGGTCTCGGCTTCCTCGGCTTCGGCATCGAGCCGACCGCGGCCGCAGAATGGGGCTACGACCTCAACAAGGCGCTGAGCGACGTCACGAGCGGCATCTGGTGGACGAGCATGTTCCCCGGCCTCGCGATCGTGCTCGCCGTGCTCGGCATCACGCTCGTCGGCGAGAGCCTCAACGACCTCGCCGACCCGCGGCTGCGCGGCCGTCGGCGCGCAGGCGTCTCGTCGGGCGCCGTCGCCGAGACCTCGGTGGCCGCCGAGGCCACGCCGGCGAGCGCGGTCGCCGAGAACGCGGCCGGGTCCACCGCCGCCCCCGCCCGAGAGGACGACCTCCGATGACCACCGTGCTCCGCATCGACTCGCTCGGCGTCTCGTTCGCGACCGACGCCGGCGCCGTGAAGGCCGTCGACGACGTCTCGCTCGAGGTCGCGCGCGGCGAGGTGCTCGCGATCGTCGGCGAGTCCGGCTCCGGCAAGACGGTCACGGCCAAGTCGATCCTCGGCCTTCTGCCCGAGACCGCGACGGCCAACGGCGTCGTCATGCTCTCGAGCCGCGACGGCCAGAGCGAGCACGACGTCGTGGCGATGAGCGGCCCCGCCCTCCGCGAAGTGCGCGGGCGCGACGCGGCGATGGTCTTCCAGGAGCCCTCGACCGCGCTCAACCCGGTCTTCACGGTCGGCTGGCAGCTCATCGAGGGCCTGCGCGCCCACGGCGTGCCTCGCAAGCGCGCTCGCGAGCGCGCGATCGAGATCCTCGGCACGGTCGGCATCCCCGACCCCGAGGAGCGCATCGACCACTACCCGCACCAGTTCTCCGGAGGCCAGAAGCAGCGCATCGTCATCGCCATGGCGCTCGTGCTCGAGCCGGGCCTCATCGTCGCCGATGAGCCGACCACGGCGCTCGACGTCACGGTGCAGGCCGAGATCCTCGACCTGCTGCGCCGCTGCCGCGACGAGTTCGGCGCCGGCATCGTGCTCATCACCCACAACATGGGCGTCGTCGCCGACCTCGCCGATCGCGTCGCGGTCATGTACCAGGGGCGCGTGATCGAGCAGGCGGATGTCCGCACTCTGTTCTCCGCGCCGCAGACGGAATACACGCGGGCGCTCCTCGATGCCGTTCCGTACGTGGGCCACGGCCGTTCCGCGGCCGCGGCGCGCGCGGCAGCCCGCACGGGCGAGTGGTCGACCTCGGCCGCGCTCGTCGAGGCGAGCGGACTCGAGGTCACTTACCCGGGCAGGCTCGGGCGCCACGGCTTCCATGCCGTGCGCGGCGTCGATCTGAGCATCCGCGCCGGAGAGGTCCTCGGCCTCGTCGGCGAGTCCGGCTCGGGCAAGTCGACGATCGGCCGGGCGATCGCGGGGCTCACGCGCGTGACGGGCGGCTCGCTCCGCGTGCTCGATCACGAGCTCAACGGCGTACGCGAGCGGGAGTTCCGTGCCGTGCGCAGCCGCATCGGCTTCGTCTTCCAAGACCCCGCGTCGAGCTTCGATCCGCGGCGCACGATCGCCGACGCGGTCGCCGAGCCGTTTCTCATCCACGGGCGCGCCGAGCATCCGGGTGACGCACGTGCTCAGGTCGACGAGCTGCTCGAGGCGGTGCAGCTGCCCCGCGCCTACGGCGACCGCTTCCCGTTCGAGCTCTCGGGCGGCCAGCGCCAGCGTGCGAGCCTCGCCCGCGCGCTCGCGCTGCGCCCTGAGCTGCTCATCGCCGACGAGCCCACGAGCGCCCTCGACGTCTCGGTGCAGGCGCGCGTGCTCGAGCTCTTCGCCGAGCTGCAGCGCGAGTTCGGCTTCGCGTGCCTGTTCATCAGCCACGACCTCGCCGTCGTCGACCTGGTGGCCGACCGCATCGCGGTGCTGCATCGCGGCGAGCTCGTCGAGGTGGGCACGAGCGCCGAGGTGCTCGGAGACCCGCGCGAGCCGTACACGCAGCGGCTCCTGGCCTCGCTTCCCGTGCCCGATCCGGTCGCCCAGGCCGAGCGGCGCGAGACGCTGCGGGCGCTGCGCGACGCCGAGCGCTGACCGCGCCCGCGCGACCGGCGCGACTCCGAGCCGAGACCTGGGAGAATGGCACCGCTATGTCCACCGCCACGGCGACCGCCGCACCCCACGAGACGCCGCTCAGCATCGGCCCCATCCCGCTGAGCGTTCCCGTCGTGCTCGCGCCCATGGCGGGCATCACGAACACGGCCTTCCGGCGCCTGTGCCGCGAGTACGGTGCGGGCCTGTATGTGAGCGAGATGATCACGAGTCGCGCGCTCGTCGAGCGCACGCCCGAGAGCATGCGCCTCATCCGCCACCACGAGTCCGAGACGACGCGCAGCATCCAGCTCTACAGCGTCGACCCCGTGACGGCCGGCGAGGCCGCCCGCTTCCTCGTCGGCGAGGGCCTCGCCGACCACATCGACATGAACTTCGGCTGCCCCGTGCCCAAGGTCACGCGCAAGGGCGGGGGAGCAGCACTGCCCTGGAAGCTCGAGCACTTCCGCCGCATCGTCGAACAGACGGTGCAGGCCGCGGGCGACATCCCCGTGACGGTCAAGATGCGCAAGGGCATCGATTCCGACCACCTCACCTACCTCGAGGCGGCGAAGGCTGCCGAGGGCGCGGGCGTCGCGGCGATCGCTCTGCACGCGCGCACGGCCGCCGAGTTCTACTCCGGCCACGCCGACTGGTCGGCGATCGGAAAGCTCAAAGAGACCATCACGAGCGTGCCCGTGCTCGGCAACGGCGACATCTGGTCGGCTGAGGATGCCCTGCGCATGGTCGACGAGACCGGCTGCGACGGCATCGTGGTCGGGCGCGGCTGTCTCGGCCGGCCGTGGCTGTTCGGCGATCTCGCCGCCGCGTTTGAGAGCCGCCACGTCCGCATCCAGCCCTCCCTCGGCGAGGTCGGCGACGCCTTCCGCCGTCACGCCGAGCTGCTCGTCGACTTCTTCGACGACGAGGGCCGCGCGTGCCGCGACATCCGCAAGCACGTCGCCTGGTACTTCAAGGGCTATCCGGTCGGAGGCGAGCTGCGGGCGCGCCTCGCGAGCGTCGAGAGCCTGCAGCAGATGGACGATCTGCTCGGCGAGCTCGACCGCGATCAGCCGTATCCGGGCGCTCCCGCTGAGGGCCAGCGCGGCCGTGCCGGCACGCCGAAGAAGCCCGCTCTGCCCGAGAACTGGCTCGCGAGCCGCGAGCTCTCGACCGCGCAGAGCGCCGACGTCGCGGCCGCCGAGCTGCACAACAGCGGAGGATAGGCGCGCGTGAGCATCCACCCCCACGATGTGGCCGACGCGCGCCCCGAGACGAGCGCGACACCGTCCGGCAACGGCGCCCCGAACGCCGAGACCGGCGCCGCCACGGGCTACGCGCCGCGCGACGCCGAGCGCTGGCTGCCCGAGCAGCACTCGACGCGGCGCAGCGACTTCGCGCGCGACCGAGGCCGCCTGCTGCACTCGAGCGCCCTGCGCCGCCTCGCGGCGAAGACGCAGGTGCTGAGCCCGACCGCGGGCCTCGATTTCGCCCGCAACCGACTCACCCACTCCCTCGAGGTCGCGCAAGTGGGGCGCGAGCTCGCCACGAGCCTCGGCCTCGACCCCGATGTCGTCGACACGGCGTGCCTCGCGCACGACCTCGGCCACCCGCCGTTCGGGCACAACGGCGAGCGCGCCCTCAACAGCTGGGCCGAGAGCATCGGCGGCTTCGAGGGCAACGCGCAGACCCTGCGCCTGCTCACGCGCATCGAGCCGAAGGTCTTCGGCCCCGACGGCCGCAGCTACGGCCTCAACCTCACCCGGGCGAGCCTCGACGCGAGCACGAAGTACCCGTGGCCGCAGTCGCACGGCATTCCCGACCCGAGCGGGCGCAGCAAGTTCGGCTTCTACGACGACGACGCGGCCGCTTTCGCGTGGATGCGCGCCGGCGCCCCCGAGCGCGTGCGCTGCATCGAGGCCGAGGTCATGGATCTCAGCGACGACATCGCCTACAGCGTCCACGACTTCGAAGACGCGATCGTGAGCGGCTACCTCGACGTGCCCGCCCTGAGCGCGCGCGCCGACCACGACGCGCTCGTCGACTCGATGTTCGAGTGGATCGGCGGCGAGATCGGCCACGACGAGCTCATCGCCGCCTTCGACCGCCTCGATCACCTCGACTACTGGATCGACTCGTGGGACGGCTCGCGCCGCGACCTCGCGCGACTGAAGAACCTCACGAGCGAGCTCATCGGTCGGTTCGCCCACGAGGCCGTCCACGCGACCCGCGCCGAGCATCCGCATCGCTCTCTCGCGCGCTTCGGCGCCCACGTCGTCGTCCCGCGCGAGACGCAGGCCGAGATCGCTGTGCTCAAGGGCATCGTCGCGGCGAACGTCATGTCGACCAACAGTCGCCAGCCGATCTACGCCCGCCAGCGCGCGCTGCTGACCGAGCTCGCCGACGCGCTGTGGCAGGCGGGGGATGCCCTGCTCGACCCGGGCTTCGCCGACGACTTCCGCGCCGCCGCCGACGACGCCGCACGACGCCGCGTGATCGTCGATCAGGTCGCGAGTCTCACCGACCAGTCGGCCATGAGCTGGCACGACCGCATCGTCTCCTAGACTCTGCCTCGTGGCTGGCCTGATCCGACGAAGCGATATCGACGAGGTCCGGTCGCGCACCAACATCGCCGATATCGTCGGCGACTACGTGGCCCTCAAGAGCGCAGGAATCGGCTCGATGAAGGGCCTGTGCCCTTTCCATGACGAGCGCAGCCCGAGCTTCCACGTGCGCCCCCAGGTCGGCTTCTACCACTGCTTCGGCTGCGGCGAGGGCGGCGACGTCTTCTCGTTCCTGCAGAAGATGGACCACGTCACGTTCTCCGAAGCGGTCGAGCGCCTCGCGCAGCGGCTCAACTACACGCTCACCTACGAAGACGGCGGCACGGCCCGCGACGACGGGGGCAGCCGGCGCCGCATTCTCGCCGCGAACCAGGCCGCCGAGGCCTTCTTCCGCGAGCAGCTGCAGACGCCCGAGGCCGAGCCCGCGCGCCGCTTCCTCGGCGAGCGCGGCTTCGACCCGACGGCCGCCGCGCGCTTCTCGATCGGCTACGCGCCGAACTCGTACGACGCCGTCTCGAAGCACCTCACCGCGGCCGGATTCTCGATCGACGAGCTGCTCGCCGCCGGACTCATCGGCAAGGGCGATCGGGGGCCGTACGACCGGTTCCGCGGGCGCCTCATCTGGCCGATCAAAGACACGACGGGGCAGACGCTCGGCTTCGGCGCGCGCAAGCTGCTCGAGACCGATCAGGGCCCGAAGTACCTCAACACTCCCGAGACGGCGGTGTACCACAAGAGCCAGGTGCTCTACGGGCTCGACCTCGCCAAGCGCGACATCGCCAAGGGCAAGCAGGTCGTCGTCGTCGAGGGCTACACCGACGTCATGGCCTGCCACCTCGCGGGCGTGACGACCGCCGTCGCGACGTGCGGCACGGCGTTCGGCGTCGACCACATCAAGGTCATCCGCCGCATCATGGGCGACACCGAGAACGCCGACACCACTCAGCTCGGAGAAGTCATCTTCACCTTTGACCCCGACGAGGCCGGGCAGAAGGCCGCGAGCCGCGCCTTCGCCGAAGAGCAGCGCTTCGCCGCCCAGACCTTCGTCGCGGTCGCTCCCGACGGCCTCGATCCGTGCGATCTGCGCCTGAAGAAGGGCGACGATGCGATTCGGATGCTCGTCTCGGGCCGCAAGCCGATGTACGAGTTCATGGTGCGCCGCCGTCTCGACCAGTTCGATCTCGAGACCGTCGAGGGGCGGGTCGGGGCGCTGAGGGCCGCCGCACCCGTCGTGGCGGGCATCCGCGATCAGTCGATGCAGTCGGGGTACGCCCGCACGCTCGCGGGCTGGATCGGTCTCGACCCGGCCGAGGTGAGCCGCGCAGTGCAGGCGGCGCGCCGTGCGACCGGCACGCGCGGCGCTCCCGCTCGCACCAGCGGTCGGCCGACCACCGGGCCGGGCGCCGGTGCGCCCCCGCGGGGCCCGGCGAGTGCGTCGACCTCACCGAGCGCGAGCACCGGTTCGGGTTCTGCCGGCCCCAGCGCCGCAGCGGCACCCGGCTCGCCGCAGAGCTTCCCTGCGGCGCCCGACGACCCCTACGGCGATGCGCCGCCCCCGCCGGAGGACACGGGCGGGTACTCGGCCCCCGAGGTGCGGCTGAGCGACCTGCCGAACGACCCCGTGACGCGCCTCGAGCGCGAGCTGCTCATGGCCGTCCTGCAGCACCCCGGAGAGATCGATCGCGAGATCGCCCTGCGGGCTCTGCACACGACCTTCTCCGTCGCGTCGCTCAGCACCGTGCGCGACGCCCTCGTCGCCGCCTTCGAGCACTACGCGACGCCGCAGTGGGTCGCTCGGGCGGCCGACGAGGCGCCGCGCGCCTTCGCTCCGCTCGTGACGCAGCTCGCGATCGCGCCGCTGCCGATCCGCGGCGACCACGTGCGCGAATACTGCACGGGCGTGACGACCTCTCTCATCGAGCGCGACCTCCTGCGCCGCAAGACCGAGCTGCTGGGTGCTCTGCAGCGCACCGACGCAACGGCCGACGCCGAGCGCTACCGCACCCTGCAGCGCCAGCTCGTCGATCTCGAGGCCGAGCGCCGGCGGGTTCGCGGCGACTGAGCCGCTGCAGGGCATCGGCGCGCGCCGCGCCGCTGCGCTCCGGGCCCAGCCGCCCGCGTCGCGCCGCGCCGCGCCGACTGTGCGCAACCCCCTGGCGGTGAGCATCCCTCGCACTAGAGTGGAGTCGTCCGCTGGAGGCAGCGGACCGCGACCCTTCGACCGGGAGGGGCGCGCAGCGGCTCCGGCCGCCCGCTGGGAGAGCTCCATGACCGCAGTCGATCGCGTGCGCAGCACGCTGAGGGCGCGCGGAGCCCGCACCGCGCGACTCAACGCCGGGCATCACGACCCGCGACCGTCGGCCGAGCGCGACCGGTCTGACCTGCCCCCCGTCGCCGCTCGTGACCTCTCGGTGCGGTATCGCGGAGGAGAGGGCCACCGCCCCACACGGGCGCTCACGGGGGTGAGCCTCGAGATCCACCCCGGTGAGACGCTCGCCGTCATCGGCGAGGCCGGCAGCGGCAAGAGCACGCTCGCGACCGTCATCGCCGGGCTCACCTCGCGCACGGTCCCGCGCGGCCCCGAGATCGTGGGCGGCTCACTCGACGTGCTCGGCATCGACGTGCGCCACGTCGGCCGCCGCGATGACGACGAGCTCGAGCTGCGCGTCGGCCACGTTCCGCAAGACGCCTCGGCCGTGCTCGACCCTCACCTCACCGCGGGCGAGAACGTCGCCCTGCCGCTCTTCCAGCGCAACCCGAAGCTCGCCAAGAAGATCGCGGGCGGCATCGTCGCCGAGGCGATCGACGCGATGCACCTGACCCTCGCGACCATTCCGATGTACCCGCACGAGCTCAGTCGCGGGCAGCGGCAGCGCCTCGCGATCGCGCGCGCTCTCGTGCTCGAGCCCGAGCTGCTCGTCGCCGATGAGCCGACGGCCGGTGTCGACGCCACGCTGCGGGCGAGCATCCTCGATCACCTCGCCGAGGTGCAGCGGCGCCGAGGGTTCGCCGCGTTCATCGTCTCGAGCGAGATCGGCGAGATCCGGCGCCTGTCGGATCGACTCGCCGTGCTGCACCGTGGGAGCATCGTGGGAATGGGGCGCATCGACGACGTGCTCGGCGATCCGACCCACCCGTACGTCGAACGACTCGCGGCCCTGTCGCGCGGCTGATCGCCGCGCGCGACGCGCCTCGAGCATCCCCGGAGGTCCTCGCGTGTCTCACGCCTCGTCGCCCATCCCGCCGCGCACGATGGTGCCCGACTCGCCCGCCCCGCTCGGCGCGCCCGCGCAGCACCGCGACCCGCTCGCGGGTCAGACCCGAGAGGCGCCCGGCGGCCAGCGCCCCGAGCCCGGCCCGATCGCCGTGCTGCCGCGGCCGACCCCGCTCTTCGTCGACGCCGCGATCGCGGGCGGCGCCGAGGTGGCCGATCTGTCAACCGAAACCCGCGGGCTCATCTGGCTGAGCGAGCAGCGCGCCGACGAGCTCGCCGAGGTGCTCGAGTCGCACCCCGGCATCGGCTGGGTGCAGCTGCCGTGGGCCGGTGTCGACGGCTTCGCGACGGTGCTGCCCCGCTACGCCGATGGCGCGGGCCCGCTGTTCACGAGCGCGAAGGGCGCCTACTCCGAGCCCGTCGCCGAGCACGCCGTCGCGCTGCTGCACGCGGTGATGCGCGAGCTCGCCCCGAAGGCGCGCGCGGCGCGCTGGGCCCCCGTGCGCACCGGACTCTCGCTCTACGGTCGGCATGTCGTCATCGTCGGAGCGGGCGGTATCGCGGCCGAGATCATCCGGCTGCTCGAACCCTGGCGCGTGCGCATCACCGTCGTGCGTCGCACATCGGGCGACATGCCGGGCGCAGACAGCACGGTCACCGTCGACCGCCTGCACGAGGTGCTGCCCGATGCCGACGGCGTGATCCTCGCGGCGGCGGCGACGACGAGCACGCGGCACCTCATCGGTGCGCACGAGCTCGCTCTGCTGCGCGAGCACGCGGCTCTGGTGAACATCGCCCGCGGCGCGCTCATCGACACGGATGCCCTCGCCGAGGCTCTTCGCGAGAAGCGCATCCTCGGCGCAGCCCTCGATGTGACCGACCCCGAGCCCCTCGACGACGACCACGCCCTGTGGCGCGAACCGCGGTGCCTCATCACCTCGCACTCGGCCGACACCCCCGAGATGACGGCCCCGCTGCTCGCCGGGCGCATCACTGAGAACGTGCGCGGATTCCTCGGCGACGGCCGCTTCGTCGGCGTCGTCGACCCCGCCGCAGGGTACTGACGCACGGCTCACGAGCGGTGCCGGGTGTTCGACGGCCGTCTGAGTTCTGGTAACGTATCCCTCGCTGTTCGCAGCGATCCTCGATAGCTCAATTGGCAGAGCAGCCGGCTGTTAACCGGCAGGTTC
>JAOASR010000044.1 GCA_030158585.1 Microcella sp.
AACCCCAACGGCTCGCTGCGCGACATCGCGGGCCTGCGCAACGAGCGCGGCAACGTCGTCGGCCTGATGCCGCACCCCGAGCACGCGGTCGAGCCGGGCTTCGGCCCCGACACCCGCGACGCGATGCGCTCGGGCGTCGACGGCCTGACGTTCTTCACCTCGGTGCTGCAGGCGAGCGTGCTGCGCTGAGCGTTCTGCGCTGACCGCCCCGCGCGCCTCACATCCCCGCTATAGGCGAGCGTGCTGAGGTAGGCATCGTGACCGCGATCTCTCCCTCGGCGGCGCCCTCCGGCGCGCCCAGCCGCTCCACCCGCTCCCTCACCCCGAAGCGCCTTTACCGAATCGTCGCGATCGCCGAGGCGATCACCTGGACGCTCCTGATCGGCGGGCTCGTGCTGCGCGCCGTCGTCGGCGGCGAGACCGGCGACCTCGCCGTGCGGGTCGGCGGGAGCATCCACGGCTTCGTCTTCCTCGCCTACGGCGCGACCGCGGTGCTGACGGCGATCAACCAGCGCTGGGGCGTCGGCGTCGGCGTGCTCGCAGTCGTCACCGCGGTGATCCCCTACGCGACGATCCCGTTCGACATGTGGGCGCACCGCACCGGGCGCCTCGAGGGCGACTGGCGGCGAGAGGCGACGGACGACCCGCGTGACGCCTTCTGGCTCGACCGTCTGGTGCGATGGATGCTGCGCCACCCGTATCTGCTCGGTGCGCTGATCCTCACCGCCGTGGTCGTGCTCTTCGTCGTGCTGCTGCAGCTCGGCCCGCCCGTGCCGAAGTCGTAAACGGGACTCGAAATTCACGACACTCGGTGCTTATACTTCTGGCACGGAGCGTGCACTGAGCGTTCCGTCTGCTGACTGCCGTTCTGTACCGATGACCGGGTGCTGATCGGCCGAGGGGCCGGGGTGAGCAGACCCCGGCCCCTCGACTTCGTTGAGGCGACCATCCGCCTTGTCGGCGAAGGCGCCCGGGCCGAGCGTGCTCATCCGCGCGGGTAGGCTGGAGGGCATCCGGCACGCCCTCGACACAGGAGCCCTCGCCACCGTGACCACCCCCACCACGCACGTTCCTGACACCGTCGAGAACGCCATCGCGACGCCCGACAAGCACCAGCCGTTCGAGGCGCTCGGCCTCAAGGCCGACGAGTACGAGGCCATCAAGCAGCTGCTCGGCCGCCGCCCCACGAGCGGCGAGCTCGCCATGTACTCCGTCATGTGGAGCGAGCACTGCTCGTACAAGTCGTCGAAGGTGCACTTGCGCCAGTTCGGCCAGAAGGTCAGCGACGAGATGAAGACCCACCTCATGGTGGGCATGGGCGAGAACGCCGGCGTCGTCGACATCGGCGAGGGCTGGGCGGTCACCTTCAAGATCGAGAGCCACAACCACCCGAGCTACATCGAGCCGTTCCAGGGCGCCGCGACCGGTGTCGGCGGCATCGTGCGCGACATCATCTCGATGGGCGCGCGCCCGGTCGCGGTCATGGATGCTCTGCGCTTCGGTGCCATCGACCACCCCGACACGGCTCGCGTCGTGCCCGGCGTCGTGAGCGGCATCAGCCACTACGGCAACTGCCTCGGCCTGCCCAACATCGGCGGCGAGACCGTCTTCGACTCGGTCTACCAGGCGAACCCGCTCGTCAACGCGCTCGCCGTCGGCGTGCTGCGCCACGAAGACCTGCACCTCGCCAACGCGCGCGGCGTCGGCAATAAGGTCGTGCTGTTCGGTGCCCGCACCGGCGGCGACGGCATCGGCGGGGCGTCGATCCTCGCCTCCGACACGTTCAGCGAGGGCGGCCCGACCAAGCGCCCCGCGGTGCAGGTCGGCGACCCGTTCGCCGAGAAGGTGCTCATCGAGTGCTGCCTTGAGCTGTATCGCGGCGACCTCGTGGAGGGCATCCAGGATCTCGGCGCAGCCGGCATCTCGTGCGCGACCAGTGAGCTCGCGAGCAACGGCGACGGCGGCATGGTCATCGACCTCGACGCCGTGCTACTGCGCGACCCGTCGCTCACGGCGGAGGAGATCCTCATGTCGGAGAGCCAGGAGCGGATGATGGCGATCGTGCAGCCGTCGAAGCTCGAGGCCTTCCTCGCCGTGACCGCGAAGTGGGATGTCGAGACGAGCGTGCTCGGCGAGGTCACCGACACCGGGCGCCTCGTCATCCACTGGCGCGGCGAGAAGATCGTCGACGTCGACCCGACCACGGTCGCCGTCGACGGCCCCGTCTACAACCGGCCGTACCACCGCCCCGCTTGGCTGGATGCTCTGCAGGCCGACAGCGCCGCGAAGCTCGCCCGCCCCGCCGACGACGCCGAGCTGCGCGCGCAGGCGCTGCAGGTGCTGGGCGGCCCGAACCTCGCCGACACGGCCTGGATCACCAACCAGTACGACTACTACGTCATGGGCAACACGGCGCTCGCGACGCCCGACGACGCGGGCATGATCCGTGTCGACGAGGAGAGCGGTCTCGGCGTCGCCCTCGCGACCGACGCGAACGGCCGCTACTGCCAGCTCGACCCGTACCTGGGCGCGCAGCTCGCGCTCGCCGAGGCGTACCGCAACGTCGCGACCTCGGGGGCGACTCCGCTCGCCGTCTCGGACTGCCTCAACTTCGGCAGCCCCGAGAACCCCGAGGTGATGTGGCAGTTCGAGCGGGCCGTCACGGGTCTCGCCGACGCGTGCCTCGAGCTGGGCATCCCCGTCACCGGCGGCAACGTGTCGTTCTACAACCAGACCGGCGACGTGCCCATCCACCCGACGCCCGTCGTCGCGGTCATGGGCGTCATCGACCACGTCGACCGCCGCCTGCCCTCGGGCTGGCAGGACGAGGGCGAGAACCTCTACCTCATGGGCATCACGCGCGACGAGCTCGACGGCTCGGTGTGGGCCGACGTCGTGCACGGCCACCTCGGCGGCCTGCCGCCGCAGCTCGACCTCGCGGCCGAGAAGAACCTCGCCGGCCTTATGGCCGCCGCGGCCGAAGAGGGTCTCGTCACCTCGGCGCACGACCTCTCGGAGGGCGGACTGCTTGCGACCCTCGCCGAGGGCGTTCTGCGCTTCGGCGTCGGCGCGCGCGTCTGGCTCACCGAGCTCATGGAGCGCGATGGGGTGGATGCTCTCGCCGCACTGCT
>JAOASR010000045.1 GCA_030158585.1 Microcella sp.
GACGCCGCGGTCGCGCTCGGCGCGCGCGAGGCCCGCGAGCGCGGCGTCGACCCCGTCGAGCTCGACGAGGATGCGCCCACCCGCCCGGCGCGCGACGAGCATGAGCGCCGAATCGACGACGTCTTGACTCGTGGCGCCACGGTGCAGCCACTCGCGATCGGCCTCGTCGAGCAGGCCGCGCAGCCGGCTGACGAGGGGGATGACCGGGTTGCCTCCCGAGACCGCCGCCTCGGCGAGGTCGTCGGCATCGACTCCGTGACCGCTCGCGGGGTGCCCCGCTCCGAGCCACCCGAGGCGGTCGGAGACGCGCTCGGCCGCGCTCGCAGGAGCCACGTCGAGCGCGGCCCACGCGCGCGTCAGCGCGATCTCGACGGCGACGAGCGCGTCGAGAACGACGTCATCGCCGACGGCGTCAGCCGCGCCGATCGATACGGGTGAAAGCAGACCGCGGTCGACGGCCCCGTCAGTAGGCAAGGAACACGGTCTCCTTCTCTCCCTGCAGACGGATGTCGAAGTGGAGTCCGCCCTCGGGGGTCCGCGATGCGATGAGCGTAGCGCGCTCGTCTGGCGCGAGACCGGCCAGCAGCGGGTCGGCGGCGAGCGCCGCCTCGTCCTCCGGCAGGTACGCGCGAGTGTGCAGCTTGTTCGGCAGCCCGCGCGCGTAGACGATGACGGCGAAGAACGGCGCTTTGCCCGGCTCGGCGCCGGGGTCGCGGGTCCAGAACTCGTAACGACCCTCGTCGGTCGTGAAGGCGCGGCCGAACCCGGTGAAGGTGTGGCCGTCGCGCCGGCAGGCGCCGCGAGCGCGCGGGATCGAGCCGTCGGAGTCGGCCTGCCAGATCTCGACGAGCGCGTCGGGGATGGCCGCGCCGTTGCCGTCGGTGATCGTGCCCCCGAGCACGAGCGAGCCCGGAGAGTGCGGGTGCACGACCTGGTTCATGTCGGGGTACTGCAGGCCGAACGCGAAGAACGGGCCGACCGTCTGGCCGGGGGTCGGCGTGTGAGTGCGGGGCGGGACGGCGGACATCAGTTCTCCTCCTCGGGCTCGAACCACGTGGCATCCGGGCCGTCGACGACGATGTCGAAGCGGTACCCCATCGAGAACTCGGGGCTCGTCAGGTTGTGGTCGTAGACGCCGATGAGCCGCTCGCGATCCTTCTGGCTGCGGATCGAGTTGTAGATCGGATCGAGCGCGAACAGCGGGTCGGAGGGGAAGTACATCTGCGTGATGATCCGCTGCGTGAACGACGAGCCGAAGATCGAGAAGTGGATGTGCGCGGGGCGCCACGCGTTGACGTGGTTGCGCCACGGGTACGGCCCCGGCTTGATCGTCGTGAAGCGGTAGCGACCGTCGTCGTCGGTGATCGCACGCCCGGCGCCCGTGAAGTTGGGGTCGAGCGGAGCGGGGTGCTGGTCGCGCTGGTGGATGTAGCGGCCGGCGGCGTTGGCCTGCCAGATCTCGACGAGCTGGTTGCGCAGCGGGCGGCCCCATGAGTCGAGCAGGCGGCCCTCGACGGTCATGCGCTCGCCGAGCGGCTCGCCCGTGTGCTGCAGCGTGAGGTCGCTCTCGATCGCGGCGACGTCGCGCTGGCCGAAGGCGGGCGAGAGCAGCTCGATCGTCTCGGGGTCGACCAGGCGCGGGTTCTTCGTCGGGTGCCGCAGGATGCTCGAGCGGTAGGCCGGGAAGTCGTACATCGTGGTCGGCAGCTGCTCGCCGGCGGCGACGCGGCGCTCGGCTTCGGCGTGCGCGGCGACGATCTCGGCGGTGATGGCCGATTGCGATGCCTGGTCAGGGGCGGCGAGCAGCGACTCGGGCGCTGCCGCGGTCGGGGACGGCGGTGTCGTCATGGTGTCTCCTCGAAAGACAGTGGAGCGATGTCGCGATTGTCGTCCTGCGCACAACCCGCCCGCTCAGCGCTTCCCACTCAATGGGAATCGGTGTCATCCTCAGGGCATGGCCAACTCCCCCACGGGCGATTCCGTCACCGACCGCCTCGTGCGCGTGCTCGAGACGTTCACGCCGAGTCGCACCGTGCAGACCGCTGCCGAGATCGGGCGCCGCTCGGGCCTGCCGCGCTCGAGCGCGCACCGCATCGTCGGCGAGCTCGTCGACGCGGGCCTGCTCGAGCGCGACGACGACCGGCGCATCCGCATCGGCATGCGGCTGTGGGAGCTCGCCACGCGCTCGTCGCAGGCGCTGCGACTGCGGCAGGCCGCGATGCCCGCGATGGAGGCGGTGCAGGCGCGCATCCGCGAGCACACCCAGCTCGCCGTGCTCGAGCAGGACGAGGCGCTCTTTCTCGAGCGCCTCAGCGGCCCGACCTCGGGCTCGAATGTCACGCGCATCGCCGGTCGCCTGCCGCTGCACGCCTCCTCCTCCGGCCTCGTGCTGCTGGCGTACGGCACGCGCGACCTGCAGGAGCGGATGCTCGCCGGGAGGCTCCCCCGCCTGACGACCGAGACCATCGCCGACCCCGCGACCCTGCGCCGCAAGCTCGCCGAGGTGCGCACGCTCGGCCACGCCGTCGCACCGGGCTCGATCGAGCTCGTCTCGACGGGCGTCGCCGTACCCGTGCGCGACGAGACGGGCACGGTCGTCGCGGCGCTCTCGGTCGTGCTGCCGCGCGACGCCCCGACCGCGGCGGCGCTCGACGAGCTGCATCGCGGGCGGCGCGAGATCGAGAGAGCCCTCGGCGTGCGCTCGTGACGCGTCGGCGCTGAGACGCCGGCACCGACGGCACCGTTCGTCGACGGGCATCCCGATCAATGAGACGGATGCTCTGCGCGGCCCGATCGCCGTCGCACACTGAGCGCGCCCTCCCTTGTGGCCCCGTCGAAGGAGACCCCATGACCACGACCCTGCGCACCCCCGTCGCCATCGTCGGCGCCGGCCCCGCCGGCCTGCTGCTCGCCCACCTGCTCGACGAGCACGGCATCGACTCGATCGTCGTCGACCTGCGCACGCGCGGCGAGATCGAGAGCACCATTCGCGCCGGCATTCTCGAGCAGGGCACGGTCGAACTGCTCGATCGCCTTGGCGAGCACAGCCGCGCGCGCACGGTCGGCAACCGCCACGACGGCATCGAGCTGCACTTCGAGGGTGCCGGGCACCGCATCGACTTCCCCTCCGTCACCGGCCGCAGCGCCTGGCTCTACCCGCAGCACGAGGTGCTCAAAGACCTCATCGCGGCGCGCGTCGCCGCCGAGCAGGATCTGCGCTTCGGCGTCACCGTCACGGGCATCGACGAGTCGAACCCCGAGCGCCCGCGCGTGCTCGCGACCGACGCCGACGGCGAGGAGCTCATCATCGAGGCCGACTTCGTCGTCGGCGCCGACGGCTCGCGCAGCGTCGTGCGCCCCTCGGTCACGGGCTCGAGCCGGGGCGGCTACTTCCGCGAGTACCCCTTCGCGTGGTTCGGCATCCTGTGCGAGGCGCCCCCGAGCTCTGACGAGCTCATCTACAGCAACTCGCCCGACGGCTTCGCGCTCATCAGCCAGCGCAGCGAGACCGTGCAGCGCATGTACTTCCAGTGCGACCCCGAGCTCGACCCCGACTCGCTCAGCGAGGCCGAGGTGTGGGACAACATGCAGAAGCGCGTGCCCGGCACGACGCTCGTCGAGGGCCCGATCTTCCAGCGCGACGTGCTGCGCTTCCGCAGCTTCGTCGCCCAGGGCATGCGCAAGAACCGCATCGCGATCATCGGCGACGCCGCCCACACCGTGCCGCCGACCGGCGCGAAGGGCATGAACCTCGCGATCGCCGACGTCGCTCTGCTGCACGTCGCGCTGCGCGCGCTGCTGCTCGAGAACGACGCCCGCCTCATCGACTCGTTCGAGGAGCGCGCGATGCAGCGCATCTGGAAGGCTCAGCACTTCTCGTGGTGGATGACGACGATGCTCCACGTCACCGACGACGCCTCCGAGTTCGACCGTCGCCGCCAGCTCGGCGAGCTGCGCTCGGTCGTCGAATCGACGGCGGGCCAGACGTACCTCGCCGAGGGCTACACGGGGTGGCCGCTGCAGTAACCGACTCGTGAGCGCGGCTCGCTCTAGGCTGACCGCGTGACGCGAACCGCAGCCCCTTCTCGCGCGCTCACCGGCCACGCGTCGGCGAGCGTGACGCTGTGGCTGCTGACCCTCGCGGTCATGTCGGCGTTCCAGTTCTGGCGCGGTGCCCCGATCGACGGCGCCGTCTTCGCCGTGGTCGCGCTCGGCCTCGTCATCGAACGAGCGGTGCGGATGCGCCGGGTCACCGCGAGCGCGCTGGCCCCGGCCTCCGTCTCCGCGCCCCGCGCCCCTCGCCTCGCGATCATCGTGGGGGCCGCGATCGCGGCGGGCCTCGCGATCGCGCTCGGTCCGCGCACGGGACCGATGAGCATCCTCGTGGTCGTCGCCCTCGGCGTCGCCGCCGTCGCGCTCGTCTGGCGCCGCGAACCGGAGCCGTCGACGCGCACCGCCGCGGCGCATCGCCGATCGCGCCGCATGTGGGCGACGATCGCGATCGCGCTGTGCCTGTGGGAGGCGGCCACGTACGTGCTGTCGGTCACGGTGCCGCGCGGCTGGATCGGGTTCCCGACCGTGTCGCTGCTGCTCGAGCCCGTCGTCGACAACGGGTGGACGCGCGCCGTGCTCATCGCCGCCTGGCTCTCGGCGGGCGTCTGGCTCGTCGCCGGCCTGCCCGCGCGCCGTCGCATGCCGCCGCTCGCTCCGCGCTCGCGCGAGGCGGTGGGCTCGTGACCGACGCCGTCATCGAGATCACGCGCGCGGTGACCATCGCCGGCTACGTCGCCGTCGTGGTCGCGGCGATCCTCGTCGACGTCGCCGGGCGCCGTCGCGTCGGAGACGTCGTGCCGCTCGGCGAGACGATCGCCGCGGCGATGGGCGACCGCACGATCCGCGTCGCGGTCGTCGCGACGTGGTGGTGGCTCGGCTGGCACTTCCTCGCCGACCCGATCCGCACCTTCGGGCGCTGAGCTCGACGGGCGAACGACCGAGCGCCCGAGCGGTCACGTCAGACGTGCGGCGCGACCTCGACGGCCGCGAGCACGCGCTCAATGATCGCGACGCACGCCGCCGGTCGCGCGAGAGGCAGATCGTGCCGCCCGGTGAGCCGCACCGCGTGCACGCTCTCGAATCGCGCGGCGAGCTCGCGCGCACGACCCGGCACCTGCACCGGGTCGCGGTCGCCGTCGACGAGCCGCACGGGGATGCCGCGCTCGGCGAGCCGGGTGAGCGCGCCCTCCCAGCTCTGGCCGGCGACGAGAGCGTCGAAGCTGCGTCGGTACGCCTCCCAGGTGTGGCGCACGCCGGCGCGAGCGATCGCGGGTGGCAGGTCGGGGTTGAGCGCGACGGCGAGCGATGCGGCCTGGTCGCGATTCGCGCACACCCACGCGCACGTGCGCTCGGCGACCGGCCCCGCCGCCATGAGCGTCTCGAACCATCCCATGCCGGCGACGCGCTCGTCGGCCTCGGCGCGCGAGCGGTAGAGCGGAGCCCCGAAGGCCACGACGCCCTTCACGGTCGACGCCGTCGCCGCCCATTGCAGGGCGAGGCTCGCGCCCATCGAGTGCCCGACAGCGACGGTCGGGCGGTCGCCGAGCCCGAGGTCGTCGAGCGCGGCGTCGAGGGCGGCGAGGTGCGTCGCGAGCGAGACCGATTCGGCGGCGGTGCCGTGCACCATCGAGTCGCCGAACCCGAGCGGGTCGACGACGACGACCGTCGCGTGGTCGCCGAGTCGGTCGAAGGCGGCCCCGTAGTACTGCTGGGTCGCGGCGATGCCCGGGATGAGCAGGATGACAGTCTCACCCTCGCCGAAGACGCGCACGCCGAGCGGGCCCGCCACGCGCACGTCGCCGGCGCCGGGGTGCCACGCGCGCACCGCGGGTGAGGCGGCGCGGGTCGCGAGCCAGCCCGCGGCAACAGCCCCCGCTCCGAGAGCGAGGCCGGCGACGAGACGGGCGGCGGCCGACATCACGGGGCCCTAGTGGGCATCCTTGCGCTTGACGCTGTTGCCCTTGGCCGTGACCTGGCGCTTCATGCGCGGGTCGTCAGAGAGGTCGAGGCCATTGGGCCCGAGGGCGGCGACCGCCATCTCTTCGAGCCACTCGCGATCGAGCGGGCCGTGCGCGGCGCTGGAGTACTTGAAGTAGATCGGGATCGACGTGTCGATCCAGACGGCGCTGCGCCCGTCGCCGACGCTCTGCGGGTCGCGCCAGTTGAGGAAGAAGTTCTCGCCGCGGCGTAGCTTGGCCGACAGCAGGGCCTGCAGGTGAGCGAGAACGCGGTCGTCGAAGTCGAACTGCTGGCCGACGGAGCCGTAGATCAGGGTTCCCATCGCGAAGGGTCCTTCCGCTGGTGGACTGCCGGGGCCTGGCCCCCGTTCGCGGGGCATACTACCCAGTCGACCTGGAGTCTATGCAGGCGGATGATTCCTCAGCGCTCGCCGAGCACATTCACGGTCACAGCGCCATGGGCACGTCGTGCCGCTTCATCGCGTTGTGCACGGGCATCGCCGTGCGACTGAGGTGCTCTGAGTCGTCGAGGTCGAGCCCGGCCGCGCCGAGCGCCGCGACCGCCATCTCTTCGAGCAGCTGTCGGTCGAGCGCCGGCCGCTCGACCGCATCGAAGCGAAAGCTCAGCGGGATCGCGGGGTGCAGCCAGATCGCGCTGCGGCCGCCGCCGACGTCGCGCGGATCGCGCCAGCACAGGAAGAACGCCTCGCCGCGTCGCAGCTTCGCGGTCATCACCGCTTGCACGTGCGCGAGCACCTCATCGTCGAAGTAGAAGCTCATGCGCTCGGGGCCGTACGCGAGCATGCCCATGCGACACCTCCGGATCTCACCACCCAGGTCCGCCACAGTCTGGCCCGCTCGAGGCGCGGCGGCGGCAGTTGTCCACCGCCGTCGCCGCACCGCCCGTCGAGGGCGACTATTCGCGCTCGAGCACCGCCGCGACGCTCGCCTCGGGCCGCAGGTCGAGCCGCCGCAGCAGCTGCGCGTTGAGGGCGACGACGATCGTCGACAGCGACATGAGCACCGCACCGACCGACATCGGCAGCACGAATCCGATCGGGGCGAGGATGCCCGCCGCGAGCGGCACCGAGATCAGGTTGTAGCCCGCCGCCCACCAGAGGTTCTGGGTCATCTTGCGGTAGCTCGCGCGCGACAGCTCGATGACCGAGAGCACCGAGCGCGGGTCATCGCTCGCGAGGATGACGCCGGCCGAGCCGATCGCGACATCGGTGCCGGCGCCGATCGCGATGCCGACGTCGGCGGCGGCGAGCGCGGGGGCGTCGTTGACGCCGTCGCCGACCATGGCGACCGAGAGGCCCTCGCTCTGCAGCTGCTGCACCTTCGCGGACTTGTCCTCGGGGCGCACTCCGGCGAAGACGCGGTCGATGCCGAGGTCGGCGGCGACGGCGTGCGCCACGGCCTCCGCGTCGCCGGTGATCATGACGACGGTGACGCCGAGCGCGTGCAGAGCATCCACCGCCAGGCGCGACTCGGCACGGATCTCGTCGGCGAGTGCGAGCGCGCCGACCACCTCCTCGTCGACGAGCACGTGCAGGATGATCGCGCCCTGCTCGCGCCACGTGTCGGCGACGGCGAGCTCGCCGGCGCCGTGCCGCTCGAGCATGCCGGGGCCGCCAACGCTCACGGCGCCGCCGTCGACCGTGGCGGTGACGCCCGTCGCGGGGCTCGAGGTGAAGTCGGTCGCGCGAGAGAGCGCGAGGCCCTTCTCGGCGGCGGCGCGCACGATCGCGGTCGCGAGGGGATGCTCGCTGTCCTGCTCGGCGCTCGCGGCGAGCCGCAGCACCTCGTCGGCGTCGTGGCCTCCCGTGGGCTCGATGTCGGTGACCGTCGGAGCGCCCTTGGTGAGCGTGCCGGTCTTGTCGAAGAGCACCGCGCCGATGGTGCGCATCTGCTCGAGCGCGAGGCGATCCTTCACGAGCACGCCGCCACGAGCCGCGCGCTCGGTCGCGATCGACACGACGAGCGGGATCGCGAGGCCGAGGGCGTGGGGGCACGCGATCACGAGCACGGTCACGGCGCGCACGACGGCGAGGTCGGGGGCCCCGACGAGCATCCAGACGACGGCCGTGATGACGGCGGCGCCGAGCGCGAACCAGAACAGCCACGCAGCCGCGACGTCGGCGATGCGCTGCGCGCGCGACGACGACGCCTGCGCATCGGCGACGAGGCGACGGATGCCCGCGAGGGCCGTGTCCTCGCCGACTGCCGTGATCGAGAGGCGAACGCCTGAGTCGGTGGCCACGGTGCCCGCGACGACCGAGTCGCCCGTCTCGCGGCGCACCGTGCGCGATTCGCCCGTGATCATCGACTCGTCGAACTCGGCGCCGCCCTCGACGATGCGGCCGTCGGCGGGCACGCGCGCGCCGGGGCGCACGATGACGACGTCGCCGATCTGCAGGTCGGCGGGGGCGACCTTCTCGACGCCGGAGTCGGTGACGCGCTCAGCCTCGTCGGGCAGCAGCGCGGCGAGCGAGTCGAGGGCGCTCGTGGTCTGGGCGAGCGAGCGCATCTCGATCCAGTGGCCGAGGAGCATGATGACGACGAGCAGCGCGAGCTCCCACCAGAAGTCGAGCTCGTGCGGGAGCAGGCCGAGGCTCGCGCCCGAGCTCGCGATGAACGCGGTCGTGATCGCGAGGGCGATGAGCAGCATCATGCCGGGGCGGCGAGCGCGCAGCTCGTCGATGGCGCCGGTGAGGAAGGGCCGGCCGCCCCACACGTAGATGATCGTGCCGAGCACGGGCGAGATCCACGGCACGACGCCGTCCATGGGCAGCTCATAGCCGATGATCATCGAGAACATCGCGCTGAATGCCACGACCGGGATGGCGAGCACGAGCATGATCCAGAACAGGCGGCGGAACTGGGCGACGTGATCGCCGTGGCCCGCGTGGCCCGCGTGGCCGCCGTCGCGACCGGCGTGCTGCTGGTGCTGCTCGTGCTCAGGCTGATGAGAGTGCTCGGCATGAGTGGTCATGCCAGCACTGTATACCCCCCTGGGGTATCTGTCCAGAGATCAGCTGCCCGGGCGCAGCACGCTTCTCACGAGGTCGATCGACTCCTCGATGAGCTCGCGCACCGACCGGTCGAAGCCCGGCTCGTACCATTTCGCGGCCGTGTAGGTCAGCACTCCACGGGTCAGGGCGATGACCATGTGTGCCTCGTCGTCGAGTTCAGCATCCGTCGCCTCATCGCGACCGGCCGCACGAAAGCGCTCGATGATGACGTCGCGGTACTGGCGCTCGAGCGCTCCGTCGAGTGCCAATCTCTTCGCCGACAGCTCGGGCGTCGTGTAGATCACGCGCTGGCGCAGCTGCGAGAGCACCGGGTCGACGGCGTTCTCGGTGAGCGAGTCGATCACCATCGAGAGGAAGTCGATGAGGATGTCGGGGCCGGGCTCGTGGATGAACCGGTGCACCTGCTCCTCGCGCGCGAAAGGCGTGGCCGGGCCGAGGATGGCCGCCTCTTTCGAGCCGAGGTAGTTGTAGAAGGTGCGCGGCGACGTCATGCACGCCTCGCAGATCATCTCGACGGTGACCTTCTCGTAGCCGTGCTCGGCGGCGAGCTCGACGGCCGTGCGCTCGAGCTGCTCGAGCATCGCCGCGCGCTTGCGTTCGCGCAGCGGTGCAGGAGCGTCGGTCACGAAGCGAGTGGCGGAACGTCGAGGTCGTCGAAGTAGTCAGCACCCGAGCCGGGAAGGTCGAAATCCCACTCGGCGAAGTACGGCGAGCGGATGACCTTGTCGCCCTTGATGCGCGCGACGGTGAGGTCGTAGTCGAGGTCGTCGGCGAGGCCGAGGTGGGCCGAGACGTTCATGCGCTGGGCGAGTTCGGTCGAGTACTGCGAGATCATGGCGGCTCCGTTCGTGGTTCTGCTGCGGGTATCAGCGTCGGGCACGGGGTGCAGGCCGCGGAATTGTGCAGGGTGTGCAGAAGTGTAGGCACGACCTTTCTTCAGCCACCAGACCTTTCGCGCGAGTAGGAACGGATAGGAACGATCCCGTACTCGCATACCGAACGTCGGCTGTCTCGCCGCCCGCGACGACTCTTGCTACGCTCGACGCACCATGACTCGCCTGCTCTGTCGCCGCTGCTGTTGTCGCTCGTCGCTCTGACCCGACCAGCATCTCTGCGCATCCCGCGCCCCCTCTGACAGCAGCAGCCGCCGGCCTTCCTGATACGGATGCCCGCGTGCGCACCCCGCGAAAGGCACCGTTCTCATGACCACGCTTCCGATCTCCGCCCAGACCCTCCCGATCCTCGACCTGTCCCTCCTCGACGGCTCGGCCGACGACGCGGCCCGCTTCCGCGACGAGCTGCGCCGCGCCACCCACGAGGTCGGCTTCTTCTACCTCGTCGGCCACAGCGTGCCCGCCGAGCTCATCGAGCGCGCGTTCGACACCGCGCGCGCCTTCTTCGCCCTGCCCGAAGAGCAGAAGCTCGCGATCGAGAACGTCACCTCGCCGCACTTCCGCGGCTACACGCGCATGGGCGGCGAGCAGACCCTCGGCCAGACCGACTGGCGCGAGCAGATCGACATCGGCGCCGAGCGCCCCGCCGTGCCGCTCACCGAGGGCGTCGAGCGCTACTGGTCGCTCGAGGGCCCGAATCTGTGGCCGGCCGAGCTGCCCGCCCTGCGCGAGGTCTCCGAGGAGTGGATGGCCCGCCTCGACGTCGTCGGCACGCGCCTGCTGCGCGCGTGGGCCGAGGCGCTCGGCGCCCCCGCCGACACGTTCGACGAGGCGTTCGCGCACCCCTCGCCGCACATGAAGATCGCCCGCTACCCCGGCGTCACGGCCGAGCAGCCGGCGCAGGGAGTCGGCGCCCATAAGGATCTCGGCGTGCTCACCCTTCTCTACGTCGAGGAGGGCCGCGGCGGCCTGCAGGTCGAGAAGGACGGCGAGTGGATCGACGCTCCCCCGATCGACGGCGCCTTCGTCGTCAACATCGGCGAGCTGCTCGAGATCGCGACCGATGGCTACCTCAAGGCCACCAAGCACCGCGTCATCTCACCGGCGGAAGGCATCGAGCGCATCTCGATCCCCTACTTCCACGGCCCAGCGCTCGACGCGACGATTCCGACGATCGAGCTGCCGGCCGAGCTCGCCGCCGAGGCCCCCGGCGTCGACGTCGACCCGAGCAACCCGCTGCACCCGGTGTTCGGTCGCAACTGGCTCAAGAGCCGGATCCGCGCCCACCGCAACGTCGTCGAGGCGCAGTACCCCGACTGGCTCTAGGCCCGGTCCGCGGGGGGCGTCGACCCCCCTCGCGGGTGCCCCCCGAACGAAGGCTCCCCCTAGTGGGGGATGACTGGTGCTTGCTTCGCGCCGTAGGTTCATCTCAGCGACGGAGAGATCCGGGGGGATCACACACCGTCGACTTCTGGGGGGCACGACATTCTTGTCGATGCACACTGCTTCCCCGGCTCGGGGGAGCCGGGGAGCAGGGCCCTCCCCCACCGCCATCGCTGCTGGCCGGCCCGCACGTTCTCGCCGCCGCACTTCGCGTCGCTTCTCGCGTCCTAGGCTGATTCCGCACTTCGCGGAGAGGATGAGCATGCGCGCGATCACGATGACCCAGACCGGCGGCCCCGAGGTTCTGCAGGCGACGGATGCTCCGCCTCCCGCCCCCGCTCCTGGCGAGGTCCTCGTCCGCACCCACGCCACCGGTATCAACTTCATCGAGATCTACCAGCGCAGCGGCGGCTACCCGGTGAGCCTGCCGTTCACCCCGGGTTCGGAGGCCTCCGGCGTCGTCGAGCAGCTCGGTGAGGGCGTCACGACCCTCAAGGTCGGCGACCGCGTGACGACGTGCGAGGCGACCGGCACGTACGCCGAGCTCTTCACGGTTCCGGCCGACCGCGCTGTGGTCGTGCCGGCTGAGGTCGACCTCGACACTGCGGCAGCGCTGCCGCTGCAGGGGCTGACCGCGCACTATCTCTCGACCTCGGTCGCGCATCCGGGCCCCGGAGACACGGTGCTGCTGCACGCGGGCGCGGGCGGCGTCGGCCTGCTGCTCACCCAACTGCTCGCGGCGCGCGACGTGCGCGTCATCACGACGACCTCCGACGACGAGAAGGCCGCGTTGAGCCGCGCGGCGGGAGCCTGGCAGACGATCGGGTACGACGGCTTCAGCGAGCGCGTGCGCGAGCTCACCGATGGCGACGGCGTCTCGGTCGCCTACGACGGTGTCGGCCGCGCGACCTTCGACGGCTCTCTCGCCGCCCTTGCGGTGCGCGGCACGCTGGTGCTGTTCGGCGCCGCGAGCGGCCCGGTGCCGCCGTTCGACCTGCAGCGCCTCAACGCCGGCGGGTCACTCATGGTGACGCGCCCGTCGCTCGGGCACTTCCTGCGCTCGGCCGACGAGCGCGCCTGGCGCTACCGCGACCTGTTCGCGGCGCTCTCGGCGGGCGAGCTCGACGTACGCATCGGCGGGCGCTTCCCGCTCGCTGAGGCGGGGGCCGCGCACGAGGCGCTCGCGAGCCGCGGCACGACGGGCAAGCTGCTGCTCACACCGTAGGGGCGGGTCAGGCCGCGGCGGCCTCGCGCCGCCGCTCGCTGCGCGCGGCGAGTACGAGCACGCCGATCGCCACGAGCGGCACGGCGAACGCGAGCGCCGGCAGGAGCGTCGCGACCTGCGCCGCGGCGAGCGCGAGGGCGACGGCGAGGCCGACCACGATCGCGACCGGGCGCGACAGGGGAAGCAGGAAGGACATCCCCCCGACGGCGACGCCGACGAAGAGCGACGCGACCGAGACGGCCCACCCGTTCGCATCGCCGTCGGGCGCGCTCGTGTACCAGAAGCCCATGGTGACGAGCGCAAGAGCGAGCGCGGTCGCCGGGGCGCGCACGATCAGTGCCGCGACCGGGAAGCGCGACTCGACGAGCAGCGCGAGCGACGCGAGCAGCGGCATGCCGGCCGCGAGCAGGATGCTGATGCCGAGCACCATCGCCTCGGTGCCGTCGATCGGCACGGGCCACCAGGCCGACCCGGTGAAGGCGAAGGCGGCGCCGAGCAGCCCGGCGCCGGCGGCGAGCCGGGAGAGCGAGATCGCTAGCCCCTCGCGCGACCGGTGGTCGACCTCGGAGTGCGCTGCCGCGAGCGGGCGGATGCTGCGCTCGGGCCGCGGGCGTGGCGCGCCGAGCGCCACGAGCAGCAGGGCCGCGACCGCGAGCATCACGCTCGTCGTCGGCGTCGCGAAGCTCCACGCCAGCACGGGGGCGCCGAAGAGCCCGCAGAGGGCGCCGAGCAGGGCCGAGCTGGTCGGGCCGAGGCCTCCGCTGCGGCAGAGCGCGTGCACGAGCAGCCCGATGAGGGGCGCGCCGGCGAGGAGGGCGCCGAGGAGGAGAGGCACCGCGGCGGCCGCGAACCCGGTGAGAGGCCGACCCGCGTCGGCGTCGGCGAAGCCGAGCCCCCACGACGTGGCGCCGAGCGCACCGAGCGGCAGCGCGAGCGCGGCGAGCACGAGCACGACGACCGAGCGGGCGATCGACAGGGTGCCGCGCATCCGCAGCATGATCACGGCGCTCGCGACGGCGAGCAGCGGGGCCAGGCCGCCGCCGAGAGCGGTCATCGCGGGGGCGAGGTCGGTGCGCGCGGGCAGGCTGGCGATGATGAGCCCCCAGAGCACGGCGGCGACGAGCGCGACGATCACCGACGCGAGCGCGAGCGCGAGCGCGGCGGCCCGGCGGCGATCGGGGCGGCGCAGAGCGGGCGGGGCTTCGACGGCCATCATGTCGCGAGCATAACGATCGCTCACCTTTTCGGGTAGGGGTGCGCGAGCGGAAGCTGACGGTTGGCGCCGCATCGCTCGCGCTCCGGGCCGCGACCGGGCATAGGGTGAGCCCGACCGGAGGGCGCCTCATGCCGAAGAGCACGTCGAAGAAGACCGCGAAGATCGCTGTCGAGAGCACGACCGAGCCGCCCGCCCCGCCCACGAAGCGCGTTCCGAAGAAGCTCTACGAGGCCGAGCTCAAGCGCCTGCAGGTCGAGCTCGTCGAGATGCAGCAGTGGGTGATCGCGACCGGCACGCGCGTGGTCGTGATCTTCGAGGGCCGCGACGCCGCCGGCAAGGGCGGAGCCATCAAGCGCATCGTGCAGTACCTCAACCCTCGCCACGCCCGCGTCGTCGCGCTGCCCCAGCCGACCGAGCGCGAGAAGGGGCAGTGGTACTTCCAGCGCTACATCTCTCACCTGCCGACGTCGGGCGAGATCGTGCTCATGGACCGCTCCTGGTACAACCGCGCCGGCGTCGAGCGCGTCATGGGCTACTCGACCGACGAGCAGTACCGACGCTTCCTGCACCAGGTTCCGGTTCTCGAGCGGATGCTCGTGGAAGACGGCATCGTCGTCATCAAGTACTGGTTCTCGGTGTCAGACGAGGTGCAGCAGGAGCGCTTCGCCTCCCGCCTGAAAGACCCCATGCGCCGCTGGAAGCTGTCGCCGACCGACCTCGAGTCGATCAATCGGTGGGAGGACTACTCGCGCGCGAAAGACGCGATGTTCGTCGCGACCGACCTGCCCGAGGCGCCGTGGTGGACCATCGAGAGCGACGACAAGCGAGCATCCCGCCTCAATGTCATCAGCCACCTGCTCAGCCAGATTCCGTACCACCGCACCGACCCCGAGGATGTGACGATTCCCGAGCGCCCGGCGGCGACCGACTACGAGCGGCCGCCGCGCGAGCAGCACCAGTACGTGCCCGACATCACGGCGGCGCTGCATGAGGCGCCGAGCACGACGAAGGCGAAGAAGAAGGGGCGCTGAACCAGCCCGGCATGCAGAAAGCCCCGAGTCGCACTGACTCGGGGCTTTCAGAAACTGGCGGTGACGGTGGTGTCTGGTTTCAGGACATAGGAAACCCCTGTCCCACGACATCGGAAACCCTCCACCACGCTGACAAGCGTGTCGAAGGCCCGCCTGATCATCACCGCCATCACCGTCCAAGGCCTCACCCAAGCCCAAGCCGCCCGCACCTACGGCGTCTCCTGAATCGCCCCGGGTTTAGTGGAGGGCGAGTTCTCCCAGCGCCGGCTGGTGCTGG
>JAOASR010000046.1 GCA_030158585.1 Microcella sp.
TCGACTTCGACATCTTCTCGCCGCCGACGAGCAGCCAGCCGTGGCCGAAGACGCGCGCCGGCACGGGCAGGTCGGCGGCCATGAGCATGGCCGGCCAGATGACGGCGTGGAAGCGCGCGATGTCTTTGCCGACGATGTGGTTGCTCGGCCAGTAGTGCTCGAACAGCTCGCCGGGAGCATCCGCCCGCCAGCCGAGGGCCGAGATGTAGTTGATGAGCGCGTCGAACCACACGTAGACGACGTGCTTGTCGTCCCACGGCACGCGCACGCCCCAGTCGAAGCTCTGGCGCGAGATCGACAGGTCGTCGAGGCCGCGGCGCACGAACGACACGATCTCGTTGCGCAGGCTGTCGGGCTGGATGAAGTCGGGCTGCGCCTCGTACAGGTCGAGCAGCCGCTGCTGGAACTGGCTCATGCGGAAGAAGTAGTTCTTCTCCTTCAGCACCTCGACCGGGCGGCCGTGGATGGGGCACACGTACTGGCCCTCGAACTCGCCCGAGCCGTCGACGAGGTCGGACTGCTGCTTGTACTCCTCGCAGCCGACGCAGTAGTAGCCCTCGTACTCGCCGTCGTAGATGAGGCCCTCGTCGTAGAGCTTCTGCAGGAACTCCTGCACGACGCTCTCGTGCCGCTCCTCCGTCGTGCGGATGAAGTCGTCGTTGGCGATGTCGATCGTCTTCAGCAGCGGGATCCACGCGTCGGCGACGAGCTTGTCGGCCCACTCCTTCGGGGTGACGCCGTTCGCGACCGCCGTGCGCAGGATCTTCTGGCCGTGCTCGTCGGTGCCCGTGAGCGACCAGGTCGGCACGCCGCTCTGACGGTTCCAGCGCGCGAGAACATCGGCCGCGACCTCGGTGTACGCGTGCCCGATGTGGGGCGCGTCGTTCACGTAGAAGATCGGGGTCGTGACGGAGAAGGAGTCGCCTGCGGCCATAACGCACAAGTCTACGGGCGGGGTCGCGTAGCGTTTTCCGCGTGAGCAGACCTTCCCACATCATCGTCCTCCCCGGCGGAGGGTACTGGCGGCATGCTGATCATGAGCGCGCACCGGTTATCGAGTGGCTCGAGTCGCTCGGGCTTGAGGCGAGCGAGCTGCTGTACCCGGTGAAGACTCAGCACCCCGGTCCGCTCGACGCTGTCGCGGTTCGAGTGGCGGAGCTGCGCGCGAGCGGCGTCGAGCGCCTCGGCATCATCGGGTTCTCCGCCGGCGGGCACCTCGCCGGGCACGCCGCGGTGTCGGGGCTCGTCGACGCGGCGATCCTCTGCTACCCGGTCGTGTCGATGGAGACCGAGACGCACGCCGACTCCCAGCGCTGGCTCGCCGGAGCGAACGCCGACGCGGAGCGCCGCCGGTCGCTGTCGATCGACCGGCTCGTTACGGCGACGACGCCGCCGATGTTCGTCTGGCACACCGCGGAGGACGCATCGGTGCGCGTCGAGCATGCGTACCGCCTGGGCGCCGCCCTCGCGGAGCATGAGGTTCCCCACGCGCTGCACGTCTATCCGCACGGGAGGCACGGCCTCGGGCTCGCCCATGGTGAGGGCGCGGCCGCGCGGTGGACCGAGGAGTGCGCGGGCTGGTTACGGGAGCTGGGCTGGGTCAACTGATCTCGAGCGCGCGCGAAGCGTGCCGAGATGGCTGAGGGGGTGCGCCCAGGCGCGCACCCCCTCAGGTCTGTCATCGACCGGGACTGCGCCAGCGGAACCAGTCGAATCGGGCATCCGTCGGCGAGGCGGCGGTCGCGCCGTGGATGGCGACCGGGCCGATCGTCGCGAGCGGGAGCTCTTCAACCGGGATCCGTCGACCCATCGGGGTGAAGAACACGCCGTCGTGCGAGATGCTCGCGGTGATGTAGCGCTCGTCGCTCGACAGTCGCAACCAGAATCCGGCAGCCGTGCCCGAACCCGGTCCCCGCGTGTCAACCGACGTCGAAGGCCGGTCGACTCCTTCGTGACGCCAGGCGAAGTCGACGACGAGCCCGGCGCTCGCGCGGCCGAGCACGAGCTTCGCGTAGTCATCACCGTCGCTCCTCAGCAGGAGCCCGCCCTGCTGGAACGGCTGCGTCGGGTCGATCTGGATGCGCGTGGTCACCGCCCACGGGCCGCTCGCCGGGACCGGCTGCGCCAGCAGCGGCGCACCGGAGATGCCCGCCGCGACCGTCGGCATGACGAGCTGACCGTTCTCGAGCCGGTAGGTCGACGTCGACGGTCGAATGGGCCACGTCGAGCTCGAAAGCGATGCGGCGGCGAATTCGTCGGAGCCGCTGCCCGCGCTCGCGGCCGTCGGCCCGCCGAGCGCGCACGCGTCGCGCTGCGCATCGGACGGCGTGAATCGCGCCCAGCGGAACGACGCCTCGGTCGCTGCGCCGCCCGTCGCTCCCTGCAGTGCGACCGGGCCGATGCGCGTCGCGGCGACCTCCGCGAGCGGCACCGCGCCGCCGAGCGGCTGGAAGCGATCGCCATCGGTTGAGTAGCGCGCTCGCACGGACGAGCCGTCGCTCACGAGGCGTAGCCATACGGGCTCGCCCGCGATGACCTCCGATGGAGCGAACCCCACCCCGATGGATTGCTCGGTCCCGTTCTTCCTCCAGGTGAACTCGAAGCGCTCGCCGCTCGAGCTCTGCGCGAGTGCGAGCTTCGCGTAGGTCGAGTCAGTTCCGTGCAGGAGGATTCCGCCCTGCTGATACGCGGTCTGCGGGTCCACGCGGACCTCGGCCGTGTACTCCCACGCTCCGGTGGGCACCGAGCGCTGCACGAGCGGAGCGCCCGCGACGCCGGCCGCATAGGTCGGGATGACGAGCTCGCCGCCCTCTACGCGGTGGGCCGTTGCGACGCCCGCGCGATTCGTGACTGTCCAGCTCGACCCGAGAGCCGACCCGCGGAACTCGTCTGACCCTGTCCCGGGGCAGCTGTCGTGCAACGGCGCCGACGGGTCGAGCTTGGCCCAGCGCACGGTCTCGTTCGTGCCTGTTCCTCCCTGGTTGCCCGTGTAGAAGAGGTAGGTGCCGGTCTCATCGGTGATGATCTCGGGCGACTTCACGCCACCGACGTCTCCGCTGATGCCCGTGGACTCGTGGAGCACGATCGGCTCGCCGACCTCGGTGAAGGTGGGGTTCACCGTCCGAGCAAACGTCTTCCCCGTGGACCCGTGATACACCACATAGTTCTGACCGTTCCAGGTCCAGAGGTTGCCGCCAGAGACGTTGGGTCCAAGTAGCTCGTCCCCCGTGATGACGAAGTCTTCCCGTGTGGTCCAGTTGCGGCCGTCCGGCGATTCCGCGAGCCTGACGCGTCGGAGGTTCACCCCGCCCCGGTTGTCCATGTAGAGCATCCCCCACTGGCGCTGCGCGGTCGGTGCCGGGTGCGGGAAGACGCGGCCGTAGGACCGCTCATTGACGTACTCGTAGGTCGACGATCCGTTCACAAGGATGCGATTGCCATCGGTGGTGTTGAGCGCCTCGCCCCCGTAGGCGAAGTTGATGCCGTCGCTCGATGTTGCCCACCGCGTGATGTCGTTGTTTCCGTGGAAGTACAGGTACATCAGCCCGTCCGCCGGATTCCAGATGGGATCCGGACCGGAGACGTGGTCGACCTCGTAATAGACCTGGTTCGAGCCGTCGTTCTTCTCCCAGCGACGGTCGATCAGCGGCGTCGAGCCGTACTGGGTCCACGGGCCCTCGAGGGAGTCGGAGTAGAGCAGGATGATGCCGCCCGGCGTGTCGTGCGGCGCCGTGTAGAGGTAGTAGCGCGCAAGCGGATTCTGCAGATGCGTGGTCTCGATGACTCCCGGGAAGATGTACTCGTAGTTCGTCGGGTTGGGCTTCCACTTGATCGTCACGGGATCGGTGATCACTCCCCCGTGGCGCCACGAGGGCAACGGGTCGGCAACGAGCGGGGCGGTCGGATGCGAGGCGCTCGCCGCGGGTCCGCCGGGAACGACGGAGGCAGCGAGAACGATTGCGATGGCCGCGGCGACGATGCGCCCGGTTCGCTCTCGACGGGACGGTGGCATGACGGTCTCCTCATGAGGCGCCGCGGCGACATCATCGTCGCCCCCATACGGCGGCCTCTCGAGAACCGGAGCGAATCTCCCGAGCGCTAATGCGCATTAGCAGCCGATTCGGGATCACCGTAACCCGAGTGTCAGGTCAAGTGCAAGAGTCGCGAAAGTCGGACTGGACAGAAGTGATAATGCGCATTAGCATCGCCACAACGTCCCGCTAATACGGATTAGCACCCTCTCCACGAAGGATGTCCGCGCATGACTGCCCCCGGCAAGACCAAGATGACCCAGCGCCGAATCGCCGAGCTCGCTGGCGTGAGCCAGGCGACGGTCTCCCTCGTGCTCAACGGCAAAGCCGACAGCGACGCGCGCATCCCCGAGGCGACGCGGCAGCGCGTGCTCGACGTCATCGCGGGCACCTCCTACGTCGCCGACCCCGCGGCGCGGCGGCTCGCGGGCGTCGGCAACAAGATCCTCGGGGTCTTCACGTACGAGCCTGCCTTCCCGAGCGGAAGCATCGACTTCTACACGCCCCTGCTGACCGGCATCGAGGCCGAGGCCGAGCAGCACGGCTGCGACCTCCTCGTCTTCACGAGCGCACCCGTCGAGAACGGGCGCCGACGGCTCTTCCACGAGAACAACCGCCTCGGGCTCGCCGACGGAGCCCTGCTGCTGGGCCGCGAGATGGATCCGGTCGAGCTCGAGCGGCTCGTCGATATGCAGTTCCCGTTCGTCGCGATCGGTCGACGCGACGTCGCCGGCGTCCCCTACGTCGGCGT
The DNA here is from genome assembly GCA_030158585.1 of Microcella sp. Lineage (GTDB taxonomy): Bacteria > Actinomycetota > Actinomycetes > Actinomycetales > Microbacteriaceae > Microcella. The sequence continues at coordinate 4,783 of JAOASR010000046.1, forward strand.
CGATTACGCCGCCGGGACGGCCGAGCTCGTCCGTCGCGCCGTCGCGCTCGGTCATCGACGGCTCGCGCTGCTCCATCTCGACTCGACGGCCGAATCGGTGCTCGACCGCCAACGGGGCTTCCGGGAGGAGGTCGCCTCGCACCCCGACATCCGAGTGTGGAGCGGTTCGACGCGAGGCGACGACCTCGTCGGCGCCTGGACGCGCATCCGGGACTTCCGCCCCACCGTGCTGTTCGTCGAATCGCCCGACCACGCCGCCGAGCTCCGGCGGATCGCCATCGAGGACGGCGTCGAGATCCCCCGCGAGGTGTCGATCGTCGTGCTCGGCGAGGTCGCCGTCCACGACGCGCTCGCGGTCGACTTCACACGACTGAGCCCGCCCCGCGTCCAACTCGGTGCCGACGCCGTCGCGCTGCTCACGCGCATCCTCGACCCGGACGACGAGCCGGCCGACGCCGACCTACGCCGCCTGCTCGGCTGCGACATCACCGACGGCTCGACGCTCGTGGCGGTAGCCGAGTGAACGACCGCCGCACCCACCGCACCCTCCGCTGCGATGTGCTCGTCGTCGGTGGCGGCATGGGCGGCGTGGCCGCCGCGCTCGCCGCGGCGAGCGCCGGCCGCCGCGTGATCCTCACCGAGGAGTTCGCGTGGCTCGGCGGCCAGCTCACGAGCCAGGCCGTGCCGATGGACGAGCACACCTGGGTCGAGCAGTTCGGCGTGAGCGCGACCTACCGCCGACTTCGCGAGGGCATCCGCGACTACTACCGCCGCAACTACCCGCTCACCGCGCGCGCTCGCGCCGATCTCGCCCTGAACCCCGGCGCCGGACTCGTGAGCCGCCTCTGCGCCGAGCCGCGCGTCGGCGCCGCCGTCATCGACGAGATGCTCGCACCGTGGCGCTCCTCCGACCGGCTCACGGTCCTCCAGCCGTACCGGCCGGTCGCCGCCGCCACCGACGGGGACGACGTGCGGTCGGTGACGCTCGAGCACGTCTCTACGGGCGATCGCGTCGAAATCGAGGCCGCGTACACCCTCGATGCCACGGAGCTCGGCGACCTGCTGCCGCTCACGGGCACCGAGTACGTCACGGGGTTCGAGTCGAGCGTCGACACCGGCGAGCCGAGTGCTCCGGCGGAGGCGCAGCCCGACAACCAGCAGGCCATCAGCTGGTGCTTCGTCGTCGACCACGTCGACGGCGACCAGACGATCGATCGACCGCACGACTACGACCACTGGCGCTCGCTCCAGCCCGACTTCTGGGGCGCGCCGATGCTCTCCCTCACCGGGCCCGACCCGCGGACGCTCGAGCAGGTCACGCGCACCTTCACGCCGAACCAGCACGACGACCCCGACGGGATGATCGCCGACCAGCGGGCCAGCGGTGGCGACCGCGAGCTCTGGACCTTCCGCCGCATCGCCGCGCGCGCGCAGTTCACGGGCGGCGTCTACCCGAGCGACATTGTGCTCGTGAACTGGCCGATGATCGACTACCTCGGCGGCACCGTCATCGACAATCCCGATGCCGAGCAGCACTTCGAGGGCGCGCGGCGGCAGTCGTTGTCGATGTTCTACTGGCTGCAGACCGAGGCCCCGCGCCCGGACGGCGGGACGGGCTGGCCGGGCCTCCGCCTGCGCGGCGACGTGACCGGAACCGATGACGGATTCGCGCAAGCGGCGTACATCCGCGAATCGCGTCGTATCCGCGCCGAGGTGACGGTGCGCGAGCATGATCTCTCGATCGCGATCAGAGGCCATGGCCGGCCCGCGCGATTCTCCGACTCGGTCGGTGTGGGCATGTACCGCATCGACCTACACCCCTCCACGGGAGGGGACAACTACATCGACGTCGCTTCGGCGCCGTTCGAGATCCCCCTCGGTGCGCTCATTCCGGTTCGGACCCGGAATCTGCTCGCCGCGGGAAAGAACGTCGGTACGACTCACATCACCAATGGAGCCTTCCGACTCCATCCGGTGGAGTGGAGCATCGGCGAGGCGGCGGGCTGGCTAGCGGCCTTCTGCCTGGACCGTGCGGTGGATCCCCGCGCGGTCCGCTCCACTCCTCGACTGCTCGAGGAGTTCCAATCCCTTCTCCACCGCTCCGGCGTCGAGCTGCACTGGCCCGACGTCGAGGGCTACTGACACCCAAGAGGAGCAACTCATGAGATCAGCGAAGATGCTGACCATCACCGGCGTGCTGGCCGCGTCGGCGATGACGCTCGCCGCGTGCGCCGCGGCCGAGCCCACGGCCGTCGAGCCGGAGGGCCCGGTCGACCTGCGCATGACGGTCTGGACGGCGAACGAGGACCACCTGGCCCTCTTCGACTCCATCGCCGAGGCCTACATGGCCGAGAACGAGAACGTCGCGTCGATCACGTTCGACCCGCTGCCGTTCGAGGACTACACGACGACCATCACCACGCAGATCGCCGGCGGCAACGCGCCCGACCTCGCGTGGGTGCTGGAGAACGCTGCCCTCGACTTCGTCGGCAGCGGCGCCCTCCTCGATCTCGCCCCGACCTTCGAGGAGGCCGAGGAATTCGACTACGACGACCTCACCGACTCGGCGACCGGGCTCTGGCGCGACGGCGATGGCCTCTACGCCTACCCGTTCTCGACGTCGCCCATGGCGGTCTTCTCGAACTCGACCCTCCTCGCCGAGGCAGGGGTGCCGACCGCGGGCGAGCAGGTCGCCGCCGGCGACTGGAACTGGGAGGAGGTCGCCGCGAACGGCGCCGCCGTAAAGGCCGCGACGGGCAAGGCCGGCTTCATCGTCCGCGACTTCGAGTACCAGCAATGGGATCTCCTCTCGACGGTCTGGAACGGCTGGGGCGCTCAGCCCTGGAACGACGAGCGCACCGAGTGCACGATGGACTCCGACGAGATGGCGGAGGCGTTCGAGTTCCTGCACGAGGCCGCGTTCGAGACCGGTGCCATGCCCGGCCCCGGCACGACTGCCGACTTCTTCGCCGGCGAGGTCGCCTACACGGTGACCCAGATATCACGGGCCGCGCTGCTCGGCGAGGCCGGGTTCGAGTGGGAGCTCCACCCGCTGCCGGCGGGTCCCGCAGGCGAGTACTCGGTCTTCGGGCAGGCGGGCATCGGCGTCATCGCCGACAGCCCCAACGCGCAAGCCGCAGCCGACTTCCTGGCCTTCTTCACCAACCCGGAGAACTCGCGGCAGCTCGCGCAGTACTTCCCGCCGCCGCGGGAGTCGTTGCTCACCGGCGAGACGCTCGCGCAGACCAACCCGCTGCTGAGCGCCGAGCAGCTCGACGCGGTCGTCGTCGACGGCATCGCGACGGGCGTCACCCGCCCGACGATCGAGGGCTCCGCCGAGATCCAGCAGACGGTGCGCTCGGAGCTGGACGCGCTCTGGACGCCGGACGCGGACATCCCCGCGGTTCTGACGTCGGTCTGCAACGCGATGCAGCCGCTCATCCAGGGCTGACCGTGACCCTCACCACTGTTCGCGCGCTCCCGAGCCGGGCTCCGGCCCGGCCCGGGGGCGCGCCCCGGCGCCGCCCCTCTCGCCATCGTCGGCAGGATGCGCTCGTCGGCTACCTCTTCATCGCTCCCCAGGCGCTCGGCATTCTCGCCTTCGTGCTCGTGCCGCTCGGCCTCATCGCCTACTACAGCGCCCACGAGTGGAACGTGCTCGCCGGCACCTTCCGCTTCGTCGGCACCGAGAACTTCGAGCGCCTGTTCACCGACCCGCAGCTCGGCGGCGTGTTGCAGGCCACGACGGTCTTCTCGATCGCGCTCGTCATCGCGAATCTCACGCTCGCTCTCGTCCTCGCGCTCCTCCTCAATCGCCGGATGCGCGGCGTCGGCTTCTTCCGGACCGTCTTCTTCTCGCCCGTCGTCGTCTCGCTCGTCGCCTGGACGATCGTGTGGGGCTTCCTCCTGCAGGCCGACGGCGGCATCAACGGGATGCTCGCCACGATTGGAATCGAGGGCCCCAACTGGCTCCGCGAGGGCCCGACCGCCATGGCCAGCGTGGTCATCGTGCAGGTGTTCAAGAACGTCGGCCTCAACATGGTGCTGTTCCTCGCCGCGCTGCAGGGTGTGCCGCACGACCTCTACGAGGCGGCGCGCGTCGACGGCGCCCGCCCCTCGACCATCTTCTGGCGGATCACCTTCCCGATGATCTCGCCCACGATCCTGCTCACCGTCATCATCACGATCGTTGGCTCGCTGCAGGTCTTCGCCCAGATCGCGGTGCTCACCCAGGGCGGCCCCGGCACCTCGACGACGGTGCTCGTCTACTACCTCTTCCAGCAGGCGTTCCAGTTCGGCAAGTTCGGCTACGGCTCCGTCCTCGCGATCCTGCTGTTCCTCATCGTGCTCGTGCTGACGATCGTGCAGTGGATGCTGCGCCGGAAGTGGGTGTTCCATGAGAACTGAGACGGCCTTCGACGTGAGCCGAGCGTCCCGCCGCTCGCGTCGCCGCACCCTGTCGTATCTCGCGTTCTATGCGATCATGACCGTTCTCGCGGTGCCCTTCGTCTTCCCGACCTGGTGGATGATCACCTCGAGCTTCAAGCCGATCACCGAGATCTTCGCCTTCCCTCCGACGCTCGTCCCGGAGAACCCGACGATCCAGCCCTTCATCGACGTCTTCGCGCTGCAGCCGTTCGCGCAGCAGTACTGGAACTCGGCCTACATCGCGATCGTCGTGACGATCGGCACGATGCTCGTGTCGTCGCTCGCCGGGTACGCGTTCGCGCGGATCCAGTTCCCCGGAGCGAACGCGATCTTCCTCGTCGTGCTCGTCGGGCTGCTGATCCCGGCCGAGGTGACGATCGTGCCGCTGTTCCAGATGTTCAACGGACTCGGGCTCATCGACACGCACTGGCCGATCATCCTCGTCTCGACCTTCGGGGCGCCGAGCGTGCTGACCACGTTCATCATGCGGCAGTTCTTCCTCGCCCTGCCGGTCGAGCTCGAGGAGGCCGCCCGCCTCGACGGCCTCAACCGGTTCTCCATCTGGTGGCGCATCGCGATGCCGCTCGCCCGACCCGCGCTCGCGGCCGTCGCGATCTTCTCGTTCCTCCACGTCTGGAACCTCTACCTCGAGCCGACGGTCTACCTGCAGTCGACCGAGCTGTTCACGCTCCCCGTCGCACTGACGCGGTTCACCGACGCGTACGGCGGAGCGCTCTGGAACGTGCAGCTCGCCGCCGCGACCATGACGGCGGTGCCGGTGCTGCTCGTGTTCATCGTCGCGCAGCGCCAGTTCGTCGAGGGGCTCGCCCACACGGGTCTGAAGGGCTGACACCTGCGCGAGGACTCGCAGCGCGGGTAGGCGCCCCGGGTCGCGTAGCGTTCTGAGCGTGAGACTCGCCGCGTTCCGCCCCGCCCGCGCCACAGCATCCTTCGTCGTTCTTCTGTCGCTGGCCGTGCTGGCCGGATGCACGGGGTCGCCCCTCGAGGACAACCCCGAGCTCGACGGGTGCATCGTCGGAGACCGCGGCACGATCGCGCTCGGCGTGACGAACTCGGCCGGCGACCCGCTCGAGATCACGGGCATCGAGATCGCCGAGGGCGAGGGCGTCGAGGTCATCGACCGCTTCATCGCCCCCGACGAGGACGCGCGGTCGACCGCGGTGCGCTTCGACGACGGCGGGCGGGATGCTCTGGGCGGGGTCGACCTCGACTCCGAGTCGATCGAGCCCGACGCCGCCGCGTTCGTCGGCATCGAGGTCGCCCGCACGGGCGCGGCCGAGGGCCGGGTCAACGGCGTGACGATCACGACCGCCGAGCGCGAGACGACCGCGCCGGTGACGCTCGTGCTGCTCGACGACTGCGGGTAACGCTGCGCCCTCTTTCCGCTACTGGCGGGCGGGCACAAAGCGGTCTAGCGTTCGGGACATGAGGATCTCACGACTCGCCACCGCCGGCCTCGCGGGCGCCGCCCTCGCCCTCGTCGTCACGGCCTGCAGCCCGGTTGGCGGGCTGCGCTTCGACGCGAATGGGAGCTCGCTCTGCTCCGGCATGGGCGGGCCGACCATCTTCGGCACGAGCCTCACCAACGACGGCAGCAGCCCGGTCACACTCGTCGACGTGTCGTTCCGGGAGATCGTCGACGTCGCGATCGACGAGATCGCTGTCGCCCCGCGCCCCGCCGACGCGCAGGACCCGACAGGGCTCGTCTTCACCGACGAGGTTCCGGCAACGTACCTCCAGAACTGGGCAGAGCGCACCGACGCGGCGGGCTTCGTTCTCGAACCGGGGGCGACCATCGACATCTTCGTGGTCGCACGCGAGACGGGAAGCCCCGGCAGCGGGCTCATGAAAGGACTCGTCGCCACGGCCGAGGGGTTCGGAGCACAGCCCCTGCTCGGCGCGATCGAGTTCGGCTTCGCGAGCGGGTCGCGCTGCAGCACCGACGCCGGCTGAGGCAGCAGGAGCGGCCCACCCTCGTGAAGCGGGCCGCGCGGCTGTCTGTCGGGCACCTGTTGCAGCTCCGGAGCAGACCACCCGCAACAAGTGACCGATGGACGCCCCGCAGTCCCGAGCGCGGGGCGCGCGGGGCGCGCGGCGCGGCGCGAACGACTCAGCCCCGACAGCGCGGAGCGGCTTCCCGCGCGACATGTGCTGCACTGCGATGGAAGTGCGCCACATCGATGTGACGCACGTGCACCGGAGTGCCGCACATGCGAGTGGCGCGGCGGGCGCGGCGCCCTACCCGCGGCGGGCCGCCAGCGCAGCCTCGTAGAGCTCGCGCGTGCCGAGCCCGGTGGCGGCGGCGACCGCCGACGCCGCATCCTTCAGCCGCTCGCCGGCCGCGGCGCGCGCGATGACCTCGGCGACAGCACCGGGCAGATCGACCGACCTGGCCGGCGCGCCCTCGACGACGATGACGATCTCGCCGCGGGCTCCGTCGGCGAAGCGGTCGGCGAGCTCGGCGAGGGTGCCGCGCGCGACCTCCTCGAACTTCTTCGTGAGCTCGCGGCAGACGGCGGCGCGGCGGTCGGGCCCGAAGGCATCGCGCAGGTCGGCGAGCGAGGCGCCGATGCGGTGCGGCGCCTCGAAGAAGATGAGGGTGCGCGGCTCGGCGGCGAGCGCCGCGACAGCCCCTGCGCGGCCCTTGCGCGGCAGGAACCCCTCGAACACGAAGCGGTCGGTCGGCAGTCCGCTGAGCACGAGCGCGGTGAGCACGGCGCTCGGCCCGGGCAGCGCTGTGACGGTGACGCCCGCGGCGATCGCGACCTCGACGAGCACGTAGCCGGGGTCGCTGATGCCGGGCATGCCGGCGTCGGTGAGCACGACGACGTCGGTGTCGCGCGCCCGCTCGACGAGCTCGGCCGAGCGCGCCCGCTCGTTGTGCTCGTGCAGCGCCATGAGCTGCGGGCGGTTCTCGATGCCGAGCGCGCGCAGCAGGTGGGCGGTCGTGCGGGTGTCCTCGGCGACGACGAGCTCGGCGTTCTCGAGCGTCTCGATGAGTCGGCGCGACGCGTCGCCGAGGTTGCCGATGGGGGTGGCGGCGAGCACGATCACCGGGCCATCCTCCCACCGGCGGGCGCGGCTAGCATGAGCGCGTGACGCGAGCAGAGCCGACCCCCGCGCCCGAGGCGGTCGGCGAGCGGATGCTCGGCTCGCGCCTCGACGAGCGCTGGGCCGCGGCATCCCCCGCCGCCCACCGGGCCGCGCGCATCGCCGCACCCGCCCTCGTGCTCGGCGTCGCCGCCGCCGCTCGGCTCATCGGGCTCGACGAGCCGCGCACGCTCGTGTTCGACGAGACCTACTACGCGAAAGACGCCCTGAGCCTGCTGCAGCTCGGCTACGAGGGCGCGTGGCCCGAGGGGGCGAACGAGGGGTTCGCGGCCGGATCGCCGCCGTCGCCGAGCACCGACCCGGCGTTCGTCGCGCATCCTCCGCTCGGCAAGTGGGTCATCGCTCTCGGGCTCGCGCTGCTCGGGCCGAGCACTCCCTTCGGCTGGCGGCTCGGCACGGCGCTCGCGGGCATCGTCGTCGTCGGTCTCGTCATGCTCATCGCGCACCGGCTGACGCGGTCGCTCGCCCTCGCGACTCTCGCGGGCGGGCTCATCGCGATCGACGGCAACGCGATCGTCATGAGCCGGGTGGCGCTGCTCGACGGCATTCTGACGCTGTTCGTGCTGCTCGCCGTGCTGTTCGTCGTGCTCGACCGCGAGCAGGCGCGGGGCCGTGTCGCGGTGTGGCTCGAGCGGCGACGCCACGACAGGCGCACGACCGACTGGGGCCCAGCGCTGTGGGGCCGCCCCTGGCTGCTCGCGGCGGGCGTCGCGTTCGGCCTCGCCATCTCGGTCAAATGGAGCGCCCTGTACCTGCTCGCCGCCTTCGCCGTGCTCACGGTCGTCGCCGACGCGCTCGACCGCCGCCGCGCGGGGGTCGCGCTGTGGGCGACGGGCACGCTGCTGAAGCAGGCTCCTGTGAGCGCGGTGCTGCTGCTGCCGACGGCGCTCGCGGCGCACCTCGTGACATGGACGGGCTGGTTCGTCACGAGCGGCGGCTACGACCGGCAGTGGATCGCGCAGGGCGGCGAGCGCGCGACGGGCATCCTCGCCTGGGTGCCGGATGCCCTGCAGAACCTGTGGAACTACCAGCAGGCCGTCTACCGCTATCACGTGGGCGAGTCGAGCCCGCACGCGTACGAGGCGCCGGCGCTCGGCTGGCCGCTGCTGCTGCGGCCCACCTACATGCACTACGTCGACCTCGGCGACGGAACGGCCGAGGCGATCACGGGCATCCCCAATCCGTTGATCTGGTGGGCCGCGGTGGCCGCCGTGATCGTGCTCGTCATCGGATGCGTCGTGGCCGCCGTGAGCGCCGCCCGCGGGGGCAGCGCACGGGCCGCGATCGCGCCCTTCGGCTCGCCGTGGGCGGTGGCCGTGGTGCTCACCGGGGTCGCGGGGGGCTGGCTGCCCTGGCTGCTCTACCCCGAGCGCACGATGTTCTTCTTCTACACGGTCGTCATCACGCCGTTCCTCGTGCTGGCCCTCGTGCTCGTGCTGCGCTCGATCCTCGGAGGGCCCGCCGACCCGGCGCCCCGACGCCGGCTCGGCCTCGCGGTCGTGGGGCTGATCGTGGTGACGGCCGTCGCGCTGAGCGTGTTCTTCCTCCCGCTGTGGACGGGCCTGCCCGTGCCGATCGAGTTCCTGCGCCTGCACTACTGGCTGCCGACCTGGATCTGACCGGCCCCCTCGACGTTCACATCGGCACTTGGTGCCCAATGTTTATCTGATCGTTATCTTGAGCGCGGTTCACAGGCGTAGCGTGGGATTACCCGAAAACGCCTCACCCCGGCGTGCCGCGACTCCCCCCAATCCGCGGCGCGCCGACCCACCCCCGAACGTCGAATCACCATCCCGAAAGAGACCCCCGCTCTTGGTGAGAATGACCATCGCGGCGCCGCGCGCGCTCGCAGCCCTTCTGATCGCGGTCGTCAGCGCCCTGTCGATGGCGCTCATGACGTCGGCGCACGCCGCCGCGGCCACCGCAAGCCTCACGTGGAGCACCTCGACCCCGTACGTGCACCCCGACATGCCCCTCGCGCTGGCCGGAACGAAAGCCGCCGACTCGAGCCTCGAGGTCGAGATGCGCCCGCCCGCGGGCGGCGGCTGGCAGTCGCTCGCCTCGGCCTGCGTCGGCACCGCCCCGGGCACGACGGCCTGGAGCTGCACCGTCCCCGCACCCGGTGGCGAGCGCCACAAGGGCGACCACCACCTGCGGTTCACCGAGGTGGCTGCCGACGGCCAGCGCACGGTGCAGACCGGACACATCGTGGTCATGCCGGCGGCCGCGAAGAAGCCGCTGCAGCCGGTCGCTCCGCCGCCGCCCCCGCCGCCGCCGACCGACCCGCCGGTCGACCCGCCGGTCGACCCGGAGCCGAAGCCGACCTTCACCGCGAAGCCGAAGCCGATCACGATCACTCCGCCGCCGGCCGCGGCTCCGACTCCGGCCCCCGCTCCGGCTCCGACGCTCGCCCCGCGCGCCGCGCCGCTCGT
>JAOASR010000047.1 GCA_030158585.1 Microcella sp.
ACGTCGAAGACCTCGCTGATGCCCGACTGCGCGAAGCCGTTCATGTGCTGCGCCATGAGCCCGTAGGCCTGGTTCGCCTCGGGCAGATAGGTCGGATTCGGCTCGCCGTGCCCCTGGCTCGACCGCAGTCGGAAGCGCCCGAAGAGCCCGCGCCCAGCGCGCACCGTGAGCGAGTTGTCGCGGTTCTGCATGACGAGGCCGACGATCGTGCGCTCGCTCCAGCTGCCGAGGCCGAACACCATCGACGCGACGCGGGCGGGGTGGCGCAGCAGCTGGCCGATCCACAGCAGCCAGCGCGGGGTGCGGCGGCCACCCGGCACCGCGAGCGTCGCCAGCAGCGCGAGAGCGTTCGAGCCGTGGCCGTAGCGGCAGGGCTCGATGTGCGTGTGCTCGTCGGGGTGGATCGACGACGTGATGGCCACGCCGCGGGTCATGTCGACCCCGCGCGCGTGGCGCAGAGCGGTGGATGCTCCGCCGAGGGCCTCGGAGTTCGTGCGCGTCAGCTCGCCCAGCCGGTCGGAGATGCCCGGCAGGTGCCCCACGGCCTTCATGCGGTGCAGCAGCTGCTGGGTGCCCCACGCGCCCGCCGCCACGACGACCTGATCGGCGGTGAGCGTGCGCTCGGAGCGGCGGCCCTTCCCGGTGCGGCGAGTGGTGACGGTGTAGCCGCCGCCCGGCCGCGGCGCGACGCGGGTCACCGTCGTGAGCGGCTGCACGACCGCACCCGCCGACTCGGCGAGGTGCAGGTAGTTCTTCACGAGCGTGTTCTTCGCGTTGTGCCGGCAGCCGGTCATGCACTCGCCGCACTCGAGGCAGCCGCGTCGGGCGGGGCCGGCTCCGCCGAAGTAGGGGTCGGGCGCCTCGACGCCTGCGCCCTCGCCGAAGTACACCCCGACCGGGGTGAGGTGGAAGCTCTCGGGCACGCCCAGGTCGGCGGCGACCTTCTGCATGATCTCGTCGGCGGGCGTGATCGTCGGGTTGAGCGCGACGCCGAGCATGCGGCTCGCCTGGTCGTAGTAGGCGTCGAGCTCGGCCTTCCAGTCGGTGATGTGCGCCCACTGGCGGTCGTGGAAGAAGTTGTCGGAGGCGGGCCGATAGAGCGTGTTCGCGTAGACGAGCGAGCCGCCGCCCACGCCCGCCCCGGCGAGGATCATGACGTCGTCGAGCAAGTGGATGCGCTGGATGCCGAGCAGCCCGAGCGCGGGCGCCCAGAAGAACTTCTTCAGGCTCCAGCTCGTGCGGGCGAACTCGTCGTCCGCGAAGCGGCGGCCCGCCTCGAGCACCGTGACGCGGTAGCCCTTCTCGACGAGGCGCAGCGCGGCGACCGAGCCGCCGAAGCCCGAGCCGATGACGACGACGTCGTGGTGGTCGCGGTGGCGCGACTCGGGGTCGGTCGTGCGGTGCGCCTCGGGCGCGGTCGGGCGTGCGTCGAGCATCCTCAGCCCCTCACATAGCTGGCGATCGTCGCGACCGCCGCGGGCACGGCCGCCGCGGAGTCGTCGGCGGCGAAGCGCGTCAGGCGCTCGGCCGTCACGTGCGCGGTGCGGTTGTCGACCGACCACAGCGGCGTCGGCGTCGGATGCCACGGCCCGTGGCCGACCGTGCGCTCGACCTGCGCGGGGTCGATGAGCAGCGCGTTGTGCACGACGCCGATGCCGCTGCCGACGTCGTGGATGACGTGGCCGGGGAAGGCTCCCCACGTCGCGCCGGGCATGCCGAACAGCGGGCCGACCCAGCAGTTGACGCCGACCGTGCCGTACTCGAGGTCGGCGATCGCGGCGTCGAGCGCCGAGCCGAGCGCGCGGCGCGTGCGCGGGTGGATGACGATGCCGGCCCCGAGGGTTCCGGCGAGGCGCTCGTTGCAGAACTCGACGGCCGCGTCGAGGAACGCGGCGGGCTCGACCGCGCCGTCGGCACCCACCGCGCCCGGCAGCCGCACGACGCCGAGCACGGGCCCGAACACCTCGGTCGTGAAGAGCGGCTCGGTCTCGTCGGCCGGGTCGAGGTGGTCGACGAGCGCGCGGGCCGCCGACGGGTCGCCGCCGAGGCTGACCGCGTCGGGGTGGGCGGCGACGGCGGCGTCGCGGCGATCGGATGCTCCCGGATAGTAGGCGGGGCGCGCAGGTGCCGCCGCCAGGTGCCCTCGCAGCTTCGCGACGAACGCGTCGGCGTGCTGCCACGCCGCGGGGATGACGACGAGCTGCGTGGCGATGCAGTTGAAGCCCGAGTTGTGCAGGCGCTCGGTGGCGATGCCGCGCGCGGCGACGTCGAGGTCGTGGTCGCTCCAGGTGTCGCGTCCGCGGGCGCCGTCGCCGCCGCCCGGCACGACGATGACGGGCCCGACGCCGCCGAGCTCGCTCGTGATCGGCTTGTCGAGGATGGGCCTGCGCTCGCGCATCCGCTCGTCGCGGTCGGGCCCGGTGCCGAAGACGATAGTGTCGTGGCTCGCGCGGCTGCCGGTGATGTGGATGCGGTCGACGTCGGGGTGGTGGATGAGCGCCTGGCCGACCCGGGCATCCCCCTCGATGATGCGCACCAGATCGCGCTCGATCGCCGGAGCGAAGGCCGCGCGCAGCGCGTCGCCGACCGCCGTGTTGACGGGGTTGAGCTTCACGATCGCGGCGCTCGCCTCCTGATAGAGGGCCGTCAGCACGTCGAGGGCGGGGATGCCCGTGATGTTTCCGGCGCCGAGCACCGCCGTCACGAGGGGGTCGCGATCGCGATCGCGCAGGGCACCGGCGACGCCCGCGCGCGCCTCATCGATGCTCACGCCGCGGCGCAGCCAGACCTCGGCGGAGTAGCCGGCGAGCACGACGTCTTTCGGCACGTAGGGGAAGGCGCGCACGGTGACGCGGGCTCGCGGTGCGCGGCCGAGGCGTCGGTCGGTGAGCGGGGTGCCGCCCGCCTCGAGCGTGCGGAGCGTCTTCTCGAGAGCGGCGGTCGCGCTGATGACGGCGTACGGGCCGCTCGACCACTCCTCGCCCGCGGCCGGGCTATTCGGGTCGATCTGCTTCACGGCGCACGCGGCGGCGACCCAGTCGGCGGCGGCCGCGGCGGTCGCGCGGCGCAGCTCGGGCAGCAGAGCGCGCTTGGCGGCGAGGTCGCTCGCGACCCAGGCGGCGGCGCCCAGGCGGAGCGCGGCCAGCTCGGCATCGAGGGCCGAGGGGAGGGCGCGGGTGCGCGGCGCGGCGTCGCTCACGGCGGCTCCTTCCTACCGCGTCGTCGATGAGCGCGGATGAGTCGAGCGTACGACGCTACCTTCCGTTGTTGAGGAGTGACGAAATCGGAATTCGACACTCCTCAACAACGGAAGGCTGGCCGCACCGTCACCTTCGCGGCGGCCAGGCGACCGAGTCGTCGCCCGATCTAGACCTCGCGCGGCCCGCGCTCGGGGGCCCCCAGCTGCTCCGAGAGCTCTCGGGCAATCTTCGCGACGACGCGACCTGCGGCATCCAAGTGCTCGCCGAGGCGGTGCTTCGGGGCGCTGACATTGATGGCGGCGATGACCGTGCCGCGGAAGTCGAAGACAGGCGCCGAGACGCCAACGACGCCGGCCTCGAACTCCTCGTCGACCTTCGCGTAGCCCTGGCGGCGAATGCGGGCGATCTCGGCGAGGAACGCGTCGACATCGGTCACGAGCGAGGCGCCGGGCACGGGCTCGGAAGGTGCCGACGAGCCGAACGCCGAGGCCACGGGAGCACTCGGGCTCGTGATCGCCCGATCGTGGCCGTGCACCTCGTACCACTCGCGCAGGTTCTGCTCGGTCCAGCCCGAGACGAGCACGCGCCCGGCGGAGGTGTTCCAGGCGGCCGTGCTCACGCCCTCCCAGCCGACGCCGCGGAAGGCGTACTCGCTCATCTCGCTCACGAGGGTGAGCACGGTGCCCGAGCGCAGCACGCACAAGTGGGTCGTCTCATGCGTCGCGCGCACAACGCGGCGCAGGAACGGCAGGGCACGCGTGACGAGCTGTGCCTCGCGCGTGCGGGCGGCGAGCGCGTAGAGCTGGTGCCCGAGTCGGTACTGCAGGGTGTCGGGGTCACGCTCGATGAGCCCCGCGTCGGCGAGCGTCGCGAGGGTGCGCGAGACGACCGCCTTGTCGCGATCAGCGAGGGCGGCGACGCGACTGACGCCAAGACCCCCCGCGCTCACGCTCTCGGGCGTCGCGAGCAGCTCGAGCAGCTCCAGGTCGCGCTGCAGCCCGGCGGAGTTGCGCCGGGGTGCGGCGGCGGGGCCCGAAGTCGTGCTCGGCATGGCGCGAGCCTAGCCCCGGTGTTGCCATACTGACAACTAGCGTTGACGAAATGATCCAGTCCGACCTACCGTGACTCAACCGCCCACCCCAGGGCGCGATCGCTCGACGCTGAGTGAGGAGCACGTGTGACCCCGTTCGATCTCGCCGGCCTGCTGACCTTCTGGTCGCGCCGCTGGGACGACATCCTCGAGCTGATGGTCGAGCACCTCGTCGTCGTGCTCATCTCCCTCGCGATCGCGATGGTCATCGGCGTCGTCGTGGGCATGCTCACGTGGAACAAGCCGATCCCCGCCGCGATCGTCATCGCGGCCGCGGGTGTCGCGCTCACCATTCCGAGCCTCGCCCTGCTGGCCCTGCTCATCCGGCCCTTCGGCCTGGGCTGGACGAGCACCGTCATCGCGCTGACCTTCTACTCGCTCCTGCCCATCGTGCGCAACACGATCGTCGGCCTGCGGGAGGTGCCGCCGAGCGTCCTCGAGTCGGCCATGGGCATGGGCATGGGTCCGATCAAGCGCATGATGAGCATCCAGCTGCCCATCGCCTGGCCGATCATCCTCACGGGCGTGCGCGTCGCCGCCCAGCTCACCATCGGCATCGCCGCGATCGCGGCCTACGTCGCCGGACCCGGCCTCGGCACGCTCATCTTCAACGGCCTCTCGTCGCTCGGGTCGAAGAACGCCCTCAACTTCGCGCTCACCGGCACGCTCGGCGTCATCATCCTCGCGCTGCTCGTCGACGCCGCCTTCGTCCAGATCACTCGCCTCACCACCTCAAGGGGTCTCCGTGCCTGAATCGACCGACACCGCCCTGACGCAGATCGCGAGCCGCACCGACGGTGCCCGCATCGTTCTCGACCGGGTCAGCAAGGTCTACCCCGGCCAGGACGCCCCCGCGGTGGAGGAGTTCTCGATGGTCGCCGAGCCCGGCGAGCTCATCATGTTCGTCGGACCCTCGGGCTGCGGCAAGACGACCACGATGAAGATGATCAACCGCATCATCGAGCCGTCGAGCGGGTCGATCACGATCGACGGCCGCGACATCCTCTCGCTCGACCCGAGCGAGCTGCGCCGCCACATCGGCTACGTGATCCAGCAGATCGGTCTCTTCCCGCACATGACGATCGCGGAGAACATCGCGGTCGTGCCGAAGCTTCTCGGCTGGACCAAGCAGCGCACCGCCGACCGCGTCGACGAACTGCTGCAGACCGTTCAGCTCGATCCGGGAACCTTCGCCCACCGCTACCCCCGCCAGCTCTCGGGCGGCCAGCAGCAGCGCGTCGGCGTCGCTCGCGCGCTCGCCGCGGATCCGCCCGTCATGCTCATGGACGAGCCCTTCGGCGCGACCGACCCCATCACGCGCGAGAAGCTGCAGGCCGAGTTCCTGCGCCTGCAGGAGTCGATCGGCAAGACGATCATCTTCGTCACGCACGACTTCGACGAGGCCATCCGCCTCGGCGACCGCATCGCCGTGCTGAGCGAGCGATCGCAGATCGAGCAGTTCGACACGCCCGCGGCGATCCTCGCTGAGCCGGCCAACGACTACGTGCGCTCGTTCATCGGCCAGGGGGCGGCATTGAAGCGGCTCGCCCTCATCCCGGTCGAGACGGCGGTGCTCGGCGCAGCATCCGCCGCCGTCGACCACCACCGCATCGCGACCGATGACAGCCTGCGCGACGCGCTCGACCTGCTCATCGTGACGGGTGCCCCCGCGATCGGCGTCGTCGACCGGTCGGGCACGCTCGTCGGGTCGCTGACGGTCGAGCGCATCTCGACGGCCCTGGGGGCGGATGCCACGGCCCTCGCCGCGACGCGCTCCGACGAGGGGCGGCTGGCGTGACCGTCTCGACCGCCACGACCGCGATCTCCACAGCGTCGGCCGCACGCCGGACCGACCGCCGCATCCGCATCGCCCGCCGGGCGGCGACTCCCGTCATCGTCGTCCTCTCGCTCGGCGGCCTGCTGCTGTGGCTGTCGACGCTCGAGCTCGACTCGATCGAGCAGCGCACGCTCAACTGGGACTACATCTTCCTGCGCACCGGCGAGCACCTGAACCTCACGATCGTCGCGTCGATCCTCGTGGCGGTGCTCGCGATCCCGACGGGAATCCTGCTCAGTCGCACGAGGTCGCGGTTCACGCGCGGCTTCGTGCTCGGACTCGCCAACGTCGGCCAGGCGACGCCCGCGGTCGGCGTCGTGATCCTCCTCGCCATCATCTGGCAGACCGGCTACACGACGGCGCTGGTCGCGCTCGTCATCTACTCGTTCCTTCCCGTGCTGCGCAACACGATGATCGGCCTCGAGCAGATCGACCCGTTCGTCAAGGAGTCGGCGCTCGGCATGGGCATGACGAGCGGCCAGGTGCTGCGGCGCATCGAGCTGCCGCTCGCGGTGCCCGTGATCCTCGCGGGTCTGCGCACCTCGCTTGTCTTCTGCGTCGGCGTCGCCACGATCGCGACCTTCATCAACGCCGGCGGGCTCGGCGACATGATCGTCAACGGCCTCAAGCTCCAGCGTTTTCCCGTACTCGTGACCGGCGCCGTGCTCGTGGCGAGCATCGCGCTGCTCATCGACTGGGTCGCAAGCGTCATCGAAGACGTGCTGCGCCCGAAAGGCGTGTAGCGACGACGCTGCTCGCCCGCACTTCGAAAAGCACCGCCCACCCGCACCACCAAGGAGAACACATGCGCACACGCACCACAGCTCTGCTGGCCTTCACGGCCGCGGCGAGCGTCGCCCTCGCGGGCTGCTCGGCCGGCGGCGGCGAAGCGGCCGTCCCCGAGGAGGAGCAGCTCGTCTCGGGTCTCACCGGCACGATCGGCTCGAAGGACTTCTCAGAGCAGTACATCCTCGCCCACCTCACGAGCCAGCTGCTCAACGCGTACGGCGCCGACACCGACGTCAACACGCAGGTCGTCGGATCGGCCAACGTGCGCACGGCGCTCGAGAGCGACGAGTTCCTCGGCTACTGGGAGTACACCGGCACGTCGTGGATCACCTACAACGGCAACACGGCTCCCGTCGTCGGTGCCGAGGCCCAGTTCGAGGCGACCAAGGAGGCCGACGCGGCCAACGGCATCGCGTGGCTCGACCCGGCGCCGCTCAACAACACCTACGCGTTCGCGATCCGCGCCGACAAGGCCGAGGAACTCGGCGTCTCGACGCTCAGCGACATCGCGAGCCTGCCGGTCGAGGAGCAGACGTTCTGCATCGAGAGCGAGTTCTCGACGCGTGACGACGGCTTCCCGGGTCTCGTCGAGGCCTACGGCATCGACGTTCCCGCCGAGAACGTGGCGCTGCTCGACACGGGCGTCATCTACACGGCGACCGCCGAGGGCACCGACTGCAACTTCGGTGAGGTCTTCGCCACCGACGGCCGCATCGCCGCGCTCGACCTGGTGGTGCTCGAGGACGACAAGAACTTCTTCCCCGTCTACCAGGCCGGTTTCACGCTCAAGCAGGAGGTGCTCGACGAGTACCCGGGCATCTCCGAGGTCATCGCGATGTTCGCCGACAAGCTCACCGACGCCGAGATGCAGCGCCTCAACGCGCTCGCCGACGTCGACGGTGAAGACCCGGAGGACATCGCTCGCGACTGGCTCGAAGAGCAGGGCCTGATCTAGTCATGGCCACCACCCTCCAGATCGGCGAGAGCTTCGTCGGAGACGGCGTGAACGCCGCGCATGTCAACACGGTCCTCGGTGATCGGGAGGGCCCCGCCGGGGTGGCGTGGGCGACAGCCCTCGCCACCCCGAGCGCGGGACACGTACCGTTCGTCACAGTGCTGCGGCCCTCGCTCCCGGTGAAGCCGCTCACCCTCTTCGTCACGAAGGTCGCCCCGGCCAGCGATGCGCACGGCCTCCTCATCTGGGGGCCCGCGCAGGCCGGTGTCGCCGCCGGTGTCGCCGACGCGCTCGCCGAGGGCGTCATCCCGCTCGAGCACGCCGACAGCCACTGCATCATCGCCGCGGTCTGGGTGAACCCCGCCGCCGACGACGCAGACGCCGTCTTCACCCACAACCGGCTCTCTGCCTTCACTGCGCTGCGCAACGGGGCCGAGCGCCTCCCGAGCGCCGACGATGTGATCGCCGCGCGCCACCACCCCGCCAACCCCTTCTACACACCGCAGAGCTGAGCCGATGAAGATCACCGCGATTCGCCTGACCAGGCTGAATCTTCCCCTCGACCCGCCGTTCAACGCGGCGTGGGATCCCGAGCCGCGCCGCGCCTTCCCGGCCACTCTCGTCACGGTCGAGACCGACGAGGGCGTCACGGGCTACGGCTCGGGCGACACGATGGACGGCTTCGAGGCGTACGAGCACCTCTTCCTCGGCACCGACCCGCTGCAGATCATCAACCAGGTGCGGCGCATCGAGACGATCAACTTCCATGGCGGTCGCTACTGGCCGCTCGAGGCGGCCCTGTGGGACATCATCGGGCAGGTGGCGGGGATGCCCGTCTCCCTCCTCTTCGGAGGAGCGCGTGACCGCCTCCCCGCCTACGCGTCGAGCGGCGAGCTGCTGAGCCCCGAGGCGCGAGCCGAGTCGGCGCTCGCCGCGAAGGCGGTCGGCTTCCGCGCGATGAAGATCCGCATCGCTCGCGACCGCCTGTCGGAGGGCGTCGCCGCCGTGCGCGCCGCTCGCGAAGCTGTCGGCGAAGACTTCGACCTCATGGTCGACCTCAATCAGATGTGGCGCATGTCGGGCGACATCGATCACGCCCTTCCGCTCGCGAAGGTGCACCGCCTCGCGGCGGAGCTCGCTGAGCTCGGCGTGCTGTGGCTCGAGGAGCCTCTGCCTCAGGTCGACGTGCCGGGCGCCCAGCGCGTGCGCGCGCAGACGGGCCTGCAGCTCTCGGGCGGCGAGATGGTCCGCAGCCTGCCCGAGATGATGGCCCTCATCGAGCAGGACGCCTTCGACATCTATCAGCCCGACGTGGCCCTCGCGGTAGGCATGTACCGCGCGCGTCAGGTCGCCGAGTCGGCGAACCTCCGCCATCGCTTCTTCACTCCGCACACGTGGACTAACGGTCTCGGCCTGCTCGCCAACCTCCACGTCGCCGCGGGCGTCGACGCCGGCCCGTACCTCGAGTTCCCGTACGACCCGCCGGGGTGGACCCCCGAGCGCCGCGACTTCTTCATGACACCCATCACGATCGACGCGCAGGGCGACGTCGTCGTGCCCGATCGACCAGGGCTCGGCGTCGAGATCGACCACGACGCCGTCGCGCACTACACGGTCTGAGAGGCTCACGGTCATGACGAACTGGCATGAGGCCGCGACCTCGCTGCGCCCCGAGACGCGATTGCTCATCGACGGCGAGTTTCGCCCCGCCGCCGATGGTGCGACCTTCGACACGATCGCCCCGCGCGACGGTCGGCTGATCGCGAGCGTGAGCGCAGCATCCGACATCGATGTGGATGCTGCGGTGCGGTCGGCGGCCGCCGCGTTCGAGTCGGGCGTGTGGTCGCGCTCCGATCGCCGCCACCGCCAGCGCGTGCTGCTGCGCCTCGCCGAGCTCATGCTCGAGAACCTCGACGAGCTCGCGCTGCTCGAAGCCATCGATTCGGGTCACCCGATCGGCGACGCGCGCCGGGTCGACGTGCCCAACGCCGCGCGTGTCGTGCGCTGGTACGCCGAAGCGATCGACAAGGTCTACGACGAAGTGGCGCCCGCGCCGGAAAGTGCGCTCGCGCTCGTGACGCGCGAGGCGCTCGGCGTCGTCGGCGCAGTCGTGCCCTGGAACTATCCGCTCATCATCAGCTCGTGGAAGATCGCGCCCGCGCTCGCGATGGGCAATTCGGTCGTGCTCAAGCCGGCCGAGCTCACGAGCCTCTCGGCGCTCATGCTCGGGCGGCTCGCGCTCGAGGCGGGCATCCCGCCCGGGGTCTTCAACGTCGTGCCGGGGCTCGGCCCTGTCGCGGGGCAGGCGCTCGGCCGACACCCGCTCGTCGACAAGATCACGTTCACGGGCTCGCCCGCGGTCGGTCGCGGCTTCATGACCTACGCAGGCGAGTCGAACGGCAAGCAGGTCGCGCTCGAGCTTGGCGGCAAGTCGCCGCACATCGTGCTCGCCGACGCAGAAGATCTCGACGCGGCCGCGAGCGGCATCGCGTGGGGCATCTTCTACAACGCGGGCCAGACGTGCCACGGCGGCAGCAGGCTCATTGTCGACGAGGCCGTGCACGACGAGCTGCTCGAGAGGGTCGTTGCGGTCGGGCGCTCGCTCGTGCTCGGCGACCCGCTCGACGAGGCGACCCAGATCGGCACGATCGCGAGCGAGCGCCAGCTCGAGCGCGTGCTGGACTACGTGGCCATCGCCCGCAGCGAGGGCGCCACGGTCATCGGCGGCGACCGCGTCTCGCCGGTCGAGGGCGGCTACTACGTCGAGCCCACGGTCTTCGACGGCGTCGACAACCGCTCGCGCATCGGCCAGGAGGAGATCTTCGGGCCCGCGCTCGCCGTCACGACCGTGCGCGGCGCCGAGGAGGCCGTGCGCGTCGCGAACGACTCGCCCTACGGGCTCGCCGCAGCAGTGTGGACGAGCAGCGTCACGACCGCGCATCGCTCCGCCCGAGCTCTGCGCGCCGGCACCGTCTGGGTCAACGCCTTCGACATCGCCGACGTCATCACGCCCTTCGGCGGCTTCAAGGCCTCCGGCTCGGGGCGCGATCGCTCGCTGCACGCCCTCGACAGCTACAGCGCCCTCAAGACCACCTGGATCCACCTCGGCGACGACCGTCTCTGACGGCCCGCCCCTTCGAATCGAGTGACGCACCTCATGACCAGCACCCCCCTCCCCACCGTCGGCTTCATCGGGCTCGGCAACATGGGTTCGGGCATGACCCGCAATCTGCAGGCCGCGGGCCTCCCTCTCGTCATCACCGACATCCGCCGCGAGTCGGGCGACGCGCTCGTCGCGGGCGGCGCGGTCTGGGCCGACACGGCGGCGGATGTCGCTGCCGCCAGTGACGTCGTCATCACGATGCTGCCCACGCCCCGGCACGTGGACGCCGCGCTCTCGGGGCCGACCGGCCTTCTCGCAGGCGCCCGCGCTGGCCTCACCTGGATCGACATGTCGACCTCGGTGCCCGAGGTCGCCGAGCGCGTGCGCGCCGCCCACCCCGAGCTCGTCGTGCTCGACGCTCCCGTCTCGGGCATGTCGGTCGGCGCCGCGAACGGCACGCTGCAGATCTTCGTCGGCGGCGACGCCGAGCACGTCGAGCGACTGCGCCCCGTGTTCGAGGCGATGGGTGACCCGGAGCGCATCATCCACGTCGGCGGTCACGGCGCCGGATACGCCGTCAAGCTCATGATCAACCAGCTCTGGTTCTCGCACCTCGTCGCCACAGCCGAGGTGCTCGCGATCGGCGTCAAGGCCGGCGTCGACCTCGACGTGCTGCGCCGCTCGCTCATCGCGAGCCCCGCCAACAGCACGTTCGTCGAGCGCGACGTGCTCTCGGTGCTCGACCACGGCGACTATGACGAGGGCTTCGCGATCGCCCTCGCGTGCAAAGACCTCGGGCTCTCGATCGACCTCGCCCGCTCGGTTGGCGTGCCCGCCGAGCTCAGTGGCCTCGTCGAGCAGATCTACCGCCGAGCTCGGGCCCAGTACGGCGACCGTGCGGGGGAGATGACACCCATGAAGCTGTACGAAGATCTCATCGGCCAGGAGCTGCGCCTGAGCGGAGCCGACCGATGATCGGCCTCGCGCCCACGGGCCTCGCTCCGCTGCCCTCCCCGCTCGCAGCGCAGTCGCTCACGCTCGACCCCAAGCCCACGGCGCACTTCGGGTGCGGCGCCGTGAGCATGACGGGTTCGGTCGCCGCCTCGCTCGGCGCGCAGCACGCGCTCATCGTCACCGACTCATTCCTCGCGACGACGCCTGTCGTCGCTGCTGTGCGTGCCTCGCTCGAGGCGGCCGGCATCACGGTGACGGTCTTCGACGGCGTCGCCCCGAACCCGACGACGACCGCGGTGGACGCGGGCAGCGATGCCGCCGCGGCCGCTGAGGCCGACCTCGTCGTGCCGGTCGGTGGCGGCTCGTCGATGGATGCCGCGAAGGGCATCGCGCTCGGCGCCGTCAATCCGCAGCGCGGCATCGAGCTCGACTACACCTCCTCGTTCGCGAACACCGCCCTGCCGATCATCGCCATTCCGACCACGGCCGGCACGGGTGCCGAGGTCAACGCCTTCGGCGTCATCACCGACGTCGTCGGGCACCGCAAGTTCTACGTCGGGCACGCGAGCGCCCTCGCGTACGCAGCGATACTCGACCCCGAGCTGACCGTCGGACTGCCGCCCGGGGCGACGGCCGCCACGGGCATGGACGCGCTGACGCACGCGCTCGAGTCGTACCTCTCGGTGCGCGCGAATCCGTACTCCGACGGCATTGCCCTGCAGGTCATCGCGACCGTCGCCGAGCACCTGCCGCGGGCCGTCGCCGACGGCTCCGACCTCGAGGCGCGCGCCGAGCTGCTGCTCGCGAGCCATGTCGCGGGCGTCGGCTTCTCGCACACGGGTCTCGGCCTCGTGCACGGCATCGCCCACCCGCTCGGCGGTCAGTTCGATATTCCGCACGGTCTCGCGCTCTGCATCGTCATCGAGGAGGTGCTGCGGTTCAGCCTCAAGGCTCGCCGTGCTCGCATCGCCCGCGTCGCCTTCGCGCTCGGCGTCGGCCGCACCGACGCGAGTGAGGCCGAGAACGCGGAGGCGGCGATCGTCGCGATCGCCGATCTCGCCTTCTCGGTGGGCATGTCGGCACCGCTCTCGAGATTCGGCGTGACGGAGGAGGCGCTCGCCTCTCTCGCGCACGACACCCTCGCCGACGCCGTGACGATCAACGCCCCCGTGCAGCCGACGGCCGAGGAGGTCATGGGAATTCTGCGCCGAGCCCTCTAGGCGCCTACTCGACGTCGCCTGTGCGCGCCCGAAGCCGACCGTGGAAGGATGCGCCTATGTCTCGGATCCTCGCTGTCGCGCCCGTTCTGCCCGACAACGTGCACGAGCAGCACGAGATCACCGCCGAGCTCGGCGCGCGCCTCACGGGAGACCGCGCGGCGCGCTCGGTGCTCGAGAGGGTGCATGCCGCGAGCGGCATCAAGACGCGACACCTCGCGCTGCCACTCTCGCGCTACGCCGACCTCGACTCGTTCAGCGAGACCAACGCGCTCTTCGTCGAGCTCGCCCTGCCGCTCGTCGAGCGCGCCGTGAGCACCGCGCTGCGTGACGCGGGGCTGCGGGTCGACGATGTCGACCACCTCTTCTTCACGACCGTCACGGGCGTGCAGGCTCCCTCGCTCGACGCACTGCTCGCGACCTCGATGGGGTTCCGCTCCGACCTGCGGCGGGTGCCGAGCTTCGGCCTGGGATGCGTGGCCGGCGCCGCCGGGATCGCACGCGTCGCCGATTATCTGGCCGGACATCCGCAGGGGGTCGCTCTTCTCGTGAGCGTCGAACTGTGCTCGCTCACTCTGCAGTGGCAGGACCAGTCGATGGCGAACGTCGTCGGCACGGGCATCTTCGGCGACGGGGCTGCGGCGGTCGTGATGGTCGGGGACGAGCATCCGGCGGCGGTCGAGGCGGGGTCGCGGGCGCCGCGCGTCGTCGCGAGCCGCAGCGCGCTCTACCCCGACAGTGCTTCGATGATCGGCTGGCAGATCGGGTCGACCGGCTTCACGCTCATGCTCGCGGCTGGTGTGCCCGCCCTCATCGACGGGCACTTCTCGGCTGGCGTCGACGAGCTGCTCGCGAGCGAGGGGCTGACCCGTGACGACGTCGACCGGTGGATCGCCCACCCGGGTGGCCCCCGCATCCTCGAATCGTTCACGGCGGCACTCGACCTGCCGCCCTCGGCGCTCGATGCGTCGTGGCAGGTCATGGCCCGCACGGGCAACCTGTCGTCGGCTGCCGTGCTGCACGTGCTCGCCGAGGTCGGCGAGCAGCCCGTCGGCTCGCGCGCGGTGCTCTTCGCCCTCGGCCCCGGCGTCACCGCCGAACTCGTCCTGCTGGAGTGGTCATGAGCGTCATCCTCTACTCACTGCTCGTGCTTGCGACGGGGGTCGAGCGCCTCGTCGAGCTCGTCATCTCGAAGAGGCACGCCGCGCTCGCCTTCGCGCGCGGCGGGGTGGAGCACGGCCAGCGGCACTTCCCGTTCATGGTCGTGCTGCACACGGGCCTGCTCATCGCATGCGTCGCCGAGGTCGTGCTGCTCGACCGGCCCTTCATCGGGGCGCTCGGCTGGCCCATGCTCGTCATCGCACTGCTGTGCCAGGTCGGCCGTTACTGGGTGATCTGGGCGCTCGGCGAGCAGTGGAACACGCGCGTCATCGTCGTGCCGGGCGCCGGCCGCGTCACGCGCGGGCCGTACCGCTTCTCGTGGCTGCGCCACCCCAACTACTGGATCGTCGCGATCGAGGGCATCGCGCTGCCGC